>DHFN01000068.1:449-4223 GCA_002402275.1 Anaerolineales bacterium UBA4823
CTATCTTATCTTGGTTATTTTTAGCCATAATTCACCTCACATCAAAATAGTCTGGTATGAATTATACCCAATTTTTAGCGTTTGACCCAGAAAAGCCATTTTAATGAGTCTTTCAATGTCCTTGACATTTTAGTTATGTTGTACAATGGATATATGGCAAAGATATTTGAAAATAAACATATTCTTTTGGGGACGACTGGCTCAATTGCAAGTTATAAGACAGTGGATTTGGCTTCTAAATTAACCCAAGCGGGGGCTCAAGTAAAAGTTATTTTGACTGAAGCAGCCCAAAAATTTGTGACACCATTGACCTTCCAATCGGTTACTGGTCAGAAGGCATATATTGATGATGATTTATGGTCAGGTGAAAGCCAGGTGGTTCATATTGGCTTGGGTTCAGAAGCGGATTTGATGGTGATTGCGCCTGTTTCTGCAAACACTATCGCTCGTTTAGCTCAAGGATTAGCTGATAATTTACTATGTCTGACTGCTTTAGTTATTCATTGTCCAATCTTGCTTGCACCAGCGATGGATAGTGGAATGTTCGGTCACCCAGCAACTCAAGCAAACCTGGAGATATTACGCCAAAGGGGAGTGTATATTGCTGGACCATCAGAAGGGCGGATGGCATCTGGATTGGTTGGATTAGGGAGAATGGTGGAGCCGGTTGAGCTATTAGGAACGATCCGTTTTATTCTAGGTCGGGATGGAGAATTGAAAGGGAAACAGATTGTTGTAACTGCCGGGGGAACAAGTGAACCCATTGATGCGGTGCGTTCTATCACGAACCGCTCCTCGGGCAAGCAAGGATTTGCAATTGCACAGGCTGCAATTGATCATGGAGCAACTGTCACTCTCATATCAGCAAATTCTTCAATAGTTACTCCGGTTGGTGTCCATCGAATTGATATCTCAACCGCTCAAGAAATGCACAATGCGGTGATGGACGCTATCAAAACTGCAGATGCTCTGATCATGGCTGCTGCTGTTGCGGATTTCAGACCAGACGAAGTAACAAATCTTAAAATCAAGAAAGAAGCGGGGATACCTGAAATTCATTTGACTTATACAAAGGATATTCTTTCAGATGTAAGAGAATATCGAAAAAAAGATGGACATCCTAAGGTGGTTATCGGGTTTGCAGCCGAAAGCCAAGATTTAGTACATAATGCTCGTCAGAAATTGGAGCGAAAGAATCTTGATTTAATCGTTGCAAACGATATTCTTGCTAAAGATGCCGGCTTTGCTGTGGATACTAATCGGGTTACTTTGATTGGGAAAGAAGGTGAAGTAGCTCAATATCCATTGATGAGCAAAGAAGAAGTTGCGGAATTAATAATTAATAAGTTAATTCAATTAATCGCGATTTCAATTTAATATAATGAGGGTTTAAATTTTTGCCAGCCGGCAGCTTGTTCATAAATATGGGCTATTTGGAGCAATAATTCTTCATTCCAGGCTTTAGTTACAAGTTGTAAACCGATTGGTAACTCTTGCTGATCGAATCCACAGGTTAAAGTGATCGCAGGTAAACCGCTCAGATTAAAG
Organism: Anaerolineales bacterium UBA4823; assembly: GCA_002402275.1. Classification (GTDB taxonomy): domain Bacteria; phylum Chloroflexota; class Anaerolineae; order Anaerolineales; family UBA4823; genus UBA4823. Next base: position 1,998 of record DHFN01000068.1, read on the forward strand.
GGAGCGGTGAAACGAGTTAAAACCTTTACCTCTTCAATTGCATTATCTCCCTGTATTAATGGCGCAGTTATCGGTGTTGTGGGTATTAATAAAATGTCATATTTGTGGAAAAAATCATGGAACTGCCTTTTAATACTCGATTGGAAATGACGATCCTGGATGTATTGAGTGGAGGGTACTTTTGCTCCTGCATGCAAACGCTGCAAGACATCTTCCCCAAAGAGATCCGGAGTTTCATTCAATTGTTTTTCATAAACAGCAGCAGCCTCACTAATGACTATTTCGGAATTGGCTTGAGCTGCTAATTCGGCATTGGGAAATTTAACCTCTTCAACAGTTGCCCCTAAATCATCAAAAACCTTTGCTGCCTGGTGAACAGCCTGAATAATTTCTGCATTGGCTTGGGTGAAGTAATTATCCATTGCATAAGCAACCATAATTCCTTGCAAGGTACTTTTCTCTGGGTGAAACGACTTGGATAAAGGCTTTGGGACAGAATATGGATCCTGATTGTCATATCCCGCAATGACATGATACAGAATCGCTGCGTCTTCGACACTTTTTGTTAACGTTCCAACGTGATCCAGATTCCAACTGAGGGGTAAAACTCCGCGAAGGCTTATCCGACCAAAGGTAGGTTTAAACCCCACTACTCCACACAAACTAGCAGGAATGCGAATCGAACCGCCTGTGTCCGTCCCCAAAGCACCCAAACATAGACCACTAGCGACTGCAACAGCTGAACCACCCGAAGAACCACCAGATATTCGATCCAGTTTCCAGGGGTTTCGACAGGCTCCAAAATAAGGGTTGACATTGGTCACCCCCAGGGCGATCTCATGCATGTTTTGATGACCGATAAAAATAGCACCAGCCCTGCGGAGCTTATTCACTACATAGGCATCTTCGCTGGCGATATGATTTTCCCATACCCGTGATCCGGCCATTAGAGGAAAATTACAGAGTGCAATAAGGTCTTTTAGTCCTATCGGAATCCCAAAAAGGGTTGGCAGAGAATCCAACTTGCCGATTAATTTTGTCTTATCATGGGCTTGTTCCAATGCAAATTCACTATAAACCCGGAGGTAGCAATTGAGTCGTGGATTCAATAACTCTATGCGGGTTAATAATGATTGGGTTAACTCAATTGGGGAAATTTCACATTTTTCAATGGATGTGATCGCTTCTTTAAGGCTGAGGTGGCTTAGATGCATTTTTGCTTTTTTCGATTATTTTGCTTATATCTGCCAGGGTTTGTTTTGTAGTTTGAAATTGGATTCCAAACATGCCTAGTGAACGAGCAGCGTCAACATTTTCGGGTGTATCGTCAACGAAAATTACTTGATTGTTTGCCACTTGAAGTTTTTCTGCTGCCAATAAGAAGATCCTTTGATCCGGTTTCATAATGCCAATTTCGGATGATATCACTACGTCATCAAATATGTTTAAGATATGAAGGCTGTGGTTGAGGCTGGAGCGTAAATCACCCCAGGCATTGCTTAATAATCCAATTTTATAGGTTTTTCCCATTTGGCGCAGATAGATTACCAGTTCTTGATCAAGTTGATCACCAGCAAAAAACTGATCGCGAATCTGATTAACTTCGTCTGGATTAACCTTTAGCGCGAGAGCGACTTCTCGCCAATGATCATCAACCGATAGTTCACCGATCGAAGCTCGTTTAGAGGATGGACTGGCAAAAACTAGTTTCTCTAGATCATGCTCCTCTAATCCAAATCGCTTGGCTAATTCGATGCGGGGGTTATGGTTTTCAGTGCGCGAGAGAACACCTCCAAAATCAAAAATTAATGCTTTGATGCTCATTAATATATTTCCTTCTAATTTGATAAGTAAAAAATCGGTTTCTCATTATAAATGAATATTTTATCACTGGGTTAGCGGCATTTCTTGAACTTATTTGCTTTGCAATTTCATACTATCTCGGAGTTGTTCAATGAATAATATATTGCCATTCGTCAATCTTTAGGAAAGTGGCAAACCTGTTATATTAATTAGACAATTATTACCTCATTTGCCTCGGGTTTTTCCCCTTAGGGCGACCCGTCTTTGCCAACCAACGTAGAATTGGGCAAAGAATATTTTCCCAAAGGAGCAGGGAATCAATCCAGATGGGTCGCCCTTACCAATAACCTCTTGGTTGCGATCATAATATCCCTTAACGCCCCGCTATCTTCCTGTAAAGGCGACCCGGCTTTGCCAACCAAC
>DHFN01000068.1:4230-8897 GCA_002402275.1 Anaerolineales bacterium UBA4823
AATAGGGGGACTTTTTGCAAATTTTAGGCAGGTTTAAGATTACCTTTGGATGAGAGGCAGGAACTCTTTACTTAGTTGATCCGTAAATTCCCAGTTTTCAATGTGGGTAACAGAATTGCCTGGGCTGATTTTGCTGAGCGGGGCAATACTTTCCAACTCGATAAAATGTTCATCACAATAAATTTCCGCATTGGAATTATGATCCGGATGAAGCTGTTCTGGAAAAACAGCAAAACGCTTTCGAAAAAACACACCGTTATTCCAGTAGCCAATCCAACCAGGTTGATCAAATGTGCCAATCTTAAAAGGAGGCAAACCCGCAAGAGCTTTGATGAAGATATAATTATCGGTCAAAGTCAGCCGGGGATCATTAATATGGCTGTAGTTCCACAGGGCAATGTGGCGATTGGGTAAGAGCGGGTTTTGATTTAGGGGATGAAGCATGGGTAGGATGGCAGTTCCACCGAGTTTGAGCATTGTAATTGCCCACGGAGATAATTCGACAGCCCACAAACCTTCATTAGAGAGAGTATGCTTTAAGGTAATGATTGGTCTTTCAGGTTGGATATGAATTTCAATTTGTTTATGTATTCCGGTAGCAGATTCGGTTTTTCCATCCAAACCAATTCCATCCTCTAGTTCGTAGATTGATAAACCATCCTCATCCGGGATATAGGAGCGCGGCATGGATTCGGGCGCATGCCACAAGCGATGCCCTCCCATATAATGATAATCTCCAAATGGAGTGGAGGTTGTGATTTGGGGAACTTCGGCTAAAAGGTTGGGCGAACCTTGATAACTCAACCGCACAATCCGCGGACCTGCTTCGGCAAGGCAGTCTAATTCGATAGAACCTGCTGTCAGATGATAAACCGGTTTACCATAATAATTAGCTATTCTTGCTTCCATAAGCCATGATTGATTAATAAAGCTATTTTAGATAAGAAAAAATTGCCATTACTCAGCAACAATGACCTCGACACCTATATTTCTAACTGCTTCAAGAAAATCTGGGGGAGCATCACCATCGGTAATAAAAGTATGAAAGGAGCTGATTGGTTTAATCGGCACAAAACCCGCTCGCCCTATTTTTGAACTATCGGTGATTAAAATTGGTTTTCTGGCTCTTTCGACCATTCTGCGATCTACCTCAGCCATCAGGACATTAGCGGTTGTTGCCCCTCCGTCCAAGGTTAATCCATCTGCTCCTAGGAAAGCAATATCGGCAGTAATGTCATCTAATAACTCTATGGTTTGAGGACCAATGGTAGCCTGGTAATCAGGTAAGAAAAGACCACCCAGGATGGTTAAATTTGGAGAGGGCCACTTAAGAATTTCCTGGGCTACCGGGAGAGAATTGCTGACCAGGGTAATGAGATTGTTGGTACGCATCGAGTGGGGAATGGCACGTACGACTTGTAAGGTGGTTGTCCCCGAAGCTACCAGGATAATATCACCTTGTTTGATCATTTCCACGGCAGTTTTTCCTATTGAAGATTTTGATTTGATATGAAGTTTTTCTTTTTCTACAAAAGTATCGGTGCGGAAATTTGCTGGTATCACAATTGCGCCGCCATGAACGCGTTTTAATCTCTTATCCTCCTCCAAAAGAATTAAGTCACGCCGAATGGATGTCTCGGTAACATTAAATTTTTTTACAAGATCAGATACGAATACTTTACCGTTCTCAATCACCAATTGTGCAATTTGAGAACGTCTTTCTGCAGCGCTATAGTCATGCGAATGATTAGTCCTCATCATAACCCTTCCAGTCTAGTATCTCGACAAGTCATAATCTTATCAAGATTTCGTGAAATAAGGAATGCTTTTGCCTTTTTATTGTAAATAAAGAAAATTTCTCCTTCATTTGTTCATTTCTATAGTCCTTAGCGGGTTGATCCTTCTCCGATCCCTTTGATGATGTAACGTTGGAAAATTGCGTAAACTAGAATGGCTGGAATAGCCGCTAACACTAAACCTGCAAATTGAAATGTTGGATCTCCAGAGTAACGCGAGATTAAAGCTGCCAGGGCTACCATGACCGTCCGCAGGTTCATATCTTGAATCAAGATCATCGGAGTGAAAAGATCATTCCAGGTGACAATAAAATAATAAATGATACACAATATAATTGCTGGTCTGCCCATGGGTACGATCACATAAGGTCCAATCCTGAAAATAATTAAGTTCATATCTATCTTTAGGGAAAGAATGAAAAAAGACAAAATAATAATAAAATTAAAAATATCTTTTAGGTATTTAATAATTCTAATTATGATTAAGTTAATACCAATCTAAATTATATATTGATAATTAATAGATGTCAAGAAAATATTATAATAAAATGTTATAAATAATTTTGGAATATGTTAATAATATGTTTCGAAACTTGTTTATTTATAGAAAAAATATTAAAATATATGATTGATTGTACTGAAAATTTATCTTTTATAGGGTTTTTACGGATGGTTATAGATAGTATACTGGTCAATTAATTTTCCATCAACGGTGAAGAATTGGAATAAGATAGATTGGTCAGCGGTAGTTACTAGCATTGCACCATGCACCCCCGTGAAACGTTTTTGACTTCCTTCTGCTGGTATTCCAAAATCATATAGACTTCCCCCTCCTGCTCCATTGATGAAATAAATTAAATCATTTTCATTTAACCTTTCATAATAATGATCGTGTCCACTGAGTACAGCATCTGCACCCCAATCCTTATAAGGCCAGCGCATCCAGTCTACAGGACCACGTAAACCCGATGTATAAGGAGGATGATGCATAATCACGATTTGCCACTTTTTGTTTGAGTTTTGCAGGCTTTCTTTTAGCCATTGGGCTTGAATTGAACTAGAACCAACCCCATCAGGCTCATTAGAATCGCTATCCAACATCAAGAATTGAATTTCTCCCCATGTGAATTCATAATAACGTTCATTACCTGGCAGTGTGAAATAATCTAGATAAGGTTGGGCTGCTTCACTCATCCAATCATGGTTGCCTAGGGTAGGAAAAAAGCGATTTATGTCGGAACCCTTTCCATAATTTCCTTTGTAAGGGAAGATATATTCGTGATAAAACTTGCCAATATTTTCATCTATGGTATCTTCTGAGCCACTAGGATAATTATTATCCCCTGTCGTAACAATAAAATCGGGATGCCAGCTATTGACTAAATCTGCCACACTTTTTTCATGATTATCCCCGGAACCAAAATCACCAATTACTGCGAAACGCAATGATGCGATGGGTGTAATAGTCGAGGATGGGTTAACCTCGAGAGGAGTTGGTGTCTCTGGTTCGGGAATATTTTGAGAAATAGTCGTTGGGGTAACACTTTGAATGACTTGTTTAGAGGGGGTTGGAAAGGTTGTTGATAGGTTAGTTTGGAATGAGCAGCCAGAAGTTATAAAAATTAGCCCCGTTAATAGGATTGTATTTATTTTTGTTTTGGTTATTAAGTACATGTTACTTTGGTTCTTCCCAAAATTCAGCATCGCTAATATCTTCGGTCTTTATATTGCGAGTCATTTTATCATTGTACTGACTCTGAAATGTCCTTCTGATAGTTTTAAGATGCTCATCCACAATATCTTGTGAACACAGATCAACAAACAGGTATGCTCCTAACCAAATCAAGATGGCATCATCAATCGGTCCTGGAGCAAGATCTGGGACAATAAGATATAGCAGAGATGCAATTGGGATTAATTTGAGCAATGGATTGATCCGTTTATCCCTTATGAGGTGGAGAATTAATTTTATCCTCTCCGCCAGGTCTTCAAAAAGACCATTTTTTAGAGAAGCTTGAACGCTATGTTTAGATTTTTTATCCATCAGGACCTCCACACTCAGTTATTAAATTATACTCTTTTCTCGTTTCCTAATATTTTTGGGAAGTTGACACCGGCTATTTTGCCAGGGGTTGATTTTGAGTTTCATAAAGAATTCAGTAATACTTCCACTATAATTATTTACGCAAATTAGGGGTGGGGGATGCAAGGAAATAGATCAATTAACCCAATATACACAAATAGATAACAAACACAATTCATTTGTGGATATTGGGTCAGATAGATAATAAAATTGTATGTGGTTTATGAATTGAGCGCTTTTGAAACCACTGAGGCAAAGGCTTTTGGATCGCGCGCTGCTAAATCAGCCAGCATTTTTCTATTTAAAGCAATATTGGCTTTTTTCATGGCGTGGATCAAACGACTATAGGTAGTGCCATTAAGGCGGGCAGCCGCATTGATCCGGGCAATCCAAAGATTCCGTAAATCTCTTCTACGAGTTCTTCGATCTCGATAGGAATACCAAAGGCTTTTTAGCATTGCCTCATTCGCTCGTCGAAAAAGGCGATGGCGGGTGCCAAATTGTCCTTGGTTCATTTTCAGCACTTTTTTATGGTGCTGTCTGCGATAAGGTCCTGTTTTTACTCTAGCCATTTTTTACTCTCCTGCGTACCCCGGAGCGCCGGTGAAAAGTTCACCCGTTGTCTGCACTCTAAAGCCGCATAAATGAAATAAAATTATTTCTCCAAATTTGGAGCCAAGCGGCGGACGCGTTTAATAATTCCACGTCCTTTCACTGGGATCATCTCTTGAATTAAGCGTTTTGTGCGCTTAGAGGTTCGTCTGCGAAGGTGGCTTTTACCACCTTTG
>DHFN01000051.1 GCA_002402275.1 Anaerolineales bacterium UBA4823
GTGCGCGGGATGGGCGTGGCGGTCAGGGTGAGCACATCCACTTCGGTGCGCATCTTCTTAAGCGCTTCCTTGTGTGTGACGCCGAAACGTTGTTCTTCATCGATAATTAAAAGACCTAATTCTTTAACCTGCACGTCCGCAGAGAGCAGGCGGTGGGTGCCGATAATGATATCGATCTGCCCTTTGGACAGCCGCTCGATAATCTCGCGCTGCTGCTGCGGGGTACGAAAGCGGGAGAGCATCTCCACCTGGACTGGAAAAGCCGCCAGCCGCTGCAAGAATGTGTTGTAATGCTGTTGGGCCAGGACGGTGGTGGGCACCAGGATGGCAACCTGCTTGCCGTCCATCACAGCTTTAAAGGCGGCTCGCAAAGCCACTTCGGTTTTCCCATAACCCACATCGCCGCAAATCAGCCGGTCCATCGGACGGCTGCTTTCCATATCCGCTTTGACTTCTTTGAGTACCTTGATTTGATCTTCTGTTTCAATATAGGGAAAACTAGCTTCTAATTCTTCCTGCCAATGGGTATCTTGGGAAAAAGTATATCCTTCTATAGCATTTCTTTTGGCATATAATTCTAATAAATCCTGAGCGACTTCAACCACCGCTTCTTTCACATAGTTTTTGACATTCCGCCATTCAGGGCTCCCTAAATGGCTTAAAGAAGGCTGTCTCTTATCAGAACCAATGTATCTAGCCACTCGATCAGCTTGATACACGGGGACGAATAATTGGGTGTTGTTTGCATATTCTATGCAAAGGTATTCTCGATCTATATTATCAATAGTACGAGTGACCAATCCTATAAATATCCCAATTCCATGATCAACATGGACAACATAATCTCCTGGTTGTAAATCGCTATAGTCACCTTCTGGATCCAGACTCACAACTCGTTTCCGTTGGCGAACTTCCGGAGGACGGATTCCGAAAATCTCACTATCAGAAAAAACATGAATCGGTGTTTGGTTAGGCGGAGCGAAACACCAACCTTCGGAAATACTACCGCTCGCAAAACGAGGATTTTGTTCAACAGCAGGAGAGTAAGTCAATGAAGCAGTTTGCTCTTGCCATAATTCCTGAAGACGCGATTTTTGCCGAGATACCACCCAAACAACTTCATTTTTTTCTATAAGATCTTGGAGATGTTCGATAAATAGTTTAACCCTCCCGGCAAAATGTTCTTCAGAATTGAAAAATGATTGAAAGCTTTGAGTAAGGTTATCTGGACTATGCTCTTCCGAATCAAATCCTAAATGAATGGTGTCATGAGTGGATAGATTGTCTTCAATTTCAGACCAGGTGAGGTAAGGAGAAGGAAAATCCTCGGTGATGTTTCTTTCTCGGATAACTGCCTGGCGCATTTCCATTGCTTTCTCATCAATCTCAACGGCAGTCTCTTGAAGTAAATCTAGATTATCTATCAAGACGAGGGCGTTTGAAGGGAGATAATCTAAAATACTAGCGGGAAAAGTGTGTAATAGAGGGAGATAGAACTCATTGATTTCTTCCCCGTCCGCTAATTCAAGATCAGTTTGCTCAGATAACAAATATTCCCGAGCGGGTGGGATCATGATTCTCTGATGGAGCTGAGCGTTTTTGATTGTCCGTTGGGTAGATGGATCAAATGATCGAACTGATTCGATTTCATCCCCAAAGAACTCGATCCGCAAGGGGTGGGTTGATGAAGTTGCCCAGATGTCCAGGATACCACCTCGTCGAGAATATTGACATGGCTCCGTAACCGTATTGACGCGTTCGTATCCAATATCATTCCAAAATTGAACTAATTCAGTAATAGGATGGAGCGCGCCAACTTTAAGGCTCTTTGTGGCTTTTAAAAAATCACGNNGGAGATTCAGAAGGTTTTTCCCCTGGGATCTGCAGCTTGGCTAATTGGGCTAGAACTGACAAGCGATCACGGCGAACCTGATTTCCCCAAGGGATGTTTTCATAATATAAAGTATTGGGTTCAGCAAAGATTGCCCGGTTAAGATCAGGTTTCCAAAGCGATAATTCTTCCCACAGAGCTAATGCCCGGTCATTCCGATCGGTGATAAACAAAAATGGGATATTGAGCTGGTTTTGAAGGGCTACGGCAACCGGTAAATGTACTGCACGCCGAAGGTTTAATCCGCCAAGGATTTCTTTATTCTTGATAGGCTGGATTAATTCATCCAGATTGTTTTCAATTTGAGTAAATAAGGTTTCGAATGCCATTGGATTTCTTATTTGAACCTATAATTATAATCATTCTCCTAAGGGACCATTATGGCGGTTCATTGCCTCTACCAAACCCAACCTGATAAAGTCTTCTATGGTTTGGATTGCATGGTCAATGATAAGAGGGAGTTGTCCTTTTTCGTCTGCATTGAAATCTTCCAAGACGTAATCGGCTGCCTCTTTTTTCCCTGGGGGTCTTCCAACCCCAATTCGCAAACGGGGAAATTCCTGGGTACCTAAGCGTTCGATGATGGATTGTAACCCGTTATGACCGCCTGAACTACCGTTGGCTCGCAAACGCAAGGTCCCAAAGGGCAAATCAATATCATCATAGATCACTAAGAGATGGGAAAGCTGAATTTTATAATAATGCATGAGCGGGGCAACCGATTGCCCAGAAAGATTCATATAAGTTTGTGGTTTGGCAAGGATGATTGTGGCATCTGACCATTTCAATTTTTGGACGAAAGCCTGGTATTCCAAACGAGAAAAACGAGAACCTTGCTGGTCAATAAAGTGATTTAAAACCATGAATCCAATATTATGACGATTTTGAGAGAATTCTTTGCCAGGGTTCCCTAGTCCAACGATTAGGAAATCTTGATGATTATTGAATGGTTTTTCTGGTTGATTGGATAATGGCATCATCATTGAGACCCTTTTTGGATGAATACGTAACTTATTCCGGCTAGGAAAATACCGAAAACTAAGAGAACTCCAAATAGACCGGTTCGTGTCAAATCTGAAGTTTGAATGGTAGCCGGATTGGTTGGAAAGGGGGTAGCAGTCATTGGGGTGAGTTTTTGCATAGTAGGCAGCACTGGGTTGCTTAGTGCATTTTGAGTAGAGGGTGGTCCAGGGGTAAGAGTTTCTATGGGTGAATAATTACGAACCCGGATATTATCCACCAGGTAAGTCAATGTTTGACCTGTTTGAGTTGAGACGGTTAACCTTAAAGTGTAATTATTATCTGTAATAATGGTAGTATCCCAAGCTGCCAATTGATCATTTACGACCCCTTGACTGCTATTTGAAATAGGGAACCAGGTGTCGGTTGGGTTATCGTGGTAAGAAAATTCGAGGGTTGAGTTTGAAAAATTCCGAACATTGGTACTACCGAAGATTATGACTATTCCCTGGATGGCTTGGTTAGGCTGGGGTTGGGTGATGGAGATGTGAGAGACGTAAGCTGCTGGTTGACTAATGCGCATAGGATTATCATTGGCAAATAGTCCAATCCCTTGGAATAAACCAAACAATAAAGTGACTAATGTTACGGGAAATAGATTAAACATTTCAAACCTATAGTTTAACATGGAGCTAAAAAGGATGCAACACTTTAATGAAGTTTTATGTAAAACTTGGCTATGTGTGGTAAACTCTAAAAGCATGAACAATATTGGCTATCCATTAAATTTTGAACCGTTTAATAAATAAGCCAAAATACAGTCTATCGTTAAATATAGTACTCTATCTTTCAGAGATGGATTGTTGAGTGGGATGAATAGAATAAGACTAATAGAAAATATTGCGTGGGGAGAAAGCCTAAGTGGGTTTTCTCCCCACGACTTTTGTAATTATCCCTAATTATTGGATTGGAGGTTTTCATGGAGGAGTTATCCCAAACAAAATACATTTTTTTTACTGGTGGGGTGGTTAGCTCGGTTGGTAAGGGGGTTACCGCAGCTGCCTTGGGAAGGCTTCTGAAAGAACGAGGTTTCAAAGTCGCTGTTCAGAAATTGGATCCTTATATAAATGTGGACCCAGGCACTATGAGTCCGTATCAACATGGAGAAGTATTTGTTTTAGATGACGGAGCTGAGACGGATTTGGACTTAGGTCACTATGAGCGTTTCATTGACATTCGGCTCAATCGGGTTTGCAATGTGACCACTGGGCAAGTATATGCTGAAATCATTACCAAAGAACGACGGGGAGATTTTTTGGGTGGAACGATTCAAGTCATCCCCCATATTACCAACGAGATTAAGCGACGAATTGGTTTAGTGGCTAAAACAACCGGTGCAGAGATTGTTTTAGTAGAGATCGGAGGAACAGTAGGGGATATCGAATCGCTACCATTTTTGGAGGCGATCCGCCAAATGCGCACAGATGTAGGGCGTGAAAATAGCCTTTATATTCACGTCACCTGGTTACCCTATATTGGAGCAACGAATGAGCTAAAGACCAAGCCAACCCAACACTCTGTCCGTGAACTGCGCTCGATTGGGATTTCGCCAGATGTCATTGTTCCCAGGTCGGATTACCCACTGGAAGATGGAATTTGTGAAAAGATTGCCCTGTTTTGTGATGTTGAGAGAAAAGCGATTTTTCCCATGGTGACGACTCCTGTTCTTTATGAAGTTCCGCTCATTTTGGAACGCCTGGGAGCCGGAGATTATGTATTAAATCGCTTGGGTTTGCAAGCCCGCCAAACACCTGATTGGTCAGGTTGGGAAAGATTAATTGAAAAAGTCAAACAACCGAAGCCGGTAGTTAAAGTTGCCCTCGTTGGGAAATATGTTGAATTACATGATGCTTATATAAGCGTACGTGAGGCGCTTAAACATGCAGCGCTTTTTTTAGGAATTGAAGTGGAATTAGCCTGGATTCATTCAGCAGAACTGGAAAAAGGTAAAAGCTGGGATGTATTACAATCTGCTGATGGAATAATTGTTCCAGGAGGATTTGGCAGCCGTGGAACAGAAGGGAAAATTCAGGCTGCTCGGTATGCACGAGAGAATAAGGTTCCTTATTTAGGATTATGCCTGGGAATGCAGTTGATGGTTATAGAATTCGGTCGTTATGTTTTTGGAACAGATCTGGTAAATTCAACCGAATTCGATCGGTCGACTCTCTTCCCGGTGATTGATTTAATGCCTGACCAGCGGGATATTGCGGATATGGGAGGAACAATGCGCTTGGGATTATATCCATGCAGACTGGTTCCAGACTCAAAAGCTGCTTCTGCTTATGCTGAGTTCACTCAAGAAAAAATAGTCAATGAAAGGCATCGCCATCGTTTTGAGTTCAACAATTCATTTCGAGAAAAATTTAGTCAATCTGGTATGGTATTTTCTGGTATTTCCCCCGATGGAAGGTTAGTGGAAATTGCCGAAATAGCTGATCATCCTTTTATGGTGGGCACTCAATTTCATCCGGAATTTTTATCCAGACCAAATCGTCCTCATCCCTTATTTGTAGGATTCCTTCGGGCGGTAAAAGAAAGAACCGATCAGAAAATGAAAGAAATAGAAATCAATTCAATGAATTGAGATAGACTTAGTTATTAGTCCAATGGATTTTCGATTGGTTGGATTACTTCGTCTAAGGTGACATTATCACGGCGCATTCCAGGAGCTGGCGTTGCACAATATGGGCAGAGATTCCAGGATAACTCCAATAAATGACCACACTGATGGCAGGACTTTTTCAAGCGGGTGTGGCAGGTTGGGCAGACTATCCAATCTTCTTTAACTTTACGCCCGCATCCTGGACAAAGTTCTGGTTCTTCGATCGTCTGCAATAAGGCTTCCTCTTCAAGAGTTTGCTGATATTCGGTTTCGATTGTTGTTGAAGGTCGTAAAATGAGGTAAATGACAATGCCCGGTAAAAATAAGATCGCCACCACAAGAATTGCGAGGATTCGAGCCAAATGATCATGTGTACGTTGACGAATATCCCGATAAGTCCAAATCACCAGACTAAGCCACAATGCGGCGATAAATGCACCCCCCCAAGCGGTCAGGATCAGAATCAAATTACGAAATCCATTTGCGTCCAGATTCATTGTATTCACCTCGTTTTTGGATTATAGCATGAAAGAGATTTTGTTAATCATTCCAAAGAAAATTATGCAGATTTTGTGCCAGAAATGGAGATGAGAAAAATGGGTGATTCCAATGTGGTTTTTCGGATTGCCGATATCCCAAAATCCGATCGGCCTCGGGAGAGATTGGCAGAACGAGGTGCGAGTGCATTAAGTAATTCGGAGCTTTTGGCTATTTTACTGCGCACTGGAGTGACTGGTGAAAATGCCTTACAAGTGAGCCAACGATTATTGCGCGATTTTCAAGGTATATTTGGTTTGCACAGAGCGTCTTTTGGGGAGCTTAGCGCGCAGCGAGGTGTGGGAATGGCAAAAGCCGCTCAAATTAAAGCTGCGTTGGAATTGGGCAACCGGATGCGATTAGAATCTGATGAAAAGCCAACCATCCAAAGTCCACAAGATGCTTTTGCATTGGTGGATTATGAGATGAGCGGATTAGAACAAGAAGAGCTGCGTGTTCTTATTTTGGATACTCGAAATCACGTCTTGGAGATTAAATCAGTGGTTCGTGGGTCACTCAATTCAGCTCAGATACGGATTGGAGAACTATTCCGTGAAGCCATCCGTTTGAATGCCGCTGCAATTATTGTGGTGCATAATCATCCTAGCGGGGATCCGACTCCAAGCGCTGATGATGTTGCCTTAACCCGGGCGATTATTCAAGCTGGTCAATTGCTAGATATACAAGTTTTGGATCATATAATTGTGGGAAGAAATCGCTTCGCGTCTCTCAAAGAACGTGGTTTGGCGTTTACGAATTCAAGTTAAGCGGTGGAACGCACCCGGAAATCAGAAAATTCATTACTCGCTGGCAGCCAGACAAACCTGACATTTGTGACATAAGCAGAAGCGGGTCCTACTTTTAGAGCTGATAACAATTTTTCTAATTGTGATTTTTCTCCCTCGGCTACCACTTCCACGTTTCCCTCCCAAGTATTGCGTACCCAGCCAGTCAAATTGAGGTGGGCTGCTTCTCTTTGGACAAATATCCGAAAACCAACTCCTTGCACGATTCCTTCAACCAAGGCATGTAGGCGGGCAGTAGAGCTTTCGGTCATTTTTCATCCTGAGATGGGATTGGATGGTTGGAAAAAGTTGCGAATAAAAGGACGGGAGTAATTAATACCAATAACAGCACCACTAACCAGGGTGTGAAAGCATTTAATGCATGGGAAATCGAAACTACTCCGAACTGGTCTTTGATCCAGTTTTGGCTCAACTCGTCTAAACCCATTCCATAAGTTAATTTAATGGGCGTAAGACAATCAGAATTGTTGTTAAACGAATGGATTAAATCGAGAAGTTTTTGCGAGCCGTAATTTTGAATTAAATAGCGGGTGAACGAAGCGGATTGTGCATAGGAAAGGTATACACTGCCGATGTCTTGTGGAAAACTAGTGCATAATTCGGAGAATGGAATGAGCGAATTTGTATTGACCGCATTCTGTAAAATTGTATAATACTCTGCTTCGGGAGATAATTCAACTGTCGTGGCGAGCCCTTCCTTCAACCATACTGGAATCTGGTCATAGGCATCTGGCGAAATTTTCCATAGAATAAGATGCATTAATTCGTGGGGGATTTGTCTTTTCATTTGGATGATTTGATCCGGTGGATCCGTGATGGAAATTAACATTACCTGGCTTTCCGGATCGACATGAGCAGCCATCCAATCCGATTGATTGATTGGGATAGCTTCTCTCAAGTCTCCAGGTGAATTGTAAATAAATATATCTATATCCGTCAGATCTGGAACAGGTAGAACGGTTTGGATGGCTTGGAGTGATTGCTGGACAATGGGTAATACAGTTTGACCGAGCTGGCTTGAATCTCCTTGCCAGTGAATAATAAACGGATAACTGGATTTGGTCATCCATATATTTCGGTTATCTAAATATCGAAATGCTTTTATTGGCGAAAGCTGAGAAGTTCCATCGTTATGTTGAATCTCGATCCAGTAATGGATTGTTGAAAAGGGCGTTATGGGATCAGTGGAAAGGTCTAAACGGTAAAAAAATTCTTGTTGGGCGTTCAAAACTAGCGGGATACTTGAAGTATTTACGGGTGATGTTTGGATGAATAGAATTGCCTGGTGAATATCCAATAAAGGTGAAATTTTGCCGGTAAAACTTATTTGGTCCCCAAATTCGTAAGAAATATCAGAAACAAAATCAATAGCTTCGCTATTCTTTTGGAAAGGTCGAGCAGAGACTTGTGAAAACAGGATCAATAAAAAAAATAAGCTGGCTATATTACGCTGCATTTGGTAATCAAACATTTAACAGATAGTTTATTCTGTTTCATCTTCATCCAGATCATAATCCGAAAGATCTAAGAAATCTTCTGGATCTTCAAAATCAACCTCTTTATGTTCTTCATGAAGTTGGTACGTGTCTTTTTCATCAATATCCAATAAGGTGAAAAAGCCAACATCTTCAGTAAAAGCCAAATTATCTATGGCATCTTCAAGAAAATCTTCTTCTTCATCATCCTCTGAATTATTGAACAACTCCAGGAATAATTCTCGCACCCCGCTTCCGCCTATTTGGGAAAGGGACCAGATAGCTGCCCGACGCACTTCTGAGTCTTCATCATGGACTAATTCAAAAAGGGTTGGTAATGTGGATTTTGCTTCTAGTTCCCCTGCTGCCCGAGTAGCTTCCCTCCGAATTTCGGAATTTTGATGGGACAACATTTTTTCAATATAGGGAGTCCAATCCTCGTTAGCAGAACGTCCCATTGCAAACAAAGAACTGATCAATAATCCTTGATTTCCAGAGTTGTATGCCTCATGCAGAAAGCTTTCTACTTCAGGCCGACTCGAATATCCTAAAGCTTCCAAAGCTCGTGATCGTACTAGGGTACTAGCATGGCTTTGATAGGTTGAAATGAGCTGATCTTCTATTTTATGTAATGTATTTGGCTTTAAATGGTCAATCTCTCCTAAATAGACGTATTGGCCCAAAGAGGAAGCCGCATTTGCTCTGACCTCTTCTGATTTATCGGTTGCCAGCATCTCAATTAGTTTTGGAACAATCGAAATATCTTCTATTTCCCACAAATTACGAATAGCTAATGCTCGGACATGTTCGTCTGGATCATCCAATGCAAATTTGCTTAATTCTGCAAAGGATAACAAACTATCCTTGGAGGACATAATTTCAGTATCTTCTAATAAATTTTGTCTGCGCCAGGAAGGTATTTTTAACCAGATATTTTTAATTTCATTTAGATCTTCATCACAGAGGTCCGACAAACGATAAAGATATTTTGCCGAAATAGGGTTTGAAGTATCTAACAAAATTCTAATTAACTCGGATAAAGAAATTTGCTTTTTCATTAACATTCTTTCTTAGAATGGTAGCTTGACAGGTGAAACAAAATCCATGATATTGACATAGACTAATAAAGCAAGGAGTAAGAAGAAACCGACCGTGTGGATTGCGTTTTCTAATTGGGGGGGTAATCGCCGGCGGGTCACGATTTCGATCGCTGTAAATAATAGATGTCCGCCATCCAATGCCGGGAGCGGGAAAAGGTTTAGAACGCCAAGTGACATGGTTATCATAGTGAAGAAGGAAAACGGATCGCGTACTTGTTGATAGATATCATACATGCCTTTATAGCCAACCGGACGAGCTTCTTCGGGTGTGATTTCATTGTTCAAGAGCATTTTGGGGAGTGAAAACAATGCTACCACATAGGTAAAAGAAGCATTCACGCCCCGCGGAATTGCTTTTATCAGGGTTGTTGGACGTGTATCCACTCCCATAATAATTCCGATAGCCCCTTGGTCGGCTGGGGGTGGATTGCGGGGAGTAAGGTTGGTTGAAAAAGAAGCACCGTTCCGTTCATAGGTTATCGAGGTTGGTTCACCCAATCGCCCATAGATAAGGTTATGTAGTTCATCAACCGAATCGATTTTCTCACCTTGTACTTCAAGGAGGATATCATTCGTTTGTAAACCAGCTTGGGCAGCGGGGGAATTAGGTGCAACTTCTAATACCTTAACTCGATTAGGAATGGGTTCCCCAGCTTGATAAAAAACCAAAACGGATAGGATCATCCCAAGTAGGATATTGGTAAGAGGTCCTGCACTGAGTACACCGAACCTGATCCAGGGGTTTGCTGCTCCTAAACCACCAGGAACGTCCGGATCATTTTCGCCTTTAATGCGGACGAATCCACCTAATGGAATCCAGTTTAGTGTAAACTCAGTGCCACCTGCCGTAAAAACTTTTACGATTCGGGGAGGAAATCCAATCCCAAATTCTTCGACTTCAACTTTAAGGAATTTCGCGGCTAAGAAATGTCCGAATTCATGCAGTAATATCAATACTGCAATTCCACCGATAAAAATAAGGAGTTGATTACTCATAGATGTTCTTCTCTTAGTTTCATTTCAATATATTTTAAACTTGATGTAACAATTATATCCTTTCCTATTCTTTTCATCCATAATTAAATGAGCCAGGATTAATGTTTTGATATGAAGGATCATGATTGAATTGGCTTCCTTCGGGAGATTATTTGGGGGACCCATTTTTCTTGTATCCTTAAATATTTTCTTCTATTATATGAGCAGGACCACCCACTCCTGAGTGAATTACTTGAATAACTCCGGGAATCGTTCTAAGCGTGGAAGAGATCTCTCTAGAATAAGGTTGCGGGCAAATCACATGAACACTAGCTCCGGCATCGAGGGTATAAAAAACCGGCAGCCCATTCTGACGCCATAGTAAGACTTGAAAGACGACCGCCAGGGAAGCTGGTTGCCAATAAAACAATGCTGGTCGAGAGGTTATCATAATTGCAACCATAAGATTTGTATCTAGCTCCACTACATCTGAAAGGGTTGCAAAATCTTTTTTTAAGATAGCTGTATGGCAAGTTTCAATCCTTGAATTGGCTGATTCAAGACGAGCGCTTTGGAGAGGACTAGAGTTTGCCAAACGATGTCCTTCTAAAGAGGAGACTTTTTTTTCATCGTCTCCAATGACAGCGATGCAATCCACTAGATTCCAATGGTCAGGGGGAGCGAAACTTTCCGCAAAAGAACTCTGGTGATCATATCCCGCCACCCATTGGACGAAACCTCCTGGAATAGAGCGGCTAGCTGAACCGGAACCAAGGCGGGCGATTCGTGAAAGCTCCAATGGATTGATATCAAGTTGGTAAACCTTTGCAGCAGCCAAGGTAAGTGCTGCAAATCCGGACGCCGAGGAGGCTATACCAGCTGAGGTTGGGAAATTATTGGTACTAAAAATTCGGCAATATTCTTTTTTACCACTTAATTTGCGAAATTGATCTAAGAAGTTTTGAACACGCTGTTGGCTCGATTGGGATGCTGGAGCTCCATTAAGGGTTAGTTCATCACAAACCAAATCCAAATCCAAAATGACCTGGGTTTGGGTGAAAATATCTGCCAGATTCATCGAGATAGAACTGGATGAGGGGATATGCAAACTTTCATCTCGATTGCCCCAATATTTTATAAAGGCAATATTTGGATGAGCTAGTGCAGTTGCTGAGTTAGATGAAGTCATTATTAAATAGTTTTAAAAATGTTTTTCGGATGATCGTAGTAACATGAACAATTTAGGTTCATATAAAAAAATATGAAGAATGTCAGTTTACTTCAGCCAAAATTTGATTATAATTATAAATAATTCAATTGGTGATGGTCAAGCAATTAGAGGTTGGATTTCGACGAATTAAGAACTCTCGGAGGAATTAATGGCGTTCCATCCCAAACTAATAACCCATAGAGAATGCACAATATTGGGGATTACTGTGCAAGATATTTATTTTATACCATTCTCGAAATTCAATGGGAAATTAATTAAAAAAAGGAGGTGGAATATAACATATAGTGAATAGTTTTATGTTTCCATAGATTCCTTTAAAATTTTTTATTTTGGAGAAGGAGATTATGAAAAACAAAACTCTATTGATAGTTATGACAATTTTGCTGATCGGTTCGTTCTTTTTGAGCTCATGTGGGCAAGCGCAGGCGCAAACGATAAAAATTGGCGTCAATGCAGAATTGACCGGGGATGTACCAAAAATTGGAGAAGGCACAAAATATGCTGCAGAAATGTGGTTGGAAGATGTCAAAGCAGCCGGTGGATTAGAGGTGGGGGGTAAAAAATATCCAGTAGAACTAGCAATTGAAGATAATGAATCGAAAGCCGAATCTGCTGCAGCTGCCAATACGAAGTTAATCACTCAAGATGAAGTTCTCATCATTATTGGACCCCAAGCATCGAAACAAGCTGTTCCAGCGGGAGAAATTGCCAATAATTATGAAACTCCGATGATCAGCCCCTGGTCTACCAATCCGAACACAACAAAAGATAGACCGTGGGTATTTCGAGCTTGTTTCTTGGATCCTTTCCAAGGACCTGTCGTTGCAAATTTTGTAACCCAAGAATTTGGATTCACTAAAGCGGGGGTCTTATACGATGTGGCGAGCGATTATTCCAAAGGATTAGCAGAGTTCTTCAAAGAAGCTTGGGAAAAACAGCATGGAGCGGGATCGGTGGTTGCTTATGAAAGTTTTACAACCAAGGATACTGATTTCAGTGCCCAATTAACCAAGATCAAAGATGCTGGCGCTGAATTCCTTTTCACACCCCAGTATTATAACGAAGTAGGGTTAATTGTTAAACAAGCTCACCAATTAGGATTCAATAGTCCGATTGTAGGGAGTGATAGCTGGGGCTCAGCAGAACTGATTCCGCTTTGTGGGTCAGATTGCTATGGTTTGTACTTCAGTACCCATTATGCAGCAGCTGGGGCAACCGGTGCCACAAAAGCATTTATTGACCGCTACCAACAGAAATATGGTTATGTTCCCGATGATGTAGCCGCCTTGACCTGGGACGCTTTTGGTTTAGCACAAATGGCGATCCAGAATTGCGGAAAATTAACAGGGGATCTCAAGGTCGATCGGAAATGTGTCCGAGATGCTTTATCTCAAATCAAAGAATTTGATGGCATCACGGGAAAGATGGATTTCAGTCAGGGGAATGATCCAATTAAATGCGCTGTTATTGTCAAAATTGACGATCAGGGTCAATTTACATTCTACAAACAGGCATGCCCGTAAATTGTTTGAGCAATATCCGATGAATTTTGAATATTAACAATAAAGCTTGCACAGGACTGATTATAGTGGACAGGTTAAAACCCTGTCCACTCAACCTTTGTTAATAAGGAGAATCCCATTATGGCGTTCTTTTTACAAAATGTGATTAATGCTTTACAGTGGGGTAGTTTTTATGCTTTGATCGCCTTAGGGTATTCCATGGTTTATGGTGTGTTAATGTTGTTCAATTTTGCCCATGGTGATATCTTTATGACTGGCGCTTATATTGGTTTTTTTGTGGCAACTGGATTCCTAGGTTTGAGTGCTTCGGGTATTTTGGTTTTGCCAAATTGGTTAATTTTAATATTAACGATCTTGATTTCTATGTTCCTAACCTCTTTGGTAGGAATGGCGGTTGAACGAATAGCCTATCGCCCGCTTCGGAATGCCCCTCGCGCTTCAGCTGCAATCACTGGTTTGATGGTGGGAATTATCCTCGAGACCGGAAACCTGGCGATTTTAGGAGCACGGAGGCAAAAATTTCCTGACTTAATTGCCTCCCAGACTTATCAATTCAATGGAGTAAGCATTACTAACACGAAAATAATGATCGTGCTGGTTTCAATTGGATTGATGCTGGCGCTAAACTTTTTTGTGCGGCGTACCAAATGGGGAATGGCAATGCGAGCGATGGCTTATGATTTTCTCATTGTTCCATTAATGGGAGTATCGATCAATTTCATCGCTGCAATGACATTCGGTTTAGGATCAGCACTGGCTTCAGCCGCAGGAATTTTATTCGGTATAGCTTATCCGGTTCTGGATCCATATATGGGGATCATTTTCGGATGGAAAGCATTTGTGGCAGCGATACTGGGCGGCAGAGGATCTATCTTGGGCGCTGCATTAGCTGGTTTTTTGTTGGGATTTATCGAAATCTTTGTGGCGACAATCTTTCCCTCTACTTTGCGGGATCTAATTGCCTATTCGATCATACTGATTATTCTGACATTTAGACCACATGGCTTTTTTGGAGAGCCTTATAGTGCCCAACTTCGTCTCTAAAAAACGAATAATTCCATTGATGAATGAAAGGATAAAATATGGCGGCTGTAAGTGAATCATTACCTGAACAAAAAAGATGGTATCACAGCCTAGCAGAGAAATGGGACGATTGGTTCAGTGATATACCGATGTTAGCTTGGTTGGTGGGTGGATTATTATCCGTTATATTAGAGTATTTTGTGGGAAGCCCATTTGCTCGAATGCTCGGAATGCCCAAGGCACCGGTCTTATTTGGGTTCGATATCGCACTGAAAACACCCATATTAATTCCCTCTGCTCTCCTGTATGATATCATAATCTATGTTTTACCAATTTTGATCGTTGCTAGGGCGATAGGAAATGTAAGTAATCGAATAGCCCAATGGTTGATGGACAAATCAATTGTTTTAGCTACATTAGTTCATATCGTTTTGTTGTATGCAGTTTTACAAGTCTGGGGAGATTTGAGTGATTACCGGGTGCTGGTATTAAAACTCACCTTGATTGCAATTATTGGCACGTTAAGTTTAAATGTGATCAATGGTTATATGGGTGAATTTTCATGTTCCCAGCCTGGTTTCATTGCATTAGGAGCCTACGCTGCCTCGGTACTTAGCATCATTTTATTTGTGAATAATGACTTGTTTGGCTCCTTAAATCTACCAGCTTCTCTTGCTCCTTTCCTTTTCCCATTTATTCTTATCCTGAGTGGTTTAATTTCAGCAGTTGGGGCGTTATTGGTGGCAGTTCCGTCTTTTCGCACTCGAGGAGATTATCTTGCGATTATCTCTCTTGCCTTCACCTTTATCGTTAAGAGTCTACTCGAAAACCTAGAGGTGTTTGGGGGCCCGCGTGGGTTAAGTGGTCAACCTGATCTATCCAGCCTTCCAGTCGTCTTTGCTTGGACGATGATCAGTATCTGGATTATCAACAATTATGTCACCTCCACTTTTGGAAAAACCATGAATGCAGTGCGGGATGGGGAAATGGCTGCGAACGCCATGTCTATCGATACTCGTAAAACCAAGATGGTTACCTTCCTCTTCGCAGCATTTTGGGCTGGCGTCTCAGGTGGGTTATTAGCTCATGTCTTACGGTACGTCAATCCGAGTTCTTTTGGGATTCAGAAATTAGCCGAAGTGTTAGGGATGGTTTATTTTGGTGGATTAAACTCTGTTGTGGGTTCAATTGTTGGTGCCGTGGGAATGAACATTTTAAGTGAAGCTTTGCGACCTTTGGAAATTTACAAATGGATTATTATTCCAATCATGATCATTCTGATCATGATCTATCGTCCAACGGGATTAATTGCTTTCCGGGAATTCAATGTCAAAAATTTAATCCGACCAAAGCAGAAAAAAGGACCGGAGGCGTAACATGGCACTACTCGAAGTCAAGAATATGACCCATTATTTTGGCGGCTTACGGGCAGTCAATAACTATAATCTTTCCATTGAGGCAGGTCAGATCCGAGGATTGATCGGACCTAACGGGGCTGGAAANNTCATCGGACCGAATGGCGCAGGAAAGACGACCATCTTCAATTTGATAACCGGAATATATCGTCCATCCGAAGGCACGATCACTTTAGCGGGGGAAAATTTAGTTGGCTTAGAACCCCATCAGATTGCAGCTAAAGGACTAGGCCGCACTTTTCAGAATTTACAGTTATGGCGACATTTATCTGTTTTAGACCATGTTCGCCTCTCTCAATATTCAAAAATTAGTTATGGTCTGGTAGGCGCATTTTTGGGCACATCCCTTCGTAATAAACAAGAGCGAGAAATCGAAGAAAGAGCTTATGAGCTATTAGAATTAGTAGGTATCCGGCATCTCGCTGATCAAATTGTCACTAATCTGCCTTATGGCGCTCAACGTAGAGTGGAATTAGCCAGAGCATTAGCTTTGGATCCAAAGATTCTTTTTTTAGATGAGCCTACAGCGGGGATGAATCCAGAAGAACTAATCGAAATGATGGCGATTATTCGCTATGTACATGATAAATTAGGATTAGCCATTTTTGTGATTGAACACCGTATGAAAGTAGTGATGGATCTCTGCGAACGAATTCAAACTCTAGTTTTCGGAGAAGTAGCTGCCGAGGGAACTCCAGAGGAAATTCGTAATAATCCGATCGTAATAGAAGCCTATTTAGGCAAGGAGGTAGAGGCATGATGTTGCTAGATATTGAAAATTTACGTGTATCGTACGATCGGATCAAAGCTCTGCACGGAATTAATTTTAAAGTCGAAGAAGGGGAAATTGTTTGTATCATTGGGGCAAATGGGGCTGGCAAAAGCACCACGTTACGAGCGATCTCACGCCTCGTAGAAGTTGAACCCGGTACAAAGATGACCTTTGCAGGAAAAAATTTGTTAGACTATGCTGCTGATAAAATAGTGAGCGATTTAGGAATCTCGCACGTTCCCGAAGGTCGTCGCCTGTTTGGGAACCTATCCGTGTATGAGAATTTAAAATTGGCGGCTTTTGCTCGCAAAGATGCAAAAGGAGTCGAAGCGGACATTGAGCGGGTTTATACTATTTTTCCACGTTTAAGGGAACGCAACACTCAAAAAGCGGAAACTTTAAGTGGGGGTGAACAACAAATGTTAGCTGTAGGTCGAGCTTTAGTAAGCGGCAAGAAAATGATGTTGCTGGATGAACCCTCGATGGGATTGTCACCCTTGATGATGATGAATGTCTTCGATGTTTTAAAAGATATCAACCGGAGTGGCACAACTATTTTGTTGGTTGAACAAAACGCACGGATGGCATTAAAATTTGCCAGCCGCGGTTATGTTTTGGAAACCGGTAATCTTGTTTTGGAGGGTGTATCCAAAGATCTCCTTGAAAACCCAGATGTAAAGAAAGCTTATCTAGGAGGATAGAATCCCTTCTTTTCGATAAAAGGATTTACCTACTAAAAAAGAAATCGAAAGAAGATAATCATCCTGCAAGGTTGTTTTTAAGTGATAACCCGCAGGATGATTTTTTAATACGATAGAATGACGCCTTATAGAATATTGTCCAAAAAGAAGGTTTTCACTCCGAGCGGTGGGCGGGGTCTTTCCATTTTACATCTCACGTCGCTCAATATGACAATTTTGATTTTTTAGACAATCTCAGATACCCTGGTTGCTAAACAATCTTGGTTGCTGTACCAGAGGGAAACACCTGGTCTAGGTTATAATTAAAAAAATGTCAACATCCTCTATTTATGTAATTGGTCATATTAACCCAGATACCGATACGATTGCGTCAGCGTTAGGATATGCTTGGTTGTTGAACCAACGCGATGGAACAGATACGATCGCTGCCCGGGCGGGCCCATTAAATCCTCAAACTGGATGGGTATTGAAGCGTCTAAACCTCGATCCTCCCATACTCCTTACAGATGCTTCACCAAGATTTGAAGCGGTTTCCCAAAGATTAGACACCCTGCTTCCCGAAAGTCCTTTAAGTGAGGCGTGGGCATTAGCAGCCAGAACCGGCGGGCTAGCACCGATTGTTTCCAGTGATGGCAGCCCTTTTGGATTAATCAGCGGTTTTAGTTTATTTGGATTTCTCATTGAAACTTTGGGTCCAAAACCTACTTTATCCAGTTCCAATTTTTCCGATTTATTATCCACGAGCTGCCTTGAAGCAGCAGATTCAACGATCCCAAAATTCCAGGCAAATGCATTTATTCGGGATGCCATCAATCGTATCCTCCGTGATAGCTATGATGAGTATTTTGTTGTAGATGAACAAGGTATTTATCTTGGGATTGCCCGCCAAAGTGATTTGCTCAATCCGCCACGTCTGAAAGTCATTCTTGTGGATCATAATGAACCTCGCCAAGCCATCGCCTCGCTGGAAGAAGCGGAATTAATCGAGATTTTGGATCATCACCGCTTAGGCAATCCCTATACTCACATGCCAATTCGCTTTAGTGTGGATATTGTAGGGTCAACTTCCACACTTGTAACCGAACGTACCGTAGATGCTGGTTTATCTCTTCCTCCTGCCTTGGCTGGATTACTCTTGGCTGGTGTCTTATCAGATACATTACTCTTGAAGTCACCAACCACAACCCCAAGAGACCATCAAGCGGTCGAAAAACTTTCTCGCTGGGCGTTTTCAGCAGGTTCACCCATTAAAGATGAAACAGTGGAAAACTTCGGGAAAGCAGTTCTATCTGCTGGGATGGGGTTAACAGAACGCGATCCTTATGAAATTGTTAACACAGATGTAAAAGTATACGAGTCCGGTGGATTTAAATTTGCCATCGCCCAGGTGGAAGTAACCGATTTACTTTCCCTTACCGAGAATTTAATCTCTCTTCAAAAAGCTCTCAATGAAATGCATGAGAGGAAAAATTTAGATTTTGCAGTTTTATTAGTCACTGATGTGGTGCGTGGTTCCAGCCGCTTGTTACTGAGTTCTGGTTCTCCACCTGTCCTGGATTATTTGCCTTACCCGGTGTTGCCCGATGGAACCCGGGATGCTCCCGGAATAGTTTCCCGGAAAAAACAATTACTACCTGTGGTTTTAGGTTTGCTTGAAGGATAAAATAGAGTGGCAGCTTTTTCACATAAGGCTGGCACTCTCGTTGAGATAAATCCGCGGAACTCTTTTTCCAATCCCACAAGCTACTTCATAATTAATTGTTCCCCAGGTCGTTCCTACGTCTTCGGCGGAAAGATGGTCTGAACCCTGGTAACCGATTATTACAACTTCATCCCCTGTCTGAGCATGGGGTATATGGTCTAATTGAACCATGCATTGGTCCATACAAACTCTTCCTACTACAGGTGCTCTAACGCCATGGATGAGGACTTGATTCCCCTGCCAGCGCCTGAAACCGTCTGCATATCCAATCGGGATTGTGCCGATTTTCTCTGTCTTAGTGGTCGTGTAAATATGTCCATAACTAACTCCCCGACCCGCCGGGAGGGATTTAACGTGACTCAGGACAGTTTTCCATGTCAGGGCTGGTTTAAAAGTTGGAGGAAGAGGTGAATCTTTAGAAGGGGATAGCCCATACATCGCAATTCCTAAGCGTTCCAGGTCAAAAGCGGGGAAATAAGGGGAGATAGACGCTGCAGAGTTGGAGGTATGGATGAGGGTATTCGTAGATCGAAATCTTTCTAAATCACTCAGAGATTGTTGAAAAATTTCGAGTTGTTTCAATGTGGGTTGTGGATTGTTTTCATCAGCTCGGGCAAAGTGAGTGAAGATTCCTTCGAAGACTAAATTGGAGTTAAATGCAATTATTTCGCCCAAGGAAGAAACTTCTTCTGGTTGAGCTCCGATGCGGCTCATTCCGGTATCGATTTTCAGATGCAATCGAGCAGGAATATGGATGGCTTGCGAGATTTCAAGGATATTCTGGATTTGGTCGCTGCGCCAAACGGTCATTGAAATTTGGTTTTGAATGGTTAAAGCAATCTTTTGGGGAGGGAGATAGCCTAATAGTAGGATTGGTGCCTCAATCCCAGCTTGGCGTAATTCCATGGCTTCTTCAAAACGGGCAACTCCTAACCAGCTAGCGCCGGCTTGCAAGGCAGCTTTGGCTACAGCTATGGCGCCATGACCATACCCATCTGCTTTCACTACTGCCATGATTTGTGCCTCTTTGAGGTCGCGCACAATTCTTACATTATTGCGAATGGCTTCCAAGTCAATTTCAACCCAGGTTGAATAAGAATTTTCCAAGCTTGGCATTTAGACTCCTCATAAAACGGTTACATCATGAACGCCTGATTCGATTTGTCCAGATCGGGTGATCTGAATAAATTCTGCCTTCTCAATTAATTCAGGGAGAGTTAAGGCACCGCAATAGCTCATTCCAGATCGAAGACCTCCCAATAACTGGTGTAGAACTTCCCTAAGATTTCCACGATAAGGGACGACTGCTTCAACTCCTTCGGGGATGACTTCACTCCATTCATCCCAATCTATTTCAGACTGTTGCTCGACTTCACGCCGGGTAATATTTGCTGTCAAGGAAGCCATTCCCCGCACTACTTTGTAATTTTGCCCATTGCGGAAAATGGTTGCACCTGGACTTTCTTTTGTGCCGCTCAACAAACTTCCAAGCATAACTGAACTGGCACCAGCTGCGAGAGCTTTGGTGATATCGCCTGAATTGCGAATCCCACCATCGGCAATGATGGGGATCCCAAGCTTTTTCCCAATTTCAGAGCATTCTTCAATTGCGGTTAGCTGAGGAATACCAAATCCTGTCACAATGCGAGTGATGCAAATGGAACCTGAACCTACCCCTACTTTTACAGCATCCGCGCCTGCTTGGGCTAGATCTTCTACCCCTTCTGCGGTGGCAACATTTCCTGCGATGACTGGCAGAGAAGGGATTTCTTTTTTAAGGATCCGCACCATTTCAAGAACCGAATCCATATGTCCATGGGCAACATCAACTACTAGTACATCTACACCCGCTTCAGCGCATGATTTTGCCCGTTCTAAATCGCTTGGATTCACACCAATTGCTGCACCTACCCGTAAACGCCCTTTTTGGTCTTTAGTTGCTTCAGGATGCTCATGAATTTTAAAGAGGTCTTGCGCAGTGACAAGCCCAACAATATGATCTTCCTTATCTACTAAAGGCAATTTTTCAATGCGATGTTGATACAGGGTATCTCGTGCGTTACTAAAAGGTTCATCTCTATGGGCAACTATTAAGCGAGCTCGGGGAGTCATAGCATTTTCGACCGGTACATCCATGGAGGGAGCGAGTAAAATATCTCTGGTGGTTAATAATCCGATTAAATGGTGCTCGTTATCTACCACGACCAAACCGCCGATATCGGATTCTTTCATTATTCGGCTTGCTTCTTCTAAGGTTGCTTTGGCAGAAATAGTTAAGGGGTGTTCAACGATAAAGCTTTCTGCCCGTTTTACGCGCTGAACCATCTCAGCCTGTTGAGGGATGGTCATAAAGCGATGTAAAATTCCAATTCCGCCAGCTCTTGCCATGGCGATTGCCATTTCACTTTCGGTCACTGTATCCATGTTGGCACTGATAATTGGGATAGCCAGTTGAATCTGAGGTGTCAGCCAGGTATTGGTACGAATGTTTTTACGACTGGCGATCTTGGAATGTTTGGGCACCAGTAAGACATCGTCAAAGGTCAATCCAACTTTTTCGTGAATTTTCATGCTATCCTCCAATAAGCCTTTTCTTTAATAAATTTTCCCATTTCTTTGTTCTCTCTATTCTGTTTATAACCCAAGATATTGATTCATGATCACACCGACCAAACCGATTAACCACAATGGCAACAAAGGAAGTCTTCCCTTTCTTATGCCATTATATCCATGGTGACCATTAGGTTTACTGACTTTTTTCAATTCGACCGTTCATAGTTTATTTATATTTATTAAGGATTTATAGTTTAATGACTCTTGTACAAATATTATTATAAACGGCTCGGGATGGTTACTCTGGTCGAATTTAACAATAATTATCGGAAAATCTTGGTTATTATTTTATTCTTTTCTGTAAATAATCGCTTGACAAGCCAGAACAAAATCATTAGAATTATAAATGACCAGTAAATAATCATGTTGAATTTATCTGTTTATTACCGCTATTTTTATTTTTACGGAAGCCAAAATTTGGCAGCCGTTGGCGGTGTTTAAGCGGATTGACATATACTAAAACTTAACCTGCGAAGTCAACGGCTTCGCAGGTTTTTTTTATGGAGAGAATATGGCATTACGAGGTATTCGCGGCGCGACGGTTGTTAGGGAAGATAAACCTGAGCTAATCTTGACGGCAACTAAGGAATTATTATCTGCAATTCAAAAAGCCAATCTGAGTTTGTCGGTTACAGATATTGCCAGTTGTATTTTTACGATGACTGAAGATTTGAGGAGTGAATTTCCAGCAAAGGCTGCCCGACAGATGGGATGGGAGGGGGTACCTCTGATGTGTGCCCAAGAGATTCCAGTAGCCAATAGTTTACCAAAATGTATTCGGGTTCTTGTTCACTGGAACACTGATTTATTAGCTAGAGAGATCAATCATGTTTATCTAGGTGAAGCCAGCATATTAAGACCTGAGTTTACAGCTTCACAATTTGGAAAATGAGTAGTGTAAGGAGAATATATTATGTTAATCATTATGCATGTGGATGCATCCGAAGACCAAATTAATAGCGTAATCAAACGCGTGGAGGAATGTGGATTGAAAGCTCATATATCTCAAGGAGAAGAACGCTGTATTATTGGCGCTATTGGGGATGGGCGCCCGGTGCAGAAAGATCAATTCATGTATCTACCCGGTGTAGATCGGATCGTTCCCATTACTCGGCCTTATAAGCTCGCATCTCGCGAGTTCCAAAAGGAAAACACCGTTTTTAATTTGGATGGAGTGACTATTGGCAGTAATTCAATTGTCTTGATCGCAGGACCATGTTCTGTCGAAAACCGCAGCCAGATGATTGAAACAGCTTACGCAGTAAAGGAAGCCGGAGCGCATGCGTTGCGCGGTGGAGCATATAAGCCGCGCACTTCGCCCTATGCTTTCCAAGGTTTGGGGGAAGCAGGTTTAGAGATTTTAGCAGAGGCGCGCGAATTAACCGGTATGCCCATCGTCACTGAGGTGATGTCCACTGAGCAAGTGGATTTAGTTGCGAAGTATGCTGATGTTTTGCAAATCGGAGCTCGGAATATGCAAAATTACCCATTGCTCCATGCAGCGGGTGAAAGCCAGCATCCAGTTTTGATCAAACGCGGGATGATGGCAACAATCGAGGAGCTGCTCATGGCAGCTGAATACGTTCTTTCTCATGATAATCGGCGGGTCATTCTCTGTGAAAGAGGCATCCGGACTTTTGAAACTGCTACACGGAATACGACCGATATCAATGCTATTCCAGTTTTAAAAAGCGCAACCCATTTGCCGGTCATACTTGATCCCAGCCATAGCACGGGTAATTGGGAATATGTCACTGCGGTTGCTCGGGCAGCGATTGCAGCTGGTGCGGATGGATTAATTATTGAGGTTCACCCCAATCCAAGTGAAGCAAAATCGGATGGTGGACAATCGTTGAAGCCAGAACGATTTGCTGAATTAGTCACCCAGATAAGAACTATTGCGGAAGCGGTAGGTCGAGATTTATTTGCCAAACAAGGAGCGTTTGCGAAATGAAAGCACAGCCCCCCTCACTCCTCTCCGATTGTCAAATTCTCATTGTGGGTTTAGGATTGATGGGGGGGTCATTGGCATTATCTCTTCAAGGAAAATGCAAAAGTTTGTTGGGTGTTGAGATAAACGAAAAGGTAAGCAAATTTGCTGTTGAAAATAAATTTGTAAATGAAGTCTATACCGATTTGCAAGCATTACCACCAGTTGATTTAGTCATCCTTGCTATCCCTGTTGGTGCGATTATTCAAGCCTTATCGGATTTGGGGAATTGTATAACCCAACCAGTAGTAGTTATGGATACCGGATCAACTAAGCAGGCAATTTGTCAGGCAATGGAAAATTTAGATGAGCAGTTTGATCCAATTGGTGGTCATCCGATGTGTGGAAAAGAGAGATTGGGTATACAAAATGCCGATCCAACTATTTTCTGTGATGCTCCCTTCGCAATGGTACCTTTAGAAAGAACCAGCGAACGGGCAAAGAATTTGGTTAGTCAATTGGTTCATGAGATTGGAAGTAAGGGGATCTGGCTAGATGCGCTTACCCATGACCGTTGGGTTGCAGCGGTATCGCATGTTCCCTATCTATTAGCCAGTGCCTTAACCTTAGGCACGCCGTTAGAAAGTTCAATGTTGATCGGCAGTGGTTTTCGGAGCAGTGCCAGGTTAGCAGCAACACCCACATCCATGATGGCAGATGTCTTGATGACGAATCGGGATCCAATACTCCATTCAATGGAAAAAGTTGAGGATGAATGGCATTTATTATATAAGATGTTAGCTGACCATCAAGATGGTGCATTAATTGAATATTTAGATCAAGCGGCGCTTCGATTAAATTCAATGCTCAAAGGAGATACAAAAGAATAAAAGATGGATTGTATTGTTTATCCAGTTTCAGGATTACAAGGGTCTATTAATTTACAAGGTGATAAATCGCTTTCTCATCGGGCTCTTTTACTGGGGGCTATGGCAAAAGGGACAAGCGAAATCGAAAATTTTTTATTAGCAGGGGTTACCAAACCTATGCTCAACGCCATGGAGCAATTTGGTATAAGCTGGGAAATGAAAGAAAAAACTTTAATTGTGCATGGCAAAGGATTAGGAAGCTGGAAGGATGCGGAAAATAGCCTTGATTGTGGAAATTCAGCCACTACGATTCGTTTGTTAGCTGGAGCAATGGCTGCCAATCATACCTCAGGAATATTAGATGGGAGTGAAGGATTGCAAAAACGACCGATGGATCGGATTGTGGAACCGATGCAAATAATGGGAATCCAAATCCATTCTACGGCAGGACATGCACCTTTGATCCTTCAACGTTCTCCTTTTCCTATTCGTGGAATAGAATATGAACTACCAGTTGCCAGTGCCCAAGTCAAAACCTGTTTGATCTTGAGTGCTTTAGCGGCAGATAGCCCTTCTCAATTGGTTGAACCAGGTCCTTCGCGCGACCATACCGAGAGGATGCTGAATGCAATGGGAGCCCACATTTTATCGGAAAGTGAAGTTGAAAATTACCAAAAAAAGTACTGCATTACCGTGATGCCATTAAAAGATGAATTAAAGCCCTTGCGGATGAATTTACCTGGGGATATTTCTTCGGCTGCTTTCTTTATCGTAGCAGGCTTGATTAGTCCGCACTCCCAGATTAAAATCAGTCAGATTGGTTTGAATCCTCGGCGTGCTGGATTGATCGAAGTGCTCCAAAAAATGGGGGCAGAATACAGCATCCAAAATCAAAACGAGCAGGGTGGAGAAACAGTGGGTGATTTGGTTGTCAATGCCAGCAATTTGGAAGCTACTCAGGTCAATGGAGAGGTAGTGGTTTGTATGATTGATGAATTCCCTATTTTTGGAGTAGCTGCAGCATTCGCAAGAGGAGAAACCATTGTGTCTCAGGCAGAAGAATTACGTTACAAAGAAAGCGATAGAATAACAATGCTCTGTGAAGAATTGACCAAGATGGGTGTAGATGTGACGGAACAAGCTGATGGTTTTCGAATCAAAGGGAACGGGAAAGTCTCCGGAGGTGAGGTATGTTCGCACGGAGACCACCGCCTTGCTATGGCTCTTATGGTGGCTGGCTTGGCTGCCGAGAACCCAGTATGTGTGCACGGAGCAGAGGTAGTGAATGAATCGCTACCCGAATTTATTCCCTTAATGCGCTCACTTGGAGCAGAGATAACTTGCCGGGATTGAAAAGAGATGCCTTACTCGTTCGGTTTGATCGGGTATCCTTTAGAGCATAGCTTGTCCCCTCGCATTCATGCCGAATTCTTGCGAGTCTGTGGATTACAAGGGAAATATGATTTATTTCCCATACCCAATGATGATCATAAAGAAAAAGAATTAAAAATGATGATTCAGCGGGTTAAAGAAGGAGAATTAAATGGCATAAATGTAACCATCCCATATAAGCAAAATGTACTTCCTTACTTAGATGATCTATGCGGGGATGCCAAAATGGCAGGAGCGGTCAATACAATTTATGCTATTAATGGAAATGTATTTGGAGAAAACACCGATGTTGAAGGATTTCTCTTAGATGTCCATAATTTAATAGACCTTTCAGAAAAAGAGGACGCCTTGGTCTTTGGAGCAGGCGGGGCTGCCCGTGCGGTAGTGGCGGGTTTAGTAAAGAAAGGTTGGAAGGTAACCATAGCAGCCCGACAGGTTCACCAAGCCAGCCAATTAGTCCAAGATATTAGAGCAAGTATGGAGATAGAAGTTTCTTTAAAAGGGTTAAACATCGAGTTTTGCAGTTTGAATGAGACAGGCACTATTTTTCAGAAGCTAGGGGAACGGTTACAATTAGTTGTTAATTGTACTCCGGTAGGCATGTTAGGGCATGCGAATAGGAGCTTATTTCCTGAGGATATCGAGATTCACGACAAGTTATGTGTGTATGACCTGGTTTATAACCCCCGCCAAACCCCATTATTAAAACACGTAGAAAAACTTGGATTGCGAGGGAGAAATGGTATAGGTATGCTGCTCGAGCAAGCCAGGCGCTCCTTCGAAATTTGGACTGGTTGTGCTCCTTCATGCCCGGTCGAAGGAATCATTCAGGATTTATATGAGGTTTACTCATGAAAATAGAGCCATCGCAGCGATTACAAACTTTACAGACCCAATATTTCGCTGGTTTAGAAAGCCATATTGCCGAATTAAAAGCAACCGGTAAGCAAGTGATTCGTCTCGATATTGGTTCACCGGATTTACCCCCCGCTCAACCTATTTTAGATGCTCTATGGAAATCTGCGCAACTCCCCAATGGGCATGGTTATCAACCTCATCGGGGAAGTCAGGAATTATTATCTGCTTGGGCAACAATGTATCGCCGTTGTTATCAAGTAGATTTGGATTCAAGCCACGAAATTATCCCGCTCCTTGGATCGAAAGAAGGGATTTTCCATATCACCCAAGCATTTGTAAATCCCGGGGATGTTGTCTTGATTCCTAATCCTGGTTATTTAACTTATGAATCAGCTGCTCTTTTTGCCGGCGGTAAAATTTATTATATGCCTTTATTGAAGGAAAACGATTATTTACCCGATTTAAGTGCCATTCCTGCGGAAACTGCTCAGAGAGCGAAATTGATGTGGATAAACTATCCTAACAACCCGACTGCGGCAGAAGCATCGCAAGATTTTTTCCAACAAGCGGTTAATTTTGCCAGGGATTATCATATTATTTTATGTCACGATGCTGCTTATTCCCAAGTTACTTATGATGGATACCGATCTCCTTCCCTTCTCCAAGCCGATCGAGCCACAGAAAATTGCATAGAATTTAATACCTTATCAAAATCTCACAATATGGCAGGTTGGCGGGTTGGGGCAGCGGTAGGCAACCACACCCTATTGAATCATCTTTATACTCTGAAAACTCAACTTGACTCAAGTCACTTTAAACCGATCTTAGATGCCGCAGTAATAGCCATGACCTCCGACCAAGATTGGCTACTAGAGCGTAATTTTATCTACCAAAAAAGACGGGATATTATCCTTCGCTCTTTATACTCGATTGGGCTGTATCCTCAAATCCCAAAAGCGAGTTTATATGTTTGGTCTCCTATTCCGCCAAATTGGACGAGTGAGACTTTCTGCCAAAAGCTGCTGGAGGATGTTCAGGTTAGTCTGACTCCCGGAACAGTTTTTGGGAGTTATGGAGAAGGTTATGTCCGCATTTGTGTTTGTGCTGAAGAAGGGATTATTCGAGAAGCTTTACAAAGGATTACAGATTGGATGGTGAGGCAATGAGTCTTCGTTTCCTAACTGCCGGTGAATCGCACGGTCCGGCTTTGGCAGCCATTCTTGAAGGGTTACCTGCCGGATTGAACATCGTTTTACCCGTAATTAATCATGAGCTGGAACGCCGTCAAAGCGG
>DHFN01000225.1 GCA_002402275.1 Anaerolineales bacterium UBA4823
GATTTGAAACCTTTAGGGTCATTGTTTATTTCACCTTATTGTTAGCTCTTATTCTTTTTTGAGAAAATTTTCCATCATGCTGGTAAATTCCATAGGAAAGATAAACTTGGTCGCGGCTCCAGTTCCTAAAGACTTTAGTGTGTCAAAGTATTGTAGGGTCATTGTCTTTTGATCAACCGTTTGGGCAACCTCGAAAATCTTTCCTAAAGCGATAGCAAAACCCTGGGCGCGCAATTGGAGAGCTTCCCTTTCTCCTTCTGCCCGTAAAATCGCGGATTGTTTCTCGCCTTCGGCGCGTAAGATTGCAGCTTGTTTTTCACCCTCAGCAACATTCACCGCAGCTTCACGAGTACCAGTAGATTCAGTGACCACGGCCCGGCGGATTCTTTCAGCCGACATCTGACGATTCATCGCTTCCTGAACTTCGCGCGGGGGAATGATTTCACGGATTTCTACATTGGTTACTTTGACACCCCAACGCTCGGTCACTTCATCCAAACGAGTCCGCAGCATGTTGTTAATATGCTCACGTTCGGATAATACTTCATCAAGCAGGATTCCTCCAATGACAGCTCGCAGGGTGGTGGTCGCCATACCTTGAGCAGCTGTTTCGAAATTGCCAACTTGAAGGACACTTTCGGTTGGGTCAAGAACTTTATAGTACCAGAGGAAATCAATGGATATGGGAGCATTATCTTTGGTAATCGAAGTTTGGTGGGGAATTTCACGCACTTGTTCTCGTAAGTCCACCTTTACTGCCCGATCAACAATCGGAATCAATAATACAATTCCTGGGCCACGCGATCCAATACAACGTCCTAATCTGAATACAACCAACCGCTGATATTCGTTTACGATCCGGATAGCCGTGGCAAAGAAGAGCACTACCAGGATAACGACTACCCCAATTAAACACGTCAGGAGATTGAACGCTCCACCAGTTTGCATAATATACCTCCTTGAAAAAGTATTAATATAGCTTCATCTGAATATTCTTGATAATTCCCATTAATGAGTGTTAGGTTCATCCTCCTTTTCTACTTCTAATAAGAAACCGTCTCGTTTGATGATACGCACCCGGCTACCTTGCTGAATTGGTTTATGACTATAGGCGCTCCATAATTCGCTTTCAACTTGTACTGTTCCTTCTTGAGAGATATCGGTTTTCGCTTCGCCAATAAGCCCAATCAATTGGTCTAACTCGTGATGAGGCAAAACCAGACTGGCTTCGATTGCTTTCCTACCAGCAATCCAGAAAAAACCCATTACCACGACTGAAACCAGGAACGCCAGCAGTGGATTGACGGCTGGCTGCCACCAAGTTTGCCCTTGAAATAAATAGACCGATCCAATGATGATTAGAATTAATGAAAGCGCAAGTGTGATCCGCTGTTTGGTTCGCCAGATTGATACGCCAAACAGAACTGCACCCAGAAAAATCACGAACAATGCCCAAAGATTGATCGGGACTTGGAAAAAACTATAGCCAACCGCAATCAGCGCAAAAACGGCGGTGATTTCAAGGATACCAGTGCCGGGGGTGATGATAGCCAGCATGATCAAGACGAAACCCGTTACCAGGATGAGATAATCTACATTAGGGTTCAGAAAGATTTCCATAATGAAAGCCTTTAGTAAACATGGTAAGAATCACATTCATTATACAATGAATATCTCAGGTTTTGTCGTTATGGTATCATTAGTTTATGAAAATTAACCTCGCATTGGCTCAAATTAATACCCATTTAGGGGCGATTGAGCGGAATTTAGAACATCATTTAGAATTAATCCAACAAGCCCGCCAGATGAAGGCAGATTTGGTACTTTTCCCTGAGCTATCCCTGACAGGTTACGTATTGCAGGATCTCACTCCAAGTGTTGCCCATTCCCCAGTGCCCGAAGACCCACTTTTCAAAATCCTTTTGCGCGAAAGTCAAGATATGGATATCGTAGTAGGGTTCGTTGATGAAGATAGCCGCCATCGTTTCTATATAGCGGCTGCTTATCTTTCAAGGGGGGGAGTGGTTCACGTTCATCATAAGCTCTATCTTCCTACTTATGGATTATTTGATGAAGGCCGTTTTTTTGCCTGGGGAGATCAGATTTCTGCTTTTCAAACTCGTTTTGGGAAAATGGGAATATTAATTTGCGAGGATTTTTGGCACGCCTCACCCCCTTATCTGCTTTGGCTGGATGGAGCAGATTTATTTTTATTCATGTCTGCTTCACCGGGGAGAGGGTTAAATACTGCTCCCCAACTGGAATCAGCCCGTTGGGTGGAACAACTTAACCAGGCTTATGCGAACTTATTTACATCCTTTGTGGCTCACACCAATCGAGTGGGATTCGAGGATGGTCTCAACTTTTGGGGTGGTTCGACTATATTCGATCCGGATGGGAATTTAATCACAAAGGCAACGTATTATCGAGAAGATTTAGTGCTGGCTGAATTAGACCTGAATCAGTTGCATCGCACCCGAGCCCGATTACCTCTGCTCCGGGATGAACGCACCGCTTTAATGCAGCGTGAGTTAAATCGTATTCTCCAGCACAGCAGCCAGATGAATCGCTGAGTGAGGATAGGATTATGCAAGAAGTTGATTTGACTATTGACACCAACCTCGCCCGCCAAATCTTAACCGGTTTTCTTAAAACTGAGATTAGGCGGACTGGGTTTGATCATGCTATAGTTGGGCTATCAGGAGGGATTGATTCAGCGCTTTCCTGCTATCTTGCTGCTGAAGCATTAGGAGCTGAAAATGTATTGGCAGTCCGACTGCCATATCAATCTTCGACAGCGGAATCGTTTGAACATGCTCAATTGGTGATCGATCACTTGGGCGTTCAATCGGTAACGATTCCGATCACCGAGATGGTCGAACCCCTTTTCAAGCGTGACCCAACCATGAATTCATTACGCAAGGGGAATATTATGGCACGGGCTCGGATGATCATTCTCTATGATCAGTCTGAAGTCTTTAAAGGGCTGGTGGTTGGAACCGGGAATAAAACCGAGATCTTGCTGGGATACACTACTCTCTATGGTGATTCGGCTTGCGCACTGAATCCACTGGGCGATTTATATAAGACCCAGGTTCGCCAGTTAGCCAAAGCATTGAGCGTTCCGCAACCGATTTTGGATAAACCCCCTACGGCCGATTTATGGCAAGGACAAACCGATGAGGGCGAATTGGGCTTCACTTATGCGGAAGTGGATAAGCTGCTGTATTTATTAGTGGATCAACGATTTAGTCCGCAAGATTGTGTGGAAGCCGGTTTTGAGGAAGAATTTGTACAGAAGGTGGTGGAACGGATTCGGCGGAATCACTTCAAACGGGTGTTACCGCCCATTGCGAAACTCACTAACCGAACCGTGGGTTACGACTTTTTGTACCTGCGCGAT
Organism: Anaerolineales bacterium UBA4823; assembly: GCA_002402275.1. Classification (GTDB taxonomy): domain Bacteria; phylum Chloroflexota; class Anaerolineae; order Anaerolineales; family UBA4823; genus UBA4823. The sequence goes on from DHFN01000225.1 coordinate 3,404, forward strand.
TGGGGAACGTAAGATAAGTGCCGTAAGAATCGTAGGAATTCTTGGCTAAATTAACTTTAGGATGGCTTTGTAAGTTACTGTTTCAGCGCTAAGGCGAAACGGGGTATAATCATTTTCAAATGGTCAGCCGGGCGAAAGATTGGTTTATACAAGCTGAACGCGATTTAGAACAAGCTAAACAATCGCAAGAAACTGAGTATTATGAATGGGCTTGTTTTATTGCTCAACAGGCAGCTGAAAAAGCTGTTAAAGCGCTTCACTTACACTATGGTCAAGAAGCCTGGGGTCATGTTATTGCAAAGTTATTGCGAGATCTAACCCCTACTATGACTATCTCGGATGATATCATCCAAAAGGCTCAAATCCTGGATGGATTTTACATTCCTCCTCGTTACCCCAACGGATTTCCCGATGGAGCTCCTTTTGAGCATTTTAATGTTCTTCATAGCAAACAGGCAATTCAATATGCCAGTGAGATCCTTGAATTCGTCCGTTCTTATTTGGCCTGATCGAAAGAAGGTCACAGAATCGCTCCATGATTGGGCAATGGGGGTAAAAAAGGAAAATCCCAACATCTGGAGGGTAGGCTATTTTGGTTCTTATGCCAGGGGTGATTGGGGTGTGGGGAGTGATTTAGATATCGTCCTGGTATTAAATGAGTGTAACCTGTCATTTGAATACCGCGCTGCCCAATGGGATTTATCAGGTTTACCAGTACCGGTGGATGTGTTGGTGTACACGATTGCAGAATGGAATGAGATTATCCAGCAAGTTGGTTTCGGAAGAAGATTGGCAAAAGAAGTAATATGGATACAAGAATAAATAATTTCCCTGAGGGGTTTTTGTAAAGACGATGCAATCGAAATGGGGATCTTTTAATTTGTTGCCTATGAGTAGCCTTATAAATTATTAATTTAATTGATCACCATAATAGCATCATTAAAATTAGAATTTTCATACTGATTAACTATTTTCTCAAACTGTATGGTGGTTAGTCTTTCTTGTCTTTGATTGTTGTTTTGAAGATAATCTTTTTGGCTCTTCAAACAGGTAATTCAAAATGTTATATGCTGCTTTTTCGGGGTAATATTGGGTAACATCATGGATTGCATGAAGTTGAATATTGGTTCTCAAGGAATCTTCGAGAACTAGTAATTTTAATTTTTGATAGCAATCATCAAAGCTGGTTGTATCCGCAATTAAGCCATTATTTGAATCTTTAACAAATTCAATAGCACCCCCATTTTGTGGAACAATCACTGCAGCACCACAAGCCATAGCCTCAAGTGCTGTTAATCCCATAGCCTGGTGAGTAGAAAAATCCACAAAAATATCAGCGGTACTTAATAAATTTGCAACCTGTAATTGAGTGAGAATGCCATACTGCTCAAATTGAAAGTCAAGAGGAAATGGATAATTTGTATAACGGATATCTGCTGTTCCAAAAATTTGGATGATTACATTTTGATTGAACTCTTTTTTTATTTTGCTGAGTATTTTTAATGTGATTTCTGGATTCCTGTATTTTGATTCTGCCCGAACCATTGCAACAATTTTTATTGGTTTTTCCCCAAAAAGCCTGACATCGCGTGGACGAAATAAATCAATATTGATGCTTATTCCAATATTTTCTGGTAATGATCCATTATATTTTTGAATAGTTTGTTGAGTCCATTGAGTTTTTGTGAAAGACCGAATATTTTTTATTAAGTTATATGTTTTCAAGGCTTTCTTTGCTTCAATAGATTCTGGGGTATACATTAATGGTTCAAAATCTTGAATATAATACCCAAGGATAGGTTTATCACGGTTTTCTAAAGGTTTTAACCATTCAACTGAAAAATTAGCGGTTGCAATCGCTGCATCAAATTGAGCGGCAATATTTGCTAATTTGTCTTGTTTTTCAAATATAGTTGGGATATCTAAATGAGGATAACTATGTAAAAATCCCTCCTTAAATGATGAGACATTAAATAAATTAACATCCACGCCCATATTTTTCATACATCGAGCTTCATCAATAACAACATTGGCTCCACCTCCCACAGAAGAAACCGGTAAGATAAATAAGACACGTTTTCCAGAGAATTTTTCTTTGCCAATTTTTATGTATTGTTCTATTTCAAACATAATATTTGTTCTCGCTCGAATACCTTCGAGAACACGGTTGGGGTTCATGATATTTATACTTTTATTAATAACATCATCGCCGTGTAATTCTCGAAGTTTGATTCCACTTTTTTCTGATAGTTGATATCGCTTCTTGTTTGAATAACTTTTTGATTGGGCATGGTAAATATATACATCATCAGCTATTGCAAGATTCCAGCCGGTTTCTCTTGCCCTAATATTAAAATCATCTTCCTCCCCATATCCATCGCCAAAAATATCTTCATTAAATAAACCAATTTGATTTATTACTTCGCGACGGATCATTAAGCAAAAGCCATTTAAGAGGGGTACGTTCAGATTGAGTTTAGCTGAATATTTTGCCACGAGCTGACTCATTGTTTCAGCATCTAAACCATCAGGTAAATTATTTTTTGCCCAATCCCCATTTTCGACAAGTTTTGGAATAGATTGCCAGGAAGCAGTATTAGAAAGAGGGCTTACGATTCCATTTTTTTTATTTATAATCATTGTACTATAGAGACGATCCAACCAATCTGAGCCAACAATCGTATCACTATTTAATAAAACTAAAAATTTGGCATTTGAAATTCGCATGCCCTCATTTGCTGCTCTTGTATAGCCCCGGGCGATATCATTACGGATTAATTTGCAATTATCATATTTAGAGGCAAAATTCATTAAGAAATCTTGTGTAGATTGATCGCTTCCATCATCAATAATAATAAGATTATAGGGTTTATTGGTTTGATTGATTACTGAAAAAAGGCATCTTTTTACATCTTCAATCGCATTGTGCACGCAAATAATAATATCAATGGGTTCAGTGTGGATGTAATTTGTACGGGGTGGATTAATGGGCTCAAGTAAAAGCGGCCGACATTGATTCCCGTCCGTAGGATTTCTAAATAATGTATTGAATAAAGTTGTAAAATATACTTCTTCTTCAAAGTTAGCTACTTTATCAATTTGTATTTCAGGTTGCTTAGATTCTTCAAAAGTAGGAAGTAAATCTGCTAACTCACTGAGCTCTTTTGAAAGCTCTGTATTCCCTTCAAATTCAGCATGAATGGCTTTCTGTCGCAAGATATCTATTAATTCAGGAGTTACTAAATGCTTGTTATTCTCGATTTCGTACTGTAAATCATTTGACTGAAAAATTTTATTGAAGGCATCATTGGCATCGTTTAATGATTTTTCTTTTCGGTCAACGGTAGATATAAAATTCAGGATTGAGTTTTTTATAGTTGCATTGTCACTATAACACATTATTTGTTTTAGTTCATCCAGTAATTTATCTTTAGATTTAGTCTCACCTATTTTTTGTAAAACATTTATACAAAGGAAATATATTGGTAATCTAAAATTTACCGAAGATATATTTAAAGTTTTACTCAATATATTTTTTATAAATTCGTATTCAAATAAATATTGGTTATGATTATGCAATTGTGACAAAAAATAATTTATTAATAATATTAATTCCTTCGTCAATTCTTTCGCAAATTGAAGTGCGTTAATATTTTCATGTTCTAGTTGTTGAATAGATATATAATCTTTTTCAAGTTCATCGTATTTTATATTTATATTTTCATATTTCTTTTTAAGATCCGTATATGAGACGGATAATTCGTTTATCCTCTGTAGAAGTTCTTCCTTTTGAAAACTTTGGATTTCATCTAAAGTATTATCAGGTATATTTTTTAATGTTAGATTATTATTTAAATAGTTTCCTTTGATAATTTGATTATTCGAAATAAAATTATTAGGATAATAACATTGTTTTTCCAGGTCGAGTTCTATGGTTTCTTCAGTAAAAATAATCTTATAAACAGGACCTGATTTTTGACATAATTTCCAATACGTAGTTAAAACTTCAATCGGCGCTTTTTCAATTATTAATTGATTCAGGTTTGAATTGTCGTGTCTAAGTTTCAAAGAAATTTCAGAACATGCAGAATTAATTAATGCTTCAGGAATGCTCATTGAAATATAATTTAATAATCTTTCTAACTCTGCAGTAGGATTATGAAACCATGCATCATAATGAGTAATAATATAATTTTCATCGGTTAATGTTCTTATCCAAGTTTCATAATACTGTAACCATAAATTCCAGGATGCTGCATAAGAAAAATAATTTCGTTTGTAAAGGGATTTTGCTACTTCAATAGGGTTGCGTAAACACAGGATTATTTTTGCGTTTGGTAATAGGCTTTTCCAAAAAGGAATGAGAATTGTGTTCCGTGGGTCTTTCCAACCCCAGAATGGATATTTTTTGAAATGGGATATTAAATTTATGGCATCTATTTTCAGTGAATCAAGAACAGGTGAATTCTCCCATCCTTCAGAAAAATGAGGTGGATAATCCCAACCCCCGCCAAAAAGGGTCAGTATTCTTTCGTTGATGGATAAAAAACAGAGATTTTCCAAATGCCCTTTTTCATTGTCTGGTGAGGGCCCTAGCAAGTCTTCATCTGCACCCAGATAAACCCCTGCACTTTTTAGAACTTGGGTCACCATGGAAGTGCCTGAGCGATGCATCCCAGCGATTATTACAGGTTGATTTAGGGTTGATCCATTTTTAGATGATAGATTGGAATTAGATTCGGAATAGGGATTAGTTTTATCCTGGCTATGTGTAATATTTTCAATTTGTAGTTTCTCGTTTTGAGATTGACTTTGGATAGTGATATTGACCAATTTCTCCAAAGTATCTGCTAATAAATCAGCTCCATCATTTCTGGCTTGTTGTGCGTTTTCGTGTAACATTTCAATTTCCTGCATTGATACGGGAATATTCGGGTCTGTAAAGACAGAAATAAGTGCATTTGTAGAGATATCCGCTTTTAATAATCGTGAATAAAGTAGTTCGGCAATGATTTCTTTCTTTATTTGGTCAGTTTTGTATGAATTATTTGTAACATTGAAATTTTTTTCTATTTTATGATGTTTAGGATCATGCTCCATGGTTAAAAGTTGTGCCAATGGGGTATAAGATGCTCCTGCATCATAAATAACGCTTTCCTTTTTTGTTGAGATAATATTTATTCCATAATCCTTAATAATTTTAAAATATGTTCTAAATGAGTCAACATGATTTTCAGGTCTAAATGCTTGATAATTTAATTGTGAAATAGGTCGCCCCAACCTTTCTAAATAGTACTCATAAGTGGCATAGGAATGGTCAATGTTAAAATAGCGATAATCTTTGATCTCCTTAATATCATCAAAGATAAGTTTTAAAATAGCTGGATCAAAATCATAATAATGTTTTGCATAAGGTGTAACCTGTTGCATCTCAATTCCAATATAAATAATTTCTTTAGCACCAAGTATCAAAGCAAGATGAGTACTCGCTAAGGCAACATTAAATTTTGTAAAGAGAGTGGGTTCATTGGAGTTCAAAAAACGTGGTAGTCCAATTAATGGATCAAATAATTCGCGTTTGATGGTTATAACATTCGCCTGGTCAGAGAACAAGCTCTCTAGAAGAGGACGGATATGAATTATTGTCGCAGATGAACTTCTTTTTAAAGCCAGGAGGATTTCGCTAGGATAAGCAGAGATGAAATATTTTGGCTTCAATTTATATTGGACACGATTTACCGCAATTGTTACTTCATTTTCTAAAGCATTAATTTCCTCATCGCATATTGAATTAAGCTGCGGGCTCGACCCGATGATAAAAACCCTTTTTCCTTTTTCTCGGTCATTTAAGTCTATGGGTTTCAATTCTCATGAGCTCCTAACTCAAATAAATAAGATTTCTATTCTCAAGTTATACCAATAATCAAGCAGCATACTACCTCTTCTGATTTATCAAAAGTATGAAAATCAATAACATTAAAATGAGTTGTCTATATTCGATTGTAAATAATTCCATTAGCGAGACAATAAAAACCAACTAAAGTTATTATGAATCCGAGGTAAATTTTAATATAATATCTGTGCTTGTTCAAACATTGAAACTCATATACAGGATAATACTTTTTAGGTGATATCGATACATATCAATCTCCTTTAGTCCCTCTTTACGTATCTTTCATCTCCCCTTTACAGACAATTTAACTCTTTCCTTGTATAAATGGTGCAATGGAAAAAACAGACACCCAACCTGTTGACCTTGCCACACGCAAAATGATGGGTAAACGCTTTCTTGACGAAAACCGCCTCGAGGAAGCGATTCAAGTATTTACTCAGATTTTGCGCGAAAAACCTGCTGACCTCGATTCCTATTTGTATTTAGGCGATTGTTATATGATCGCTGGGGATGCCGAGATGGCTTTGATGTTCTATGTTCAGGCAAAGGGAATTTCAAAAGAGAATAACCAGGTTGAACGTCGTATTCAATTAGCCAGATTAAAAAAATTTGTCTCATACGATGGTTCAGAAAACAAAGAGAAAATCACCAATTGGATAAAGGATCAACCCACCTTACCCACTCAACCTCAAGCTGTGGCTGAAATTTTGCAAAATTTGACTGACCCAAGTACTGCCATTAGCGAAGAGGATGTGCTCAATGCAGCTAAATTGTTAAAAGAGATTATCTATAGCTCTCATCCAGCTCTCCAGGTGGCGGAGAGGTTGGATGAGATCAATGAATTGATACCTGCCTTATTGGAATTGAACATTCGCCAAGCTCGAGCGGATGGCAGAATGGACTTAGTGGAAGGTTTACAAAATTTACTGGAAAATATTCAATTGCAAAAACAAGGGCAAATCAGTCAGGATAATTCAATGGATAGAGGTGGAAAATCAACTATTTCACAGCGTCCAATAAGATTGTTCTATCTGGATAGCAATCCTCACTTGTTAATCATGCGGTCACAAGTATCACTTGATCAGCTGGCGCCTAATGGTATTGAAGTGACACTTTATGATTCTAAGGAGGAGATCAAGTTGGACCAATTTGATGTCCTCTTTGCTGTTCACCCTCATTTGGATTCCCACGTCATGGAGATTCTTGCTCAAGCTCACGCCGTAAAAATACCCATTATTGTCTATTTGGAAATGGATTTTGAGCAAATGCCGATCAATCATCCTACATTTGAGGTGGCTGGATTAGGATCGGCAGCCCGAGCAAAAGCCTATACGGCTGCGTGTCTACTGGCGGATTTAATTTGTGTTCCCAGTGAATCCTTTGCAAAAACATTACGCCAATCCGGTTATACGGTTGAGGTAATCCCACCGGTCTGGATTCCTGACAGCCTTTCATCCACACGTCCCAATCAACTCCGTCATACGGTCAATTTAGGCTGGATTGGTTTCAGGGACGAATTAGAAGATGTATTTCAGGTGAAGCGGATGATTGTCAGAGTGATGCGTGAATTTCCCCATACCCAGCTGGTGATTGCCGGGGATGTGGAGATTTATCAGCTATTTGATAGTTTGCCCGATGCTAGACGATTATTCATCCCGATTTTGGAAGAAGAAGATGTCGGTTATGCACTAAACCAGATGGATATATTAATTATTCCTTTACGAAATAATCCATTTCACTATTCCTTTTCGGATCTCCGTCTGGTGTTAGCTGGTGAAAGGGGAATACCCTGGGTTGCCTCTCCTCTTCCCGAAGTCGTCAATTGGGAAAAAGGTGGTTTGATGGTCAACTCAGTGGATGAATGGCACACTTATTTACGTCAGCTGGTGCTCGATGACGAGCTGCGGCATACTTTAGGAGAAACAGGTAAAAGAGCGGCTCAACTGCGTTCAACTGCTCATCAAGTGGTTTTTTTACAGAAGATGTTGATTAAATTAGTGAACCAGAAAAAGAAATGAAAATAGTTTATGTCTATGCTGATAATAAAGAGGAGTGGAATAGCAGCGAATGGCGCTGTGCAGTTCCTTACCGCGCCATTAACCGTACCGGGCGACATCATGCCAGCCTGTTAAGTATCCTCGAATTCGGTCAAAATAGTGCGGTTGCTCAAGAGGTCTGTAAAAACGCAGAGGTGATTGTTGTTGAACGTAACTTATTTGGACCAGTCCTTTCCGCGATTCAATATTGGAAGGCTCGTGATAAAGTCGTCATTGCAAACTTTGATGATTCTTATCAACTTATGCCTCCTAGTAATTTAAATTATCGGTTTTGGGGAGAGGGATATTTACCCAATACTGACGAGAAGATGCAGCCCTTACCCCTCGCTCAATTCAAATGGGGGTTGAGAATGGTTCACGCGGCAATTGTTCCTTCGCGACGATTAGTAGAAGATTGGCAAACTTATACCAATATGATTTATTTGCCCAATTACATTGATTTAAATTATTATCAAAATGTAAAAGCCGCACCTCATCAGGGGATTATTATAGGATGGGGAGGAAGTATCTCTCACCTCCAGAGTTTCTTGGATAGTGGGGCAGCGCAGGCATTAAAGACCGTCTGTAAACTACGTCCGCAAGTAAAAGTGATGATTTGTGGCAACGATCCCCGCATACCAAAAGCGCTTGATTTACCAAATGAGCAAATGATTGTAAAACCATGGGTGAGCTATCGCGAATGGCCCTCGGTATTAAGTCATTTTGATATTGGGCTGGCTCCTCTAGCAGGAGAGTATGATGATCGGCGCAGTTGGATCAAAGTGTTAGAATACTTAGTGATGCGCATCCCGTGGGTCGCCAGCGCAGGTAGTCCTTATGAGGAGTTTAGCTCGTATGGCTGGATAGTGAAAAACAACAGCCAAGCTTGGGAACGGGTTCTTTTAGATATTGTAGACAACATAGTTCGTTATCGGGAGCAAGCTAAACGGGAAGCTTACCTGGCCGGGATCAGCCAGGCCGTGGACGATAATGTCTATAAGATTTTAAATACATTTGCATCTATTTATCAAGATGCATTGGGTAAACCCTTATCCGTTATGGTTTCATAAGGAAGAAATGGTTGATGATGTTAGCCAATAAACGAACAGTAAAATCCACAAGCAGAGGGAACAAACCTATCCAACCCAGTTTGATCACGGTTCCTGAAGGAGACTATGTAATTGGCATCAGCGATGATCAAATGACTCATTTACTGCGGACCGAATTATGGGCAGAAGAATGGGTTGAGAGAGATTTATTTGCAATTGAGCAACCACAGCATACCATTCATTTGGCTGCTTTCCAAATTGGGCGTGCTCCGGTGACCAATGCAGAATATTTTGCCTTTATCTGGGAAACTGGTTATCGGGTCCCTAAGGAGTGGATTGGGTTTAGATATTCTGAGGGTACTGACGCGCATCCGGTTGTGGGGATATCCCGACAAGACGCATTAGCGTACTGCAATTGGTTGAATGAAAGTTTAGGAACAGAATTTCGTTTGCTGACGGAATTCGAGTGGGAGGCAGCCGCAAGAGGAGGGGACGATCGGATTTACCCTTGGGGGGATGAATTCGATCCCTGGCGTTGTAATACCTTGGAGAGTGGGAAGCGGGGTACAACCACCGTAGGAGAATACTCCCCAGGGGGGGATAGTCCATTAGGAGTGGTGGATATGGCGGGAAATGTGTGGGAATGGACGAGTAGTATATTGCAACCCTACCCATATTCTCAACAGGATAATCATAATGAAAAAAACGCCAATGCCCGTTATGTTATTCGGGGTGGGTCGTGGTATTATAGCCGAAAGCTTGCCCGAACCACCACGCGAGAAGCAGCAGTCTCGACATTTATCTCTTCTGCACTAGGCTTTCGGATAGGTTGCAATTATCGTGGTTAAGGTTAAGCTTTGGCAGGGGTTGCCCGGCGGCTTTTAAAGTACTCTACTACGCCTGGCATTACTGATATAAGGATGATTGCCAGGACCACAAAAGAGAAATTCTCTTGGACAAATGGGAGATTACCAAAGAAGTAACCACCATACCCGAATAGAGCAACCCAGGCTAACCCTCCGATTATATTATATGAAATAAACTTCCCATAGGACATTGCCCCGATACCAGCCACAAAGGGCGCAAAAGTACGAATGATGGGGATAAAACGGGCTAAGATGATGGTTTTTCCGCCATACTTTTCGTAAAAATCATGGGTGCGATCTAAATATTCTTTTTTCAGGAAGCGAATATTTCCACTAAAAGCACGCGGGCCAATAAGATGACCAATCCAGTAATTGGCGGTATCCCCGAGAAATGCAGCGATGACGAGGATTACATACAACAAATGCACATCCAAGGCTCCAATAGCCGCAAACGCTCCCGCCGCAAAGATAAGCGAATCACCGGGTAAGAATGGGGTTACCACTAAGCCGGTTTCGATGAAAATCACCATAAAGATTAACAAATAGGTCCAGATCCCATAATCTTGAATGACAACACTCAAGTATTTATCTAAATGAAGGAATAGGTCAACTAAATATAAAACAGTATTCATTAAGGTTCCTCATCATGATTTATTCTATCCACTAGAGCGACATTATACCTGAATGTTTGCGAATCGAGTTCCTGAAAAACAAGAGCGCCACAGTTAGATACAAAAATAAGAAAAAGATACTCAAGGGCGCAGAGTTTGCTAAGTTTCTCAGGAACGAATTTTGCCAAATGCCGCTTATATGATCCGTAATGGAATAAAGTGAATAGAATATAGCTAGTCCGTTCCAGACTCCATGGAAAAAGATACAAGAAAGATAAGTCAGGAAAAGTTGGATCCTTTTTTTATCCAACAATGCTCGGGCAATGGCCGATCCCAATAAGGCACTTGTAAAAATATGGATCACTGCTGTGGCGCTTCGAGAAAGGATAGTAAGAGTCCAATCAACATTCGTACTCGAGATCAAAAAACTTTCTAAAAGTGCATAACCTCCACCGCTCAATGCCCCCAGGATAAAGCCATCCAGTTCATTTTGGATTTTCCTATGAAGAAAATACACCCCAAGGGGTTTGATGGCTTCTTCAATCATAGGGATCACAATGGAAGTAAATACAATAATCCCTGTGATCGTTCCAGGTTGGGAGAGGGATGGTTGCAGGAATTTAAGAATAGCTTCCGAAGAGGGCGGAGTTTGTCTGAATTGTGAAATCAAATATTCCAATTCTTTGAGTAAATCAGGTTGATTACCAATCCAAAAAGCAAAGACAATGATAAACACGATCATTGCAAGACTTTCAAAGATGAGGATCAAGAGGGGTGCCAATCCCATTCCAAGGTTGAACGACATCCAGCGCTGTTGTGGGAAAGGTTGAGAAGTCTTTCTTAGTGCTAAGCTAAGGAAAAATGCCACTGGTAAGCTAATTGCCAAAATATGAAATATGGGCAAGGAAAGAGCCACCCCTGAGGACATTCTGGATATTTGATTTCCAATCAATACTGCCACCACAAAGAGAAGCAACAGAAAAAATGGAGCAGGTAATCTAAATTGTTGAAGAGTGGGAAAGGACCAGCCAAACCAACCCGCTAGCCCGAAAAGAAGAGAAGGCAAAAATAAGCATCCGAGAAAACCAAATGTGCTAGCTGGTATCCAATAGTTCAAGATAAAATTTGGGTCAAATGGAGTAGAAGTATTTCCGACCAAGCCATAAAAAAATAATCCCGCGCCTATTCCGAAAAAAAGAAAAAAAGCTAACCCAGCCGCGATTGCGCCAAATAACGATGACCAGGAATGTCGTATGGTTTGGGGTTTGGAATCGGAATTTTGAAAAAATGAGGTCATTGGAATACCGGTCTCGGAATTACTGGTCTGTGATTGTGATGGATTGGATAAGATCTCCTGGAGGGGGTGGAGGGTATTCTGCTGGATTTCTCAATGTGATCTTTTGAAGGGTCTCCATTCCTTGAATAACTTGTCCAAAAATGGTGTAATTTCCATAAAGTTGCGGAGCCGGAGCTAAAGTGATAAAGAATTGACTCCCATTAGTGTCTTTACCGGCATTTGCCATGGCAATCATCCCAGCATGATCAAAGTTTAATGTTGAGGAATATTCATTTATGAATGTGTAACCAGGTCCTCCATATCCGGTTCCGCTAGGATCCCCGGATTGAACAATATAATTCTGTAAAACACGATGGAAGGTTACACCATCATACCAGCTTTGTTTTGCAAGGTAGACAAAATTATTAACAGTGAGGGGGGAATCCTGGGCAAATAGCTGGATCAGGACTTCCCCTTTTGCTGTATTGATGGTTGCCTGATAGGATTTGGAGAGGTCAATGATTGCCGGTGGGCAGCTCTCAAACTGACGATTTTCTAATAAATCCAGGTTGATATAATCCTTCAGGGTATAGTAAGTTAGGGGTAGGTCAGCAGACCAAATTTTTCCATCTAACAAAATAAATGGGACACCCGGCATGCCGATACTGGAATTGTGCTGCCAGGCGTTTTCTGCGGTTTGGATTATTGCAGGAGATTTTAGATCTTGCTCAAATTGAGTGCCATTTATACCTAGTTTTATAACTTGTTCGCTAAGCCAGGATTGAAAAGCGGAGGGGGATAGTTTTTCCCACTCCGATTGGTTCGCATATAATAAGTCATAAATTTTCCAAAAGGAACCTTGTTTGCCGGCTGCCTCGGCTGCTTGAACAGCTAATTGGGCTTTGTCGTTAATATTGGTCAGAGGGTAATGGCGATAGATCCAGCGCAACTGATCCGGATAATCGGTTGAAAGTTGATTCATCACAATCGCTAATTGGGCACATGGCTGTGCTTGAAAATCGCAATATTCAATAATGGTAACAGGAGCGGATTCTGAACCGCGCTGCCAATCACTAGAGCTAGGCTGCGGAAAAAGTGATTGTTCGGTTGGCCCTGGTGTCGGGCGAGGACTAATAGCGGTACAGCCATTGGAGATCCGTTGAGCTAAGTTAAATTGATCCAGGATGAGCGAGGAGGCTGTTTCAGTTGGATAGTAAGTGGCTGGGGGTAATGGACTGCTAATGGATGAAGGAGGAACATTTGGAGATTCACTGGTACAACCAGCAGTAACAAAAATTATGAGATAGAGCAAGGGTAAAATTATTCGCTTATCCATGGACTGCTTCCATTAATTGTTGACTAGACCACATCCAGGAAATCCGGTTAAGAAAATCAGCGAGTGATGGTGATTGCGAACGAAGTTGCCGGACTGCATTACCGACCGGATCTTCCCCGGCAGCGCCTTGAGTTTCATCTGCATAAGCTCCGTAAAATGCAAAATAAGCCTGGTTAAGTTTTCGAATATGATAACCATGTTCCCAAAAAAGGATGCGTTGTTGATTCATATAAGCTTCAGCTTCTGCTATTTTACCCTCCGCCAGTAATTTGTCCACTTGAATTCGGGTAAGGTGCATTTCATGGTTAAAGTTAAATACGGGCTGTGGAGAAGTTGGTTCCGGATTGGAAGATGTTTTTTCGGATGATGGTGGTGGAAGAAATTCAGGGTAATATGTTTCGATCATCAATTTTCCTAATTCTTTTCCTGAAATGGATGCAGCAGTTTCATTCATGGTTCGTAATTCTGGATTGGTTTCATAATTAATTCCAAGCGGGCGGAGGGTTAAATAATTATGCGTCCACTCATGTGCCACGACTTCTGCCATCCAATTGATGTCCGTTGTTTGCATGACCATGGTGGGGTAAATTCCAATTCCACCAATTGGAACGACTAACGATGAGACATTTAATGCATTATCAACTTTATTTTCCAATGCCACTTTTTGGTCAGTGGTTAAATCAGTTTTTAGGGAGATATTGGCATCCTGGCGGATGATTTTTCGGGGTGATACTATCAAGGAGGAGGGAATAGGGCTGACGTGATAAGAGATGGGGGGTATAGGTTGTCCACCGAATGTAATGCCCTCATCGGCTGCCAAGGTGGATAGTTGAATTTCAAAAATCCCTTCTGCGATCGGAGCCACTTTTTCAATCTGAAGATTTATCTCGGTGATATTCGAGCGCACATCGCTGGAGGCTTCCCAGGGATTAGGAATAGCAGGATCGGCAAAAATGTCGGTCAATTGGGTGTCTGCTTGCTCGTATTTTCGAATTAAATCAAAATAATCTAAAACCAATTGTTTTTGTGCTTTAGGAGGTAGGTATAGGGCTGCCCGGCTGGCAGACTGACTCAGTTTTACTTCGGAGGCTTGGAGCATCCAACCCACATAATTAAATTCGATTTGACGAGTGAAAGTTCGAATTTTATCAAGTTGATCACCCGGCGGTGCAGCACTAGCCCCTAAGAGCAATATAAAAACGAACCCGTAAAAAAAACATGATACGATACGTCGCCAAAGCATGCAAGTCATGATACTTCGATAGTGATTTCATGTCAAATCAGAGGTACCGACTTTGAGTACAATAAGGAGACAACTTTGCCGAAGCAATCTCCTCGTTTGGAATAGATACTGCTATGTCACAAATAGCTCCACGCGCCAGCATCTGTCAACCCACTTTATGCTATAATCATTCCTACGATGAACTATTTAATTACTGGTGCTGCTGGTTTTCTCGGCTCAGCCTTGGCTAATCAAT
>DHFN01000135.1 GCA_002402275.1 Anaerolineales bacterium UBA4823
GAAGGGTAAATCTTGCAAAATGGGCTGCATGAGCATTTCGACGATTTCATCAGCTGGCTTCAAAGGCACTCGAATTCGTCCGGGTTCACCATGGATTCCAATTCCAATCTCCATCTGATCTTCGGGCAGGTCAAAAGTGGGTTTACGGACCTGTGGCACAGTGCAAGAAGTGAGCGCCATGCCCATACTACGCCCGCGGTTATTCACTTTGCGACAAAGTTCCGCCAATTGAGGAAGCGGATATCCTTGCTCTGCTGCAGCACCGCAAATTTTCTCAGCTAGTACAGTTGTGCCCACACCCCGCCTTCCCGCCGTATAAAGACTGTTTTGTACAGCCACATCGTCATCTATAATGACATTCTCAACCTCCAAGCCTTCGGCTTTTACCAGGTCTGCCGCCATTTCAAAATTCATGACATCCCCGGTGTAGTTTTTCACGATGAAGAGAATGCCATTGCCACTATTAACGGCTTTGGCAGCTGCGTACATTTGATCCGGCGTGGGTGAGGTGAACACTGNNCACTGCTCCAGGGCAAGCAGCGTCCAACATTCCCCGCCCAACATAACCGCCATGCATTGGTTCGTGCCCCGAACCGCCTCCAGATAGAATGGCTACCTTTCCTCTTATTGGTGCATCGGTACGCTGAATAAAATTGGGGTTAAAGTTCACCCTAACTAGATCAGGGTGTGCTAGTGCAATGCCCTCTAATTCTTCTTTAACAACATTCTCGGGATTATTAATGATTTTTTTCATTGGCAACCTTCTTTTTGTACTGACAATCTACCAAAATTTTTAATGTGGTCATTAATTATTATATCCTTCAGAACCAAATATTCCAAATTGTTCCAGATTAAGCAATTCAAAAATCCGAAAGTTAGTCACGGGTAAAATTTTAGATACCTAAAATTCCCAATATAATAAAGTCAACCAATGGTTCTATTCTCAATCCAGAGAATAATAAAATAATGAGAGCTGCTTGTATACAAGAAAGTCCGCTCTCTTCAGAATCCTTCAATAAACCCCCAAGGTTTCTTTTATAAAAGAATAAGTTTATCATGGGCATTATTATTCAAAATCTATAGCTAACCAGGAGAATACCTTTGAGGTCTTTTTAGACGTTTCTAATTAAAAGGTGATTTTAACTATATGCTCAATTTTCCATCGAATCATTCCTGGATAGGTGTATAATCACGTGCGGTATTTGCCAGGAAAATGATTAGAAGGAGAAATTCATTAGTGGATATCCATCCAGATATTGAACGTGTCTTAATCACACCAGAACAAATTCAAGCTAGAGTTATCGAGCTTGCCAGGCAGATCGAACAAGATTATGCAAATGTAGACCGCCTGTATATCGTTGGCATTTTAAAAGGGGCTTTTATTTTTCTGGCGGATTTAACTCGCCAGCTACGTATTCCGCACGTAGTGGATTTTATGGCACTCTCCAGTTATGGGAAGACAACTTCTTCAGGCGCAGTACGGATTTTAATGGACTTACGCGAGCCGGTTGAAGGTCAGCATGTACTGGTAGTTGAAGATATCGTCGATTCCGGTCATACTCTGGACTACCTCTTACATATCCTCAATAACCGCAAACCTACCTCGCTGCGCACCTGTGTTTTGGTCAGGAAACAACGCCAAAATAACGGTGTCAAAGTGGATTACTTAGGCTTTGAAATCCCAGATGTTTGGGTGGTCGGATATGGTTTAGATTACGCAGATAGATTTCGGACTCTTCCGTATGTGGCGGAATTGAAGCACCGAGTCTACAGTAAGTAGACGAGGCTTATGGCTGAGTTGGAACACATTTCGAGTGAGGATTTTAAGGATAAAGTAATACAAGCGAGCAAACCGGTTCTGGTGGATTTTAGCGCAGTCTGGTGTGGCCCGTGTAAATTGCTAGAGCCAGTCCTCATCCAATTAGCGAATGAATGGAAGGATCAATTGGGGGTTTTAAAATTAGATGTGGATCAAAACCCGGACTGTGCCAATACTTACAAAGTACTGAGTATTCCCACTTTAATTTTATTCAAAGGGGGAAAAGCAGTGGAACGGATAACCGGCTACCAGCCCAAAGATCGTTTAGTGAAGGTACTCACTCCCCATCTTTGAATGAGATTTAAAGAGCAACCTTAGCTCATTAGATTGAGCTTTTCCTTTTCCAATAAATAATAATAGTTTTATTAGGATAATCTATTCCTTCCAAGCCCATTACAATTTATTTTTCGATCGTCTCATCAGGTAGGTTATTGACTTATCAACGTTTTTAAGCCATAATTTATTTAAACCTAAGAAAGGAGGTTAAAGTGGCAGAGCTGAAAGATGGATGTGTTACACCTGCTCGCGGTCCAATTGTACCGGTAACTGAAAAAATCCAGACAGAATTGACATTCGAAAAGGAGGTATATAAAGTGAATGCTCGGGTTGGCCAAACAGCAATAGACTTCGAAGCCAATGCCTTTATTGAAGGTAAAGGGTTTCAACCAGTAAAACTTTCTGATTATAAAGGTAAATGGATTGTATTGTGTTTCTATCCAGGGGATTTTACCTTTGTCTGACCGACAGAATTAGCAGCGGTCGCTGCAATCTATGCTGAATTGCAAGCCATGGGGGTCGAAGTCCTTTCAGCAAGTACAGATAGCCGTTTCGTTCACAAAATTTGGCAAGAGCAAGAACTTAGTAAAATGATCCAAGGTGGGGTGCCCTTCCCTATGCTGGCAGATGCTGGCGGGAAGATCGGTGCTATCTATGGCGTATATGATGAGTTAGCCGGGGTAGATATACGCGGTCGCTTTATTATCGATCCCGATTTTGTGATCCGGGCGATGGAAGTATTAACCCCTGAAGTTGGTCGAAATCCTAAAGAACTCCTGCGCCAACTTAAAGCCTTCCAACACAATCGCGCCACCGGTGAGGTAATGCCTTCTGGTTGGGAACCCGGACAAGTAACCCTCAAACCTGGTCCGGCGCTGGTCGGTAAAGTGTGGGAAGTCTGGAAACCCTAAATTAAATGCGCACTGGAATGTTCCTCTGTATCTTTCAACCATTCCATTTGGCTGATTGCCTCACGGTAACTCTAGATTAATAGGGTTACCGTGAAATTTTTTCCATCATCCGACAAAAACTACATAGACCAACAACTGTGGTAGGTTGACCACAATTTGGACAGGTATAGAGGGTTTCTCCAGCCATTCCGATAGCTTCATCTTCCCCATTGCTTTCCTGACCTATAGCTGTTGAGTGCATACCTTTCGCTTTGGCTTGCAAGAAAGATAAATAAAAATTCAATTTTGCTCCGGGTTTTTCCTGTTCTAATTGATTGAGTAAATTCTTATAAAAAATCGAGGTGGAACCCGCTGCAAAAGGACATTCCTCATTGATATATTGAATTCCTCGTACCAAGGCATAGGCAGCTGTTTCGCGTTCGTAGAAACGACAAAGCGGTTTCGCTTTCCGTACTAAGCCAGTCTGGCGAGCTGGGAGAACGGGGCTTTGTCGCTCCAAAAAAGAGACATTCCAATTTAATGTATTTCCGAACAGCGTTGCCACTTCGTCATCTAAATTGTGCCCGGTCACCAGGGCATTATAGCCGCCTTCTAAAGCGATCTGATTCATGATGTGGCGCTTGGATAAACCACAGACTGAACAGGGCTTCTGCCTGCCACGATTGGTTTTAGCCGCTATTTCTGGGATGCCAATTCCATACGTTTTCGGGACACTGAAAACCTTCAGTCGTAAATTTCGTTGACTAGCAAACTGTTCACAAAATTGCAAAGAAGACGCAGAATATTCCAACCCGCCATCAATTCCTAAGTCAATATAAACCCCATCAGCCTGATAACCAAGTTGCCAAAGGATATCCCATAAGGATAATGAATCCTTACCGCCAGAGACGGCGACTAAAATACGCTCATGGTGATTAAACATCGTATATTTTTTTATAAACCGTTGTGCCTGATTTACAATCCATTCGGGGTAATGCGTCGCACAGAGGGCGAGCTTGTGCTGGCGCATATTTATAACCGCCTTCATTCCACATCGGCGGCACTTCATCCTTCTTTAACCACCCTCTCTCCACCCGATATTACCGCGATAAGATGGATCACGTCCTCTTCCCGCAAAAACTCATCGTCAGTTATGAGCACCCCATTCCGGCTGGCTAAAACCGATTCACGATTAATACCGAGTTTTTCTAAGGAAAAACACAGTGTTTTCCCAGCTGGCACTTCGTACTCTTTATTTCGGAAGATAATCTTGACCGTGTCCATACATTTACAATTCCTGGAAAAAAGATTTTATGTCAAAAGAAGTCTACAACATTTACCCTCATTCGTAAAGTTGTGAAAGGAGCTGTCATAAAAGAAGCTTGCCATCCCAAACGGATCGAGAGTTATTTTCATCAATACTTAGATATCTCCCTTCGCTCGATATGCCATTTATGATTTTTGGTCAACCTGTTTCCCAGGAGAGATGGTTAAGGTAGCCTAGGTCACGGTTATAACCTGACTCTTTCGGTTGTATTCGGTTATCATTCCCATGCAATAGGGCTTTAAAAACGCCCGTAAGCCCTGCTATAATTCCTATACTTATTTTTTTAGGAGTGTTGCGAATGATCAAGACCATGACAATCCAGCTCATTACTCAAGGGAACTCCGACATCCATGACATTACCGAGGAAGTTCAAGATCTCCTTCGTCAGGCTGACCTACAAAACGGGATCGTCACCATCTTCTGCCCCTCTTCTACCAGTGCAATCACTACCATCGAACATGAGAGCGGTTGTTTTAGTGACTTACGCCGAATGCTGGATCAGATAGTTGACCCCAACCAACCGTATGCGCATAACAGCCGCTGGGGAGATGGCAATGGACACAGTCATATTCGAGCTGCGCTTTTAGGTCCTTCTCTGACAGTACCATTTGTCAACGGGCATCTTACCTTGGGTACCTGGCAGCAGATTATATTCATAGACTTCGATGTCCGCTCCCGCCGCAGGGAATTAGTTGTCCAGATTATGGGAGAATAATCTGCGCACAAAATCGGTTTTAAACCTGGCGGATAAAA
>DHFN01000006.1 GCA_002402275.1 Anaerolineales bacterium UBA4823
AAAAGATGTCACTCCCAATGCCATAAATTATGCGCGTAGCCACTGACGCGCGTGAAAATGTGCGCATAGGTTCTTGAGGGCGTAGAGACCTTGATCTGATGATCCACACTAACGTCCTCAATCTGCCATTGTGTATCACTTACTAATAAATTCAATCCAGGGATTTATTGAACTCCAACATTGAGGCAGACTGCCACGACACTTTGCCAGACAACAAATACCCAATCATGCAAGATATGATGATGAAAGGCTTCGCAACAAACTTGAGAATACTTTCTCCTGATAATTGTATGGCGGAGTACGCTGAAAAAGCGCAATCCGCCACACCAACATGAGTCAAGGAGTATGCGTGTCAACCCCTCTACCGGTTAATCAAAGGCAAATAGATACTGATTGGTTCACCCATCAGTGCAAACTCACTTAAATGACAGAGGGGTAGGGTAATCCAGTTTTCCTCCAGGTTTCGAGTGTATTGGGCACCTGAGCAGGTTGTAATTGCATCAACCCATACCAAGAGGCTGTTATCCCAGTAGTAAAGCGCGAGTGTCTCTTCCGGGATTGGACCAAGCAGGTCTTGATTGTAATGGAGAGTAAGAGTTAGTGGTGGGTTAAAACTAGTTACAGGAGTATCTCCAAGCGTGGCGGTCAGTTCAAAGTTATTACCAATGGTAGTAAGGCTGCCAGTAGTGTGACCTGGATCTGGTTGGGGTGCAAAGAGGAAATTTACTGTGCCATCAACGGCCTCCGCCGGAATCACGATTTCGGTATTTCCATCATTCGAGATGATTGTCCCACCCGTCTCGCCTGGAATTTCTTCTTCCACCGCTTGCGTCAGGTACCAATCCGGATCCTTGATTGCGAGGAAGCCTGCTGGAGGTTCTATTGCAGGGACGTTTAGGTGGTTATAACCAAGGTCGAGCTCATAGATCCCATTGCATGGATAATCGATAATGCCAGGGTCACATAGATTGATTAGTTGGGTAAAACTGGCGGGAATATTACCCGTAAGGTTGTTATCGCCGAGGTCGAGCCCAAGGAGTAGGGTAAGGTCACCCAATTCGGGTGGGATACTGCCAGTTAACAAATTCCCATCAAGATTCAGACTCTTCAAATTGTTCAGGCTGCCCAACTGGGATGGTATTACTCCACTCATTTGGTTATTTGATAGAAAAATATAGCTTACGTGTCCGCCCATGACAATTATTCCAAACCAATCAGCGATAGTATTGGATAACAACCAGTTACTTTCGGTTGTCCATTTAATGCCATTTGTGCTGGTGTAAAGGTCCACTAGGGCGTCACACTCGCTCTGTGGCACATCAGAAACTTGGGAACAGGATGTAAAAGGTACGACTTGAGTTTCCGCCCAGTCAGGGTCATTCATATCAAGAAATTCGAGCAGCGCTCCTGAATAACCGAAAGTATTTAAGCCGTTATAACTCAATTGAAGACCATAATTACCCCAGCATGGATAAGCATTATCACTTGGTGTGCAAAGATTTACTAAATTAGTAAGGTTCTCTGGAACAACTCCAGTTAACTTGTTGTTGGTAAGGTGTAATTGTCGCAAGCCTACAATGTTTGATAGCTCAGATGGTATCGAACCGCTCAACCGATTGTAATACAAGTATAGACTTTGAAGATTGTTTAAATTGCCCAATGAGCTTGGAATACTGCCGCTTAGCCGATTGAAACCCAGACTAAGGTATTCCAAATTAGTATGGGTACCCAATTCAGGTGGGATTTCTCCGGTCAGCTGATTCCCATAAAGAGCGAGAGTGTACAGATTTGTTTCTCTGAACACCTCGGGTGGGATACTACCCGTTAGCAGGTTCGAGGATAACAGAAGATCTCGGAGATTAGTTAGATTGCCAAGCTCAGGTGGAATTTCTCCTATCAGCTGATTAGATGATAGAACAAGACCCTTTAAATTTCCCATGTCGCCAAATTCGGGCGGTATACTCCCGCTTAATCGGTTGGATTGAAGTAGGAGCCATTCCAGATTAGTCAAATTGCCTAATTGTGGAGGGAGACTTCCTGTCAAAAAATTCCGATCGATTTCGAGGGTCTTTAAGTTAATCAATTGACCCATCTGTATAGGAATATCACCTGTAAGTTGGTTGGAGTATAGGTAGAGATCTTGTACCTGCTGTAAATTGCCAATTTCGGAAGGTATGTTACCATTCAGCTGGTTGAATTCAAGGAAAAGTGCGCTAACGTGATTGCTTAAAACAACAACACCATTCCAGTTATATACTTCTGTTCCTGTCAACCAATTTGCATTTTCTATCCACCCTGCGCCGTTGGTACTGCTGTATATTGCAACCAAGGCTTCGCATTCGATTTGAGGTACATCCGTAACCGTTGTACAATCAAAACTGTTGACTTGATCCTGTGTTCTGGAAATCACCTCAGGACTGGGTGGAATATATTCGGTCTCGATTGGCTGCGCTTGTTCCAACCGGTAGTGTTTTACAAGCTCAAGTGGTAAGCCTTCTGGCATGGTTGAATAGTGTTGTAACGATTTCTCGCGACCAGCTGGAAGAAAAATATAAGGATCTTCAGGATGTGTTTCCTGATGGGGTCGGCCGGGAAAGCTCTGGACTAAATCAACTTTGCTTTGCACAGGTACAGTAGGAAATTGAAAAACAATGGACAAGATTAAAAGACAAACAAAAATGCGGAAAAATCGAAATTTCATAGCTTCCTCCCTTGAATAGCTCATGATTGATTTGTTGTAATTATAAACACTGAATCCTGATTTGCGGGGGGAATTTCGGCAAAAATTACTGTCATTAAAAAATATAGTAATTTCCTTTTATAAATTCGCAGAACGATAACTTTTCTTTCATCCTGAGCTCCCGTTGCGAAGATTTTTACCCAAGTAACTTCTCCCTTGCTGCAATAAAACTAGCCCAATATGTCCAATAATTATCAGGTATTGCGCGTAGCCATTTTGGTGCGTGACAATGTGCATGTAGGGCATCGAGCGAGTCTTGACTTTGATACAAAGATCTAATATAACACCCTCAAACCACCGTTGTATCCTGTTCATTCATCAACACAGACCAAATGTGAGCCGAAGTCCAACACTAATGCTGACTGCCACGTCACTTAGCCAAACTACTCATCCCGAATACCTCGAAGCATAGTGGTAAAGTGGCTTGCAGTGACTTTTTTGGGTTGTCATC
>DHFN01000092.1 GCA_002402275.1 Anaerolineales bacterium UBA4823
CGGGTCTCCACTGAATGGGAACTTATTCAATACCTCTGCTGATCACCGTCATACAGTTACTGAATATGAATGAATTATACCTATCCATGCTTATTATGCAATAGGAAACACCCGCTGGATTTGATTGTATTTGAGAACCTCACTATAGGCTGGCTTGATTGTGATTTCCAAAACAGTTCGCATTTTCAAAGACGACTATTTTGGGGGTTAATCTTTGAATGTATAAATTTGAGATTGTCCAAAAAAAATCATATATGTCTTATTGAGGGTAGCGAGATATCTATAGTAGATTATGAAAAGACCCCTCGCTTTGTTAAGATGGACAATCTTCTTTTGGGACAATCTCAGCTACAAAATTGGCTAATTGTATTACAAATTTATAGGGAGATTATCCTAAAAAATGAATAGAGCGTTTTTATCCTTCCAAATGGGGTAAATTGAGCACAAGTACTTCCAAAGCTAAGCGGGAATTAACGTTTGTCTCCAACAAAGCCATCGTCTTTTGAATCGCTGTTACTGCTTGAAGGGCTTGCTGCCAGGGAATCCTCTCAAGGGATGAAATTAGGCTGCCCTCTAAATTAATATTCGTCAAATAATTCCCTGCCCCATTACTCACCAAAATCGCATCCCTCCAAAACGACAACCAACTTTCTAAAGCAAACTGCAAACGCTGTTTGTCTTTCTCCTTGGAAAGTTGATCCGCAAAGAAAAAACGCTCAATATAGGAGCTTTTAAGGAGCCTTAAATGCTCCATGATCTCTTTTTGCCGATCTTGGAACAAGGATGGCTGTTGCTGATAGCGGATCGCCAATCCCGGACATCCATTGGAAACATGAGCCAGTATCGCCGCCCGCTCTGGTTCAACTCCTAGATTACGAACCAGTTGGGAAGCAAGGAACTCATAACTAAGCGGGCGTAAACGAATCACTTCACAACGTGAGACAATTGTGGGTAATAAATTTTCTGGTGAATCGGCGGTTAATATCAGAATAACTTGATCAGGAGGTTCTTCTAGTGTCTTTAATAGGGCATTGGCAGCGTTAGGATTCGCCCGTTCAAAATTTAACAACAATGCAATCCGATAACGGGCTTCATAAGGTGATAGCGCTAGATGATGTTGGAGTTCACGGATTTGATCCACTTTGAGTTGCCCAGTGGATTGATCCGCCTGAAGAATGTCCAAATCTGGGTGCTGCATTTTCGATATTTGAACGCAAGATCGGCATGCTCCACACGCATCCCCTCCTAAAGTGGGTTGAGTACAATTGAGAGCCATGGCAAAACGTAACCCCAATGTCCGCTTACCGATACCGGAAGGTCCGCTAATGAGATAGGCATGCCTTGGAGCATCCTCTCTGACATGCTTGCTCAAATGCTCAACAGCCCATTCATTTCCGAGATAATCCCATTTCATTCATATATTTTATCAGCTATTTACAACCTCATGCTCAAAGCATGAGCTACGAGGAAGTACATAGCTAGGAAGAAATTGGAGATCACATTTGGAACGTGACTTGTAAATCAGGTTTGATTTTGTTGTGTTTGTTTGAAAACTAGGAATGCTTATGAGATGGTAAGATAATCTCTAAACATGGCTTCATTTTTCGCGGTAGAATGTTTCCAATATGGATATTCTTGTTGGTCTAAATCCTCAACAACAACAAGCCGTGTTGGCTGGCTTGGGACCCGTTCTAGTTTTAGCTGGACCCGGTTCGGGTAAAACCCGGGTGCTTACCCAACGGGTAGCTTACCTGATCAGCACGCTGGGTGTTCACCCCTATTCGATCTTAGCTGTCACTTTTACCAATAAAGCAGCACGGGAGATGGAATCTCGCGTCCAACATCTTTTAGGCGAACCGCAAAGTCGTGGCTTAATGATGGGCACATTCCATTCAATATGTGCCAGGATTTTACGTCGCGAAGCCTCCCAGCTGCCTTTCAACTCCAACTTTGTCATATATGATACCGATGACCAACTAGCATTAGTGCGTCAGGCATTAGAAGAACTGAATATGGATGATAAACGCAATCGCCCAGCTAGTATCCATGCCGCCATCTCTTTTGCAAAAAATGAACTCCACCTACCCGATGACTTCCCCGTCCAAGATTACCGTTCGGAAATTATATCCCGGGTTTATCGTCGTTATCAAGAGTTGCTCTTGACCAATAACGCTTTGGATTTCGACGACCTTCTTTTATGGACGGTTCATTTATTTGATCAATTTCCTGCCACAAAAGAAAAATATGCCCGCTTATTTGAGCATATCTTAGTGGATGAATTTCAGGATACCAATCAAGCACAATACACTCTGGTACATCAGCTTAGTTCATTTCATCGCAATCTTTTTGTCGTCGGGGATATTGATCAATCTATTTACCGTTGGCGCGGAGCGGACTACCGCAACGTACTCCGCTTTGAAAGCGATTTCCCCGACGCCCAAATCATCCTACTTGAACAAAATTATCGCTCTACTCAAGCAATCTTAGATGTGGCAATGGCAGTGATTAAACCTCATCCGCACCGAGCTCCGAAAAGACTTTTCACTAGCCGGGGGAGTGGTGAGATAGTCAATCTGGTAGAAACCACCGACGACCGTGAAGAAGCCAATTTTGTGGTCAAAACGATTGCGGGAATGATTCAGACAAAAACAGCCAAGCCGGGTGATTTTGCCATTATGTATCGCACCAATGCTCAATCCCGCCTCGTCGAAGAAGAATTTCTACAACATGGATTACGATATCGCCTGGTAGGAGCACAACGGTTCTATGGGCGCCGAGAAATAAAGGATTTATTGGCTTATCTACGTCTTGTCCATAATCCGGCAGATGAATTGAGTTTGATACGAGCACTAAATACACCTCCACGGGGAATCGGGAATAAAAGCTTTATCCAATTGAAGGCATTTGCCCAACAGGTAAAACTCAGCCCAGGCGAAGCCATCCTATCTATAGCCAAAGATACCCAATCTGCGGTTTCCTCTTCTTTTCCCCAACGATCCGTCACAGCTATTGCCCACTTTGGTGACTTGCTCACGTCCTGGCGTGCCAAGGTGGATGAATTACCCCCTTTGCAGATTTTGGATAACCTTATCAATGACATTAATTATCGTTCCTACATTGATGATGGTTCACCAGAAGGGGAGGACCGCTGGGAAAATGTCATGGAACTGCGCCGTTTAGCCTCCGAATTTCAACAACCAGGATTGGGTGCATTTCTTGAACGTATTGCCTTAGTGTCTGACCAGGATACCCTGGCTGAGAGCAATGATGCCCCCACCCTGCTTACTTTGCATGCTGCAAAAGGTTTGGAATTTCCAATTGTCTTTATCATCGGATTAAACGATGGTACTCTACCCCATGCGCGATCCTTAGACGATATGGAAGCCATGCATGAAGAACGGCGCCTGCTCTATGTTGGAATCACACGCGCTAAGGAAAAACTTTACCTCGTTTATTCCCAAATGCGGAGCTCCTTTGGATATAGTGAACCAGCGATTCGTTCCCGATTTATCGAAGATATCCCTGAGTCACTCCTGCAGATTAAGACGACCGATGATGCTCAATTGGGTATTGGGATCCATAAGCCTAAAGATAATTGGGGGTTTTCATCAGCAAAGTCCTCCGCCCCGATTTTACATAATCGTTTCTCAGCCGGTAATCGGGTGCGGCATTCCAAATGGGGAGAGGGATTGGTTTTGAACAGCGTTTTGAGCGATGATGACGAGGTCTTGGATATCTTTTTCGAAAGTGTTGGGCTGAAGCGTGTGGCTGCTTCCCTGGCGAAATTGGAAATACTAACCGATCATTAAATGTTGGACAATTGTATTGGGATTCGGCTATACCGCCGGGGGGCGTCATTCGAAGATGAAATAACATTCAGCGGAGGTCCTATAATTATGTTATGAGTAGTAGCAAAGC
>DHFN01000079.1 GCA_002402275.1 Anaerolineales bacterium UBA4823
CGGACTTTTTCATTAGGGGATGCTTCGCTAAGTTGGGCTGAAAAATGGGTCACTACTTGGGAAAGGATATCCATATATGGACTGAGGGGATGGTCTGAGACATATAATCCGATCAGTTCCTTTTCCCAGTTTAAATATTCACGCTTGCTCGTGGAAGTGTATAACTTAGGCAGCGCGATTTGATCTTTGACACCAGTATGAGTGCCAAATAAGGTCATTTGACCCATTTCGAGCGCCCGGAAATGGGCAGAACTGGCAGAGATAATCCTTTCTATCGATTCGAGCAAAGCCGAACGTGGACCAAAGCAATCTAGCGCGCCCACTTTGATCAAACTCTCTAATGCCCTGCGCCCAACCTGACGCAGGTCTACCCGTTGAGCAAAGTCATTTAAGTCCAGGAAAGATTGATCTTGACGCCCTTTGAGAATTACATCTACTGGTCCATGCCCGACATTTTTCACAGCTCCAAATCCAAAACGAATTTTCGATTTTCGAGTTTTCGGATCATCCTCGATCGTAAAATCCCAACCGCTAACGTTGACATCTGGTGGTTGCACCTCTACGCCCATACGCCGGCAATCAGCTACATATAAGGCGACTTTGTCAGTATCATTGGCTGATACGGATAATAAGGCGGTCATATATTCAACTGGGTAATGGGCTTTGAGGTAGGCGGTTTGGACTGCTAGAACACCATAATCGGCAGCATGGGCTTTATTAAATCCATAACGGGCGAATTCTTCCCACTCATCGAAAATTGCTCCCGCAATTTCTTCCTGTATCCCATTTGTGATAGCACCTTGAATAAATTTTTGACGGTGTTTTTGCAGTTTTTCTTTTAGTTTCTTGGAGATAGCCTTTCGTAAATCATCTGCTTCAGCAGCCGAATAACCAGCTAGTTGCATTGCCGCAAACATGAGTTGTTCTTGATAGACCGGATGACCATAAGTTTCTTGGAAAATAGGCTCAAGAGCGGGGTGGCGGTATTGTACTTGTTCTTCGCCGTGCATTCGGCGAATATAACTCGGGATAAAATCCATAGGACCGGGGCGGAATAAAGCCACCATAGCAATCACATTGGAAAGGTGTTGAGGTTTCATTTGCATGAGATAGCGGCGCATACCACTGCCTTCTACCTGAAATACACCTAGTGTTTCTCCTCGACCTAAAAGAGCAAAGGTTTCTGGGTCATCCGTTGGGATATTCTGCAGATTGAATTCAATTCCATGCCGTTTTTCGATTAGATCGCATGCCCGTGCCATGATTGTGAGGGTTGCCAGCCCGAGAAAATCTACTTTTAGCAATCCTAAACTTTCCAAGATTGACATTTCAAATTGCGTGACAATTTTAACTGGGCTATCATCCGAAGTGTTGCTAGTGGGACGGTGTAATGGGACATATTCAACTGCTGGACGGTCTGTAATAATGACACCAGCCGCATGGGTGCCAACGTTTCTTACTACTCCCTCCAGTTTTGAAGCAGTGTCAATTAAATCTTTTAGATATGGTGTGTTGTTGTAAGTTTCTTTCAACTCTTCTACATCTTGAAGAGCTTGTTGGATAGTCGCTGGCTTGCCGGGAATATTAGGGATTAATTTGGCTACCCGATCCACTTCAGTAAGGGGGATATCCATCACCCTTCCAACATCCCGAATGGCAGCCCGGGCTCCTAGGGTTCCAAAAGTGATAATTTGGGCAACTTTGTCTTCCCCGTATTTGCGGCTGGCATATTCCATCATCTCTGCCCGGCAATCATCCCGGAAATCGAGGTCAATATCGGGCATGGAAATACGGCTGGGGTTGAGAAAACGCTCAAAAATCAATCCATGTTTAATGGGGTCAACGATAGTTATTTCGAGAGTATAAGCCACAATCGAGCCGGCTGAAGATCCACGGGCGTTATACCAGATTGTATGTTCACGAGCATACCGGCATAGGTCCCATACAATCAGGAAATAGGTATCAAACCCCATTTGGTGAATAATCTGCAACTCATATTCAAGACGCTGGCGAACCTCTGGGTTATCTGCTTGGTCAGCATATCGTTTTCGTAAGCCCTTTTCACAAATTTCCCTTAAATAGGATTGCGGCGTATAACCATCAGGTACCTCAAATAGAGGCAAATGATACCCCTTGAAACTTAAATCTACATTACAGCGTTCTGCGATTACGACGGAGTTCTGAAGTGCTTGGGGTACTTCGCTGAAAAATGATTCCATTTCCTCTGGGGAACGCAAATAATAAGATGGATCGGTCATCTTCATTCGATTAGGATCGGTCAAAAGGCTACCGGTCTGGATCGCAAGCATAATTTCCTGCAAGCGCCAATCATCTTTTTCGATATAGTGAACATCATTGGTAGCAATGAATTGGGCTTTATAGTGATCGCCTAGCTCGAGAAGGTTGCGGTTGATTTTCTCGAGGTCCCCGATGTCGTGTTGTTGAAGTTCCAAGAAAAAGTGTTCTTTTCCAAAAACCTCGAAATACCAATCCAATTTGTGACGGGCTTCTTCCACTCGATCCTCGGATAATAACCGGGGTATTTCGGCTGACATACAACCGGATGTGCAGATAATCCCATCTGAATATTGAGCAAGGGTTTCATGGTCAATGCGTGGATAATAATAAAAACCTTCTAATTGCGCTTTGGAAACAAGCTGGAGTAAATTTTGATATCCAGTTTGGTTTTCTGCTAATAGGAGAACATGGCTGGATTTCTTATCTAGC
This sequence comes from Anaerolineales bacterium UBA4823, assembly GCA_002402275.1. Taxonomy (GTDB): domain Bacteria; phylum Chloroflexota; class Anaerolineae; order Anaerolineales; family UBA4823; genus UBA4823. The sequence continues at coordinate 2,728 of DHFN01000079.1, forward strand.
TGTACCTCACGGTCGGACATCGAGCGCGCAGCTAGATAGGCTTCTACACCCAAGATGGGTTTTATACCAGCTGCAGTAGCTTGATTGTAGAAGTCAACAACCCCAAACATATTACCATGATCGGTGAGGGCTACCGCATTCATTCCCATATCTTTGACGCGCTGAACAAGCTTCTTGAGGTTACAAAAACCATCCAGCAAGGAATATTCCGAATGGACGTGAAGATGAACAAAACTCATAGGATTTGAATGGATTATAGCATGGACAGACTAGGCGAGAATTAAAGAATCAAATAATTTAAGGAAGATCTTTGATTATTAAAAAGTTTTAAATGAAAAGAAAGTCGGATAGAAATAGATCAAGGTGCTGATTTTTGGTACCCTTTATTGATCAAAGAAAGGGTTGACCCAAAGATGAGCCTTCCATGAAAAAAACCCCTCAGGAGCTAAAGATTAGGAGAGTATTTGTTGGTAGAATAGGGATTGCGAATAATGGGTAATTAATAAAATGTCTGAAAATTATCATCCTCCACGCATCCGGAATATTATTTTGGGTATCTTGATCCTTGCCTTCGGGATAATGTTAGTGGGCAACTTGGGGGAAATCGTCAAATGGAGTGGCTATGTTCTTATCACCCCGTTGAATAAACTGGGATTATTAAATCTCGTTTCGAAGGCGGAGATTACTCCCATAGATTTAAGTATCCCTAAGCAGGAAGTCGAATTTGGAATTCCTGGATGCTATGCACTATATACTTCCAATCTGGACTTGTTAACGGTAACCGATGCCGTTTTAGAAGATAAGGGTAACCCCTGGTTAAAAATTAATAATCCCAAGCATCAAGCGAAGGTGAACGTGGGGTTTGTTCGGCGGGGTTTGATGGTTTACGATACCCCGTTTGCTGAAGGGAGACCCATTTATACATTTGAAATTCCTTCCTCAGGCAGCTATTTAATTGAAAATATCACTCGTCCTGGCGCAGTGGGTTATTTTGTGAGAGATTACGTAACTGGGAATGAAAAAAAATACGGTACTTTTATCGCTATTGAGATTCTAATCATTTGTGCTCCTTTTGGATTCTGGGGCTATCGCCATGCAAAGACCAAGATGAATGCTTTGAAAGCCCGCCAAAAGCAAAACCGAATACGGGCGGAGAAATTATGGAAGGGGAATCATTGAGATTGTCTAAAAAGTCAATAATGTCATGCTGAGCGAAGAGAGGCATATATTATTAAAAAAGAATTCTTCCTCGCTTCGCTTATAAGGAACTGTTACCGCCAAATGTGTTATTTGTGACGTTGTAATATCCCTACTCATAACATAATTATGGGGCGATAGCATGAGCCAATTTACCACAAGAACATCCCGTTACAAACGTGAGCTACAAAT
>DHFN01000182.1 GCA_002402275.1 Anaerolineales bacterium UBA4823
TGGGTTAGAGGTGTTACGGATTATCAATGAACCGACTGCTGCTGCTTTAGCTTATGGCCTCGATAAAAAAGAAAACGAAACGATATTAGTTTTCGACTTAGGGGGGGGCACTTTCGATGTCAGTATCCTCGAAGTCGGTGATGGAGTGATCGAAGTCAAATCAACCAATGGGGATACTCACTTAGGTGGTGATGATTGGGATGAGCGCATTGTAAATTGGGTGGCGGATGAATTCAAACGCGCGAATGGGATTGACTTGCGGAGTGACCGTCAGGCGTTACAACGGCTACGTGAAGCTTCGGAAAAAGCGAAGATTGAGCTTTCTTCGGTTATGGAGACCGAGATCAACCTTCCTTATGTTACTGCTGACGCAAGCGGTCCTAAACATCTGCAGCTCAAACTTAGCCGCGCAAAATTTGAACAATTAACTGAAGACTTAGTTGCCAGATTGCGCGGACCTTTCAACGCAGCCTTAAAGGATGCTGGGATGAATTCTTCTAATATCAATGAGGTTGTATTGGTGGGAGGCGCAACCCGAATGCCTATGGTGCAGGACTTGGTGAGGTCATTGACTAACAAAGAACCTCACAAAGGAGTTAACCCTGATGAGGTTGTGGCTGTAGGGGCAGCGATCCAAGGTGGCGTCTTAGCGGGTGAGGTTAAGGATGTCCTCTTGTTGGATGTAACCCCTTTATCGCTGGGTGTTGAAACTTTGGGTGGAGTAATGACCCCGCTCATTGAACGTAACACAACCATTCCGGTCCGGCGCAGTGAGGTTTTCTCAACCGCTGAGGATAACCAGACCGCTGTAGATATTCATGTCTTACAAGGGGAACGCCCTATGGCTGCAGACAACATGAGCTTGGGTCGTTTTCGCCTCGAAGGTATTCCGCCAGCGCCACGTGGGCTGCCGCAAGTTGAGGTAACTTTTGACATTGATGCAAACGGAATCCTCAATGTGGCTGCACGGGATAAGGCTACAGGGAAAGAGCAAAAAGTGACTATTACAGCCTCAACGAACTTGGATAAGAATGAGATTGATCGCATGGTTCACGAGGCAAGGGATCATGAGACGGAAGATCGTAAGCGTCGTGAATTGGTTGAGGTTCGGAATAATGCTGACAACTTGGCGTATCAGACCGAGAAAACTTTGAAAGAATTGGGCGATAAAGTTCCGATGGCAGAACGTGAATCGATCCAACAAAAGATCAATGAGTTGCGTCAAGCTCTTAAAGGCGAGGATATCGAGCGGATTAAAAGGATGAGTGAAGACCTCCAAAATGCCTTCCACGCTCTCAGCCAACAGCTTTATGCCCATCAGACCCAATCCACTTCACCAGAGACCAATGGTGAGGGGCGGAGCACGGGTGGATCAGGCGAAGGCGATGTAGTTGAAGGGGAGTTCCACGAAGCATAAGGAATAGAATAAAGAAAAGCGTGGGTTAAGCCCACGCTTTTCATGTTTCTCGTTTATTTATTATTTACGTTTATTTTGTAAAGTTCGTTCGTAAATATGATCCAGTTCGTTACCCTTCGATTTTTTGCGCCTTTTGTTCGTGCTAATCAGGCTTTCCAGATTGACATTCGAGCGTTCCATCGCTTCGCGCAACGCCATCGCCATAGCGGTGGAATCTTCTTCTTTAGGGGGTTCTACCAGTTCTTGCACGACCTCTTGATGAACTGGCGGCTTGGCTGGTTTTTCAGCCGGTTGCGGAATCTCTTCCAGAGTTTTCATCGAAAGTTTAATTTGTTTCTTGCGCCGATTAACTGCCAAAACCTGTGTCTCAACCTCATCTCCTTCTTTTACAAGATCAGATGGGGATTTGATATAGCCGTGGGTCATTTCACTGATATGAACCAAACCCGGTCTCTCGGCGCCGATTTCAACAAAAGCGCCAAATTTTTCCAAGCGGGTGACTTTCCCTCGAACGACCATTCCAGGGGCAATTTCTCGCCATTCAAGGTCTAAAGGTTTGATCATGGTTAATTCAATGCGTTTCTTCTTAGGATCAACCCGGCGGACCCATACATCCACAGTTTGCCCTACTTGGACAACATCTTCGACGCGGTTGGTTGGTCCTTCTTGCAGTTGGGATATATGTACTACGCCTGGAACAGCTAAACCAATGTCAACGATAGCCCCAGCTAAGGTGATTTTCTTAATCACTCCATTAAAATGGGTCTTTCGTTCAATGTTTTCTAGGGCGATCGGTTGTGCAGTTTCCGCGGCTGCTATTACGTTCGTTTCCATAGCGCCACACTCCAATATTAATAAAATTATTTCATCCACCAGAAAGGTGGGTAAGTACAAACCAAAAGGCGGTTTTATTCGCGAATGTTAATTATAACCCTATCATTTCGATATGTCAAAGAGGTTTAAAGAGAAATTATTAGGGAAATATTGTATTTTATTTTTATGTGTATTATAATAAAATTTTGATTAATGTAAGTAATGAGAGGTGAATTATGCCAATCTATACCTATCGGTGTGAAAATTGTGGGATCCAGTTTGATCAGCAGCAACGCTTCAGCGATTCTCCTCTAGTTCGCTGCCCCGAGTGCAAGAAAAATACCCTCCGTAAGGTATATACACCTGTAGGGATCGTCTTTAAAGGCTCTGGATTTTATGCGACTGATAACCGCTCTCCATCCGGTGCGGTGAGAAGCTCTCATCCAACGGATAAGGAGGGTGAAAAAAACAACCAAAAAAACGAACCAGAAAAGACAGAAGCTCCTGCAGCAACATCCACTGTGGAGAAAACGAATGAATAATCAGGAACTCATAAAACAAGTCAAGGAAGATCAAGTAAAATTCGTTTCCCTCCAATTCACTGATGTAACTGGAACAGTTAAATCGGTAGATATTCCGGTCAAACGACTACCGCTGGCTTTGGAAGAGGGGGTTTGGTTTGATGGTTCATCGGTGGAAGGTTTTGCTCGGATTCAGGAAAGCGATATGCGCTTGGTATTGGATCCGGCTACTTATGCTGTATTACCCTGGACACCTGAAGAATACCGGCGAGCCCGTTTCTTTTGTGATATTTTCACCCCAGAAGGTACTCCTTTTGAGGGAGATCCGCGCGGAACTTTAAAAACCGTATTAGAAGAGGTTGACAGGCGAGGCTGGATTTTTAATGTTGGACCCGAACCGGAGTTTTTCCTCTTTCGACACAATGGTTCTGAATCAATTCATCCCGTCCCCCACGATGTGGGAGGATATTTTGATTTTTCAGCCAACGATGAAGCAGTACGGGTGCGGACTGAGTTAATGGATGCCCTCCTCGGAATGGGTTTGGATGTCGAAATGGGCCATCATGAAGTGGCTCTCGGTCAACATGAGATTGATTTTCAGTATGCGGAAGCATTGAGAACTGCAGATAATGTATTGACGTTGAAATATACCGTTAAAGCGATTGCAGCCCAGCATGGATTAATTGCTTCTTTTATGCCTAAGCCCATTTTTGGGATCAATGGTTCTGGAATGCACTGTCACCAATCCCTGTTTACAAAAGATGGGAAGAATTTATTCAATGATCCCACTCATGAATATCATTTATCTCAAATTGGATTGGGATTTATTGCTGGTCAGTTAAAACATGCTGGTGCAATGTCTGCCGTGGTTGCGCCTACGGTCAATTCCTACAAACGTTTGGTGCCAGGTTATGAAGCCCCGGTCTATGTAGGTTGGGCACAGATTAACCGGTCAGCCCTCATTCGCATTCCCCAATATAACGAGGGGCGTGAGAAATCCATTCGAGCAGAGCTGCGCTGCCCAGACCCCTCTGCTAATCCCTATCTAGCATTTACGGTGATGATAGCAGCGGCTTTGGATGGAATTGACAATCAGCTGCCTTGTCCAAAACCGTTGAATAATGTCAATGTCTATCATCTTACCCCAGAAGAGCGGGCTAAAATGAAAATACCTGAATTACCAGGTTCACTCGCCGAAGCGCTGCGGGAATTGGAAAAAGACAAAATCCTACAAGCAGCACTTGGTCCAACCACGTACAGTGCGTTCACGCGCGCTAAATGGTCTGAGGTAGAAGAGTCACGATTAAAGGTGACTGATTGGGAGATTGAACGTTATTTAGAAGTGGCATAGCCTTTCCCTGTTCGGAAGCCTTTTATTAATAATGTTTGATCAAAATTTAACTAATTCTCCCTATTTACATAATCAATAACATTGACAAACGAAAGATGTGATGCTATAACGTTATTGCAATTAATTGCAATAACGGATATTTGCAATGACACATTGTCATACTTTCATTCAAGCTTTACGTAATCAAGGTTATCGCATCACACCCCAACGCGAGATGATTATCGAAACGTTGGCGCATGGGGATCAGCATGTGTCCGCTGAGGATGTATATCAACAGGTTCTTCAGCGCAGTAAGGCAATTAATTTAGCCACTGTTTATCGAACCCTGGATTTATTGGTCGAAAGGGGACTTGCAAGTCGCTTTGTCGCCTCAGATGGAAAACTAATGTATACCACCGAAAAACATGGCACCCATCTTCATTTGACCTGTCGAATATGCGGAAAAATTTATCAAGCAGAGGTTGACTTACTCATTCCTCTCATCCAACAAATTGAGACAACGACAGGTTTTAAAGCAGATTTTGAGCATATTGCATTAACTGGAGTATGCCAAAACTGCTGTAATCAAAATCTATCTGAACTCCAAAAAGGATAAAAGGTTCCTATGTTAGCTTCACCCATCGCAATGCATATACCGGATGGCTTTTTATCTACAACGGTCTCTATTATCTTTTGGATTATCAGCATTATTATCATTAGCTATGCTTTGAAACGGGTTAATCAGGAATTAGGAGAACGTCAGCTGCCATTAATGGGCGTATTAGCTGCTGCGATTTTTGCCGGACAAATGTTAAACTTTACGATTGCTGGTGGAACATCTGGGCACCTATTAGGTGCTGCAATTGCAACGATTTTAATAGGTCCTTTCCCAGCAATATTGGTCATGACTAGTGTCGTCAGCATTCAAGCTTTGATTTTTCAGGATGGGGGCTTGCTGGCATTAGGGTCAAATTTGTTTAACATGGCAGTTGTAGGCGTTGTTGTATCTTACATGGTATATCGCACAATTTACCGGTTATCTGGGGGAAAAAGTTGGGGAATTTTTGTGGGCGTCTTTGCGGCAGCCTGGCTTTCCATTGAGGTTGCGGCGCTCTCTTGTGCGTTGCAGTTAGCACTTTCTGGCACTTCACCCGCAAATATTTCTGTCCCAGCGATGGGTGGAATTCATGCGCTGATTGGGATTGGTGAGGGACTGATCACAGTTGGGGCGTTGGCTTNNGGCTTTTATCTATTCCGCCCGCCGCGATATAATTACCCATGCGGAATCCTCTGCCAGTCAGGGGAAATTGGTTTGGGTGGTTGGTTTGTCTATTGCAATTGGGTTGGCAGTATTATCTCCCCTGGCTTCAACGAATCCAGATGGCTTGGAGTCGGTGGCAGATCAACTTGGATTTCTTGCTAAAGCCCGGCCTCCTTCTTTTATTATTATTCCGGATTATATATTCCCTGGTATTTCCAATCAAGCGTTGGCTACCATTATTGCGGGGTTATTCGGGATATTGCTGGTTTTTGGGGTAGTGTTTGGGGTTAGCTACTGGAAGCAACATCGGCACCGCGCCTGATTTTTAGTCTTATTATCATACGAGACTGAACCACCTTCAGTTTGTAGAGGATCAACTATGCATATTCATTTTCTCGATCCCTATCAACCTCGTCATAGTCCGATTCATTCCCTGGATGCCCGGGTTAAATTGTTATTAATTGTTGGATTAATCTTGACTACCTCATTGATGCCAATTGGAGCCTGGACGGGTTATTTCATTTTAATTGCAATCCTGATATCTACTGAATTCATTAGCCAAATTCGCTTTCCTTATTATCTCCAGCGAGCCTTATTTTCTATTCCCTTTATTTTGGCAGCTCTCCCGCTTCCATTTATAACTCCGGGAAATGTGCTGGCTCAATTTCATCCTGGTAATGTAACCTTAACCGTTTCATGGGAAGGGTTAGAGCGCTTGATCAGCATCTCTTTGAAATCCTGGATTTCTGTACAAGCAGCAATCATCCTGGCGGTGACAACCTCATTCCCGGATATCCTTACTGCCATGCGGGCAGTAGGGGTGCCGCGCATATTAGTTGCAGTATTTGGATTAATGTGGCGCTATCTTTTTATCTTCGCTGATGAAGTGGTGCGTTTAATTCGTGCCCGGGCTGCTCGAAGCAGCCACTTAGAGGGATACAGGGAAGGTAAAACAGTCATCTGGCGATCTCGCATCGCTGGCGGTATGGCAGGCAGCTTATTCTTGCGTGGTCTAGAACGGGCAGATAGGGTTTATATGGCTATGCTAGCCCGCGGTTATGATGGTGAAGTGCGCACTCTCCCTTTGCCAGTCTGGAAAAAGAACAACAGTCTAATATTATTGTTTGGATTTATGCTTTACTTACTCATCCTCTTAATATCAAATTTGATTCTCCAATTTGGGTAATTTTTGTGCATCACTCCATTGAAATCAACCACCTCTCTTATCATTATCCTGATGGACATCAAGCACTTAAGGATATCAATTTGTTTATTGCTCCCAATGAAAGGGTGGCTTTGGTTGGGCCCAATGGAGCGGGTAAATCTACTTTATTACTTCATCTGAACGGGATATTAAAAGGCAAGGGAGAAATCAAGGTTTGTGGTTTATCACTGAACGATCCAAAAAATCTAGCCAAGGTGCGTGCCCTGGTGGGCATGGTTTTCCAAACGCCAGATGATCAGTTATTTTCGCCAACCGTTTACGATGATGTGGCTTATGGACCCCTTTATCAAGGATTACCTTTGGAAGAGGTAGATCAGCGGGTAAAAGAAGCCTTAAACATTGTGGGAATGCAAGACTACATTCATCGTATTTCCCATCATTTAAGCCTGGGCGAAAAAAAACGGATTGCCATTGCGACCGTGCTTTCGATGAAGCCCGAAGTGTTGGCGTTCGATGAACCCACTTCTGGGCTTGATCCACGCGCCCGGCGAAGTTTAATTCGCTTTCTGAAGGATTTGCCAATGAGCATGTTGGTTTCGACCCATGATATGTATCTAGTACATGAATTATTTCCCCGGATGGTGATCATGGATGAAGGAGAAGTGGTGGCAGATACAGTGACTGAGCAATTACTGCAAGATACCCCCCTCCTTGAAGCACATGGTTTGGAAGCTCCACGCTGAGCGTACTTCAGCGAAACCGCAAGCAAGCTGGCTGACTCCCAAGTTAATGGACTTCAATCCTCAGGACGGTTCTAATCCATTGGTCTTTTGGAATTTGAGGAGACGCTAATTTGAGATAAATATTTTTTGAATAAGCCAGGAGAACTTCTTCCGTGATCTGGTCATTCGCCAACTCAATGCTTTGACCATTCCCAGCGAGCGTGATAGAGGAAAAATTGGTTACTCCATATTGATGGAGCAAGTCTATTAAACGTATTCCCCTTTCTTCTTTATCATCTAGTATTTGGCTAACCTGAGGTAAGGCTTGAATCTCTTGATAATTGATTTCGATCGTCTTCCCATCTAATAATTTTAATTTGAGGATTATGGTGTCTGGAGAAATAGAAAAATTAGCTTGCGGGGTCTGGGATGGGGCAAGGGTGGTTTTGGTTCCAATGCAACCTGCCATGAAGGGAAGAAAAGCAAGTACGATGAGTTTTCGCCAACTGATTATTTTGGAATACAATAGAAAAATCCTTAGAAATGATTAGAATGATTGCAGAATATAAACCTTGCTTTATTATCTCTATAAGAGGAAAAAAATCAATAGGCGATCCTATTTTCACAGGAAAGATTAATGGTTAATAAAAAGATATACCCACATTGTCATTTTAATTACAACCCCAAACCTCCAAGTAGCGCATGGATTATACAGGAATCCCAACAACCCGGTCGCTCTTTAAGAAAGGAAGAATAAATCATGTCAACTAATTTCGATCGCATCATCTCTCGACGGAATACCCATTGTGTAAAATGGGATACCTACCCAGCAGATGTTATACCTTTATGGGTTGCGGATATGGATTTTCTATGCCCGCAACCGGTCATTAATGCCTTACAAAAAGCAGTCGAACAGGGTATTTATGGTTATCCAGTTGGCCACAGCAACGATCCACATGAAAGAACAGAAATGCGTCAAATCATTGTGGAGCGAATGAAACAACTTTATCACTGGAATATTCAGCCAGAGGATATTCTTTTTATACCCGGTGTGGTGGTGGGTTTTAATTTAGTAGTCCATGCGCTGGCTGAAGAAAATGGTGAGGTGCTAGTGCAGCCGCCGGTTTATCCTCCTATTTTAGCAGCAGCAAAAAATGCCTCCATGAAGCGAGTGGATGCACCTTTACTTCCCATTAAAACCGGCTCTAAGGAAAGAATATTACACTATGAGATAGATTTTGATGAGTTTAGCAATACTATCAGTGAGCAGACCAAAGTTTTTATCCTTTGTAATCCCCACAATCCCACCGGACGGGTTTTTACTCAATTGGAGTTAGAACGAATGGCGGAAATCTGTTTACAGAAAAAGGTAATCATCTGCTCCGATGAAATTCACAATGATTTGATATTTTCTCCTCACCAGCATATCCCAATCGCTGCCCTTGACAACGAAATTGCTCAAAACAGCGTTACCTTGATGGCACCCAGTAAGACATTTAATATTCCAGGTTTGGAATTCTCTTTTGCGATTGTTCCTGATCCAGAGTTGCGCAAGCGAATTCTTTTAGCGGGCGAGGGGTTATTAAGTGGCATTAATACCTTAGCTTGGGCGGCTGCCGAATCTGCTTATCAAGATGGAGAAGAATGGTTAAGCGAGTTGCTTGTGTATTTGAAAGGGAACCGGGATTTTCTCTCCGGTTGGTTACAAGAGCACAACCCTGAGGTCAACTTCACCCAACCGGAGGGAACCTACTTATCCTGGTTAGATATGCGGGCATTGGACCTCAAACCCTCACCTTATGAATTTTTCCTAAATCAGGCGAAAGTTGCTTTTAATGATGGAATACCCTTCGGAAATGGCGGAGCAGGATTCGTACGGCTTAATTTTGGAACTCCTAGAAAGATCTTACAAGAAGCTCTTGATCGTCTGGAAATTGCAATCAAGAGCTTGTAAATTCAATTTATCTTATAGGTGAGTAAAATTCAGATTACTCATAGCGGAGAGCTTCGACTGGCTCTAAACCAGCTGCCCGGTTAGCAGGATATAGCCCAAAGAACAAGCCCACTGCAGTTGAAAACAAGGTGGCGAGCAAGATGGTGTCCAGGGTCACTGTGGGAGTGATATTGGCTTTGTTGGCTGCTGCAATTAACCCAACCACATAAGAAATGCCCCAACCTAGTAAGATCCCCAGAATTCCACCGATTAGGCTAAGTGTTGCCGATTCAGTTAAGAATTGAACGAGAATATCAACTCGCCGGGCGCCTAAAGCTTTGCGTAATCCAATTTCACGGGTACGTTCTGTAACCGAGACCAGCATGATATTCATGATGCCAATCCCTCCTACTAGTAAGGAGATAGCAGCTACGCCACCTAGAAAAATAGTCAGGATATTTGTGATCATGCTGGCTGTTTCGATGAAGTCTTGTTGTTTTAGGATCGTGAAATCATCTGCCCCAATTTTTGTTTTATGACGATTGCGCAAAATCTCGGATACTTCATCACTAGCGCTTTGGACTGCATCGGGACTATAGGCTTCTACGATGAGCAAATCCACTTGATTGCGTTTGCTGCGGTGAAATAGACGAGTTTGAGCGGTCGTTAATGGGATAAGCACCACATTATCTTGATTTGTGAAGGTGGATCCGCCTTTGGATTCAAGTACACCAATGACCCGAAAAGGTTGTCCTTCAATTCGAATTGTTTCACCAACGATACCGGTTTTACGACCAAATAAATTATCCGCAGCGTCCGGTCCTATCAAGGCAACAGATGAACGACCAAGCAATTGGTCTTCAGAGATAAATTCCCCTTCGGTAACTTGATAATTGTGGACAATTTCGAATTCGGGGGTTATCCCAGATACGATGATTAATTGGCTCTCTCCATCATAAGTCACTTTTGCCTGTCCTTCCAACATTGGAGCGACATGGGCAACCGAAGGGGCTAGAAATGGATCGCTAATTGCTTCCGCATCCTCAAGAGTTAAAGGTTGAGGATTGGTTACGTCTGAGGATTGAGTTCGTAATACAAACAACAGGTTAGTGCCGATTCCCTGAATTGAACCGGTTATGGAATTTTCCGCCCCTCTACCGATCGAGATCATCGCAATGACTGCTCCAACACCAATCACAATTCCCAGGATGGTTAATGCTGAGCGTGTTTTATTTGAACGTAAGCTATCTAAAGCCTCAAAAAAAGAAGTGAGCACATTCATGTTCTTTCCTCACTGACTACTACCCCGTCCCGAATATGAATAATTCGGTGGGTGTGGGCAGCAATATCAGGATCGTGGGTAACTATTATGAGGGTTGTTCCGCGTTCCCGATTCAATGACAATAATAATTCAATAATCTCTTCACCAGCTTTGCTGTCTAGGTTACCGGTTGGTTCATCTGCCAAAATGATGGCAGGATCATTCACAATTGCCCGGGCAATCGCAACCCGTTGTTGCTGTCCTCCCGAAAGTTCATTGGGGCGGTGATTCATGCGGTCCCCCAACCCTACCGCCTCCAGAGCTGCCTTTGCCACTTCATGATGGTTATGATTTGAACCGGCGTAACGCAGAGGTAATTCGACATTTATGAGGGCGGTCGCCCGAGGTAACAGGTTAAAACTCTGAAAAACAAAGCCGACCTTTTTATTCCTGATCTTGGCAAGTTCATCGTCCTTTAGCCTGGACACATTCTCTCCATCTAAAATATATTCTCCGCTAGTGGGGCGATCTAAACAACCCAGAATATTCATCAAAGTGGATTTACCAGAGCCGGAGGGCCCCATAATGGCAATAATTTCACCTTGTTGAACTTCCATTGAAAGTCCGCATAAGGCATGTACCTCGATTTCACCCATTTTGTATACTTTGGTCAGATTGATAGCCTTAATCACGGTATTACCCATCTCATTTGTCCTTTCCAGTCGAGATAGCAAACTGCGGCTAATGTCATAGGTGAACCGAATGAAACAAACGATTATTGGCCAGGGATCGCGATGGGTGGGGGTTGACCGGGTTGGAAAGTAAGCGGTGGATTTAGCACCACTTTATCTCCCACTTTAAGATCACCTTCTAAAACCTGGCTATTCACATCGGAAGTTGCCCCTAAGGTAATGGGAACCTCTTTAAGTGACCCATTACGTAGGACGTATACAATCCGTTTCCCGCTTACCATGCGAATGGCGCGGTTCGGAACCAACACTGCATCCTCTATCTGTTCAACGATAATATTGGCAGACGCGGTCATTCCCGGTTTGACTTGTTGATCGGAATCATTTAACTCGAGGGTGACAATGAAATTGACCACACCTTGGTTAACGGTGCCAACTGGGGCGACCTCTTTAACCTTACCATGATAATCTTTTCCGACTATAGCATCAAAATTCACTGTGGTGTCCTGTCCCACTTGGATACGATTAATATCCACTTCTGAGATTTCCACGTCCACTTGGATGCTCGAAAGGTCGTCAATCCGAAAGGCTATTTTTCCAGGCGTGACCTGGTCACCTTCTTTGATTTCCACCTGAGTGACTATTCCAGCAAAAGGAGCGGTGAGTCGGGCTAATTTTACTGTGGCATCTGCGGCAGCTATACGCGCCTCAGCCGCGGCGATATCTTCTGGTAAAGGACCATTTTTCCATTTTTCGTAATCAGCCCGGGCTTTTTCAAGGTTCGATTTGGCAACCTCTAGGTCATAGACATATTTAACGCGCTTAACCGCGGCATCATAATCACTCTGAGCATTGTCTAATGCCTCTTTTAGTTCTTTGCGAGTTTTGTTTTCGAGGGATTCGTATTTATAAGGTTCGAATGCTGCTCTAGCTTGATCGAGTTTTTGTTTCATTTTATCCAAGGCTTCCATGGGTTCCATTCCAGTTTGAGAGATTGGAACGGTAAAGTTATCTAATTGATATTGAGCATCTCGGACTGTATCAGCGTACTTTGTGATCGCTTGCATAGCGTTATTTCGTTGAGTTTCAGCATTCGTATATAAATCATCTAATGCCTTCTTTGACTGGGTGAGATCAGCTTGGGCTAAGATGATGTTTTGAGGAAGGGAATCGCGTTTCAGGTTTGCTAACTCCTCACCTTCGCTCACCTGATCACCTAGTTTTACATTTACGGTTTCAACTGTTCCACTAGTCTGCCAAACAAGCGCCACCGTTTGGTTAGCATGGACACTCCCCGTGCCTCCAATTGTAGCAATTAATGGTCCACGCGCAACCTCCACCGTTTCAAACCTACTGGATGAACTGGCTGTACTTTGTTGGCGTGAGCGGATGTAAAAGAAAATTCCCAATCCAACGATCAGGATAGCTACTGCAATCAGGATCCATCGTTTTTTCATAGATTCCTAACCTTTATAAAATTTATAAGGATATCTCCATTGAAAATTTTAACACAAATTCTTAACTAGAACTAAATTGAAATTAACTTCTGATAAACATCTTATATTTCATGAAACAAAAATTAGACACGTTTATATGCCTGGGGAGTTTTATGTGAATTTGGTAGATTCCTGCCCGTTTGTTTCGACTATAATTACGATTAAGGAAATCCTTAAACGTAATGAATTCTGCCCGAACTATACAATCCGTTGATCAAATCAAAGCTTTAGCTGATCCCCAGCGGTTGCTGATTTTACAACGCTTGTTAACCGGGCAAGCGACTCTTTCTCAGTTAGCGAACCAGCTAAAACACTCTCCCGCCTGGGTGCGCCATCATTTACTTGGATTAGAAAAAGCTGGATTAGTGGAGTTAGTGGAGGTACGGAAAACTGGTAGAGTGATTGAAAAATATTATCAGGCAAAAGCGGGAGCTTATCTGGTACAGCAGTGGGTTTTGCCGGCTAGCGATAAGCCGTTTTTAATCTTTTCTGGCAGTCACGATTTAGCTCTGGAATGGTTGGCAGCGAGGACTCAAAGATTTCTACAAATGATTATCCTGCCGGTTGGGTCTCTTAACGGATTGATCAACCTCCGTCAAGGGGTGTGCCAATTGTCTGGTACGCATATTCTGGATCCGTCTACGGGTGAATACAATACACCCACCTTAAAGCGTTTGTTTCCCGATCGTTCCTTACAGGTAATTACACTTGCCCATCGTACTCAAGGTCTCATGATCGCCAGAAAAAACCCGAAAGGGATTCATGGAATAAACGACCTTGCCCGGGCTGATGTACGTTTTGTCAACCGGAATGAGGGATCGGGGACTCGACTCTGGTTAGATACTGAGTTAGGGCGCCTGGGTATTTCAACGGCTAAAGTTTTGGGTTATGAGCACCAGTTCAACACCCATCAACAAACCGCCAGGTGCGTTCAAAAGGGAGAGGCTGATGTCGCTTTAGGATTACAGGCAGCCGCTTTCCATTTTGGTTTGGACTTCATCCCGTTGTATGAAGAACGCTATGATCTGGTATTTTATAATCAGGAAATGGACAAATTTAGCCCGCTATTAGTTTCACTGACCAGTTCAGAGTTCCGCAATCAAATCCAAACTTTATCCGGTTATAACACCACCCATAGTGGTGAACAAATTCTATTTTGAGGAGTGAATCATGAAAAAAGCTTTGTATCTTGTTCTCATGCTCTTTCTTGTCTTCAGTGCGGCTTGTACTGCCAGCCCAACTCCAGCGCCAACGGTCATTCAAACGGAAGCTGTGGCACTTCCAAGAGAAATGCCTACCGTTGCAACGATTGAGCCAGCTATGGTCACAGAAACATCCCTGGCTTCTCCAGCTCCATCCCAAGCCAGTCCAACAGCGACAGATCTTATCCTGTCAACCACGACTTCCACTCAGGATTCTGGCTTATTGGATGCCCTGATCCCGTTATTTGAAGAGCAAAGCGGTTATAAGGTGAAAGTAGTTGCCGTGGGTACTGGTCAGGCTTTGAAAATGGGCGAGGAGGGCAATGCGGATGTATTGCTGGTTCATGCACCTAGCTCCGAAGTAGCATTTATGCAGGCAGGGAATGGCAAAGACCGGGCTCTGGTGATGCATAATGACTTTGTTATCGTAGGCCCTAAAGCCGATCCAGCTGGGATCAAGGGAAAGGCTGTGGCCGATGCATTCAAGGCTATTTATGAGAAGCAAGCCAATTTTGTCTCCCGCGGGGATGACTCGGGTACCCATAAAATGGAATTAACCTTATGGAAAGATGTTAACCTGGATCCAAAAGGGAAGCCCTGGTATATTGAGACAGGTCAAGGGATGGGAGCCACGCTCACGGTAGCCTCCGAAAAAGAGGCTTATACTCTGACGGATCGAGCCACTTACCTTGCAAACCAGAAGAATCTCAGCCTGGAAATTTTGGTTGAGGGAGATAAAAAATTGCTGAATATCTACCATGTCATCACCGTCAATCCAGAAAAATGGCCTAAGGTGAATTATGAGGGAGCCATGGCGTTCTTGAAATTTCTCACTGCACCGGAAACACAACAGGTCATTGCCAAGTTTGGGGTAGAACAATACGGACAGCCACTCTTCTATGCGGATGCAGATAAAACCGATGCAGATTTAGGGCTACCCTAATTTTGGATGTATAGGATAAACATTAATCAAATAAAGGGAACACAATCTTCCATCGACTGGCGGTTAATCAAATAATAGTTTATTCGTGGTCGCATATATGGAGAAGGTTTTATGAATAGAAACCCATCCACGAATGATGATCACGAATAAACTAAATCAGTTGAGTGACGCGAAATACGGATGACACCAAAAAGAAAATGATCTTCAATAGCGAAATTCTTCAAATAACCCTGCTTTCTCTACAAATTTCTGGCTTAGCCACATTGTTGAGCTTATTAATTGGTTTACCTTTGGGGAGTTTACTGGCATTGAAAACATTCCTTGGGCGTAACTTTTTGCTGAGCATGGTCAATACGGGCATGGGATTACCCCCGGTAGTCGTTGGATTATTCGTTGCAATCATGTTGTGGCGCTCAGGCCCTTTTGGTGATTTAAATTTAATTTATACGCCAACAGCAATTGTCATTGCCCAGGTTATCATTGCTGCACCTGTTGTAACGGGATTAACCACCGCAGCACTACAATCGCTCAATCCACGGTTACAGTTGCAATTATTAGGATTAGGAGCATCCAGGACTCAAATGGTGTTTTCCCTTTGGAGGGAAGCGCGCCTGCCCCTCCTGGCAGC
The DNA here is from genome assembly GCA_002402275.1 of Anaerolineales bacterium UBA4823. GTDB lineage: Bacteria > Chloroflexota > Anaerolineae > Anaerolineales > UBA4823 > UBA4823. The sequence continues at coordinate 15,382 of DHFN01000182.1, forward strand.
GTTAATGGCAGGGTTTGGCGCAGTAATCTCTGAAGTAGGTGCAAGCATGATGGTGGGTGGAAACATCCGCTATCAGACCCGGGTATTAACCACTGCAATTGTCCTTGAGAGTGGCAAAGGGAATTTTGATATCGCCTTGGGGTTGGGAGCTTTTTTACTGTTGATCACCTTTTTAGTGAATTGGGCATTGACTTCGATTCAACAACGCGGAAAAAAACCATAAACCAAACCATATTCACATTTTGTAATAGCTATGACATCTGAATTATTTGAGATTCGCAATCTACATGTATGCCGCGGAAAATCCAGGGTGCTGGAAGTGGATGAATTGACCGTCTCACCTGGAGAAGTCCTGGCTGTGGTGGGACCAAATGGAGCGGGTAAATCCACTCTCCTGCTTACCCTGGCACGTCTGATTCCTCCGGTGCAGGGTAAAATCCTGTTTCAGGGGATTCCTATTCATGAATGGGATGATTTACAATATCGCCGGCAGATGGCAATTGTCTTTCAGGAACCGCTTTTAATTGAAGGCACAGTAATAGAAAATGTCACTCTAGGGCTGCGCTTCCGTGGGGTTTCCCGTAATCAGGCAAAGGCATTAGCGGAAGAATGGTTGATCAAATTAAACATTGCTGAGTTAGCATCCCGGCAGGTAAAAGGTCTTTCGGGTGGTGAAGCTCAACGGGTAAGCTTAGCCAGGGCTTTTGTATTGGACCCACTTTTATTATTACTGGATGAGCCTTTTTCTGCGTTAGATCCACCCGCAAGGTTAAGCTTACTGAACGATCTAACTGGTTTGTTAAATCAAAATCATCGCACCACTTTGTTTGTCACCCATCACCTCAAAGAAGCGGAACGATTAGGGGATCGGGTAGCAGTATTAATCAAGGGAACCTTGCGTCAAATTGGAACAGTTGCAGAAATCCAAAATAATCCGATAGATGAAGAAGTGGCTTCATTTATAAATATTGGGGAATAGAATAAAAGATAAATCAAAAGCCGGTTTGTAAAGGATTTGGTGATAGAATAAATTTGTCATCTAGAATAGGCAATATTTTTGAGATTGCAATTCTCCTAGGAGACAATGTTCGAGCACCTCTATCATTTCCTCATCGGTCCACCGATTGAAACGAAGCAGGCGCGTCAGGAACGTTTGAATAAAGTACGTGCATTAGCGGCTTTTTCTCCTGATGCTTTATCCTCAATTGCTTATGCTAATCAAGAAATATACCTCGGTTTGGCAGTTGCCGGTTCAGCTGGGTTATCACTAGCTTTTCCAATTGGACTTGTGATAGCGGTTTTATTGGCAGTTGTTGCTCTCTCTTATTTTCAAACTATCCATGGCTATCCGGGGGGTGGAGGAGCCTATACTGTTGCGAAAGAAAACCTGGGGACCGGGGTAGGGCTTTTGGCAGCAGCGGCTCTATTATTAGATTATTTGCTCACTGCGGCGGTCAGTCTAACGGCAGGGGTGGCTGCGTTGGCTTCGGCTTTCCCAATTTTGTGGCAATATCAGGTTCCCTTGGCTTTATTCCTGTTAGTCATATTGACTATCCTTAACCTGCGTGGTTTACGAGATACGGGTACGATAATGGCTATCCCGGTTTATCTTTTCTTGTTCACGTATGTTCCCATGTTGATTTATGGGGCATTCAAACTCTATCTTTACGGACCACAACCTTTCACCCCGGTGCCCCCTGCCCCAGTTTCCGGGTTGACACCTTTTTTAGTCTTACACGCCTTTTCAACCGGCTGTACTGCACTAACTGGGATTGAAGCGATCAGTAATGGGGTACCAGCTTTCCGCCCACCGGAAGCACAAAATGCGGGAAAAACATTGATAATCATGGCGATGATCATGGCTATCCTTTTTATTGGTAGCATTGGTTTAACCCAATTTTTAGGTATCATTCCAACCACGAATGAGACTATCCTTTCCGCTTTGGCTCATCGCATTTTGGGAGATGGACTTGCTTATTATCTGATCCAGATCAGTACATTACTCATTTTGGCGGTTGCAGCCAATACCAGTTTTGCTGGTTTTCCGCGCCTTTCGGCAATCCTTGCCCAGGATGGATTTATGCCACACCAACTTATCTACCTTGGAGACCGGTTAGTCTACTCGAATGGCATCATTCTATTGGCTCTGGCAACCGGTGGATTGATTATTTTTTTTCAAGGGGATACCCATGCTTTAATACCTTTATTTGCCATTGGGGCTTTTTTAGCGTTCACACTATCGCAAAGCGGAATGGTGATCCATTGGTGGCGGAAGCGGGGTCAGGGCTGGGAATGGAAAGCATTCCTGAATGGGATGGGAGCATTGGCAACCGGTATCACGGTGTTAGTGGTTGCAATCAGTAAGTTTTTCGAGGGTGCCTGGATTACCATTCTATTAATCCCTATTATTGTGCTTAGCTTTCGCAAAATCCATGCCCATTATGAAGTTGTGAGCAAACAACTTACCCTAACCGAGTTCTCAACCCGTCTGAATAAATCCCTGGTAAAACGCGTGGTCATCCCCGTCGGTGGGATAACTCGAGGTATTGAAGCCGCGGTTGGATTCGCCAGGTCTATCTCAAAGGATGTAACTGCTGTCTATGTCGAATTAGAGCCTGGGACGGGAGAGCCCATTCGTCAAATGTGGAATCGCCTTTGGTCGGATATCCCACTTGTGATCGTACCCTCTCCATATCGTTCTGTTGTCACGCCATTAATTGATTATCTCGATGAAGATGACCGGCAACATGCGGATGGTAGTTTAGCAGCTGTGATCTTGCCGGAGTTTGTTCCCGCCCATTGGTGGCAGCATTTGCTCCATAACCAAACCGCCTGGCTAATTAAAATGGCATTGCTCTACCGGCGCCGACGGATGGGTTATCAACGCATCATCATTGATGTTCCTTTTCACTTGCGGACGTAGAAATAACCGGTTATCTCAATTAGTTAATTAAACACGAAGGAAACAGAATGCCCAAAAGATTTTAGTTAATATAGTTTTAACTTTTCGTCCTTTGTTACCCTTGTGTTTAATGAATTACGCCAGTCCAAAGTCATGTGAGAAACGTGAGCTACAAATTTACCTCCAAAAAAATTATAATGCAATCCCCTTCCATAAAAATATCTTTAACCAACAATGCAGTATAATTTAATACTTCAAAACTATGTGATAAGCTGTTGTTTCGATTGATCTCATCGATAATGCCATAAAAGAGCTGAGAAAAAATATTAATATGTGTGATCAAAGAACTTCATGAAGTCATAAAGAATGACAGAGTCGAATTATTGAAGATTAATCTATAGATCAAGGGATTCATCCATGACTAAATTCATCTTAGTGCGCCACGGACAAACAGAATGGAATCGAATTGAGCGTTTTCGAGGACGATTTGATGTCCCCTTGAATACAGCCGGCATCCAGCAAGCCCAGATTACTGGAAGACGGATCGCAGCTCAATGGCAGCCGGTAGCAGTTTATTCCAGTCCCCTCTTGCGAGCACTCAAAACTGCCGAAGCGATTGCTCAGCCATTTCAGTTACCGGTGCAGCCCGTGACAGATTTGATTGATATAGATTATGGTTTCTGGCAAGGCTTATCGAATGATGAGGTCAGTGTGCATTGGCAGACTGAGTTAGAAGCCTGGTACAATGCCCCCCATACGTTAAGCATACCAGGCGGGGAAAGCCTGGCAGATTTGCGCAATCGGGCTATGAAGGCAATCCATTGGCTGGCTGACCATCATGAGGATGAGACTATCGTTCTGGTAGGGCATACTGTAATCAATCGGGTGATCTTATTAGCGGTTATGGGTTTGGGCAATGAGCGCTTTTGGCGGGTGCATCAGGACACCTGCGCCATTAATGTCTTTGATAAAGAGGGGGATGATTTCACCATGATCACTCTAAACGACACCTGCCACTTGGCATTTGCGAATTTATTTCAGTAATTATTTAGTTAGAAAATTTGTCCTAATTTATCTTTTACTGCATTGGAAACAGATCCATTGGCTAAAGCAGCATGGATCGAAGGATGTGGGTTGTCCTTATCTCTTTCTTGTTACATAAAACGTATAGACTCCCTGGTCGCTACGCGGTTCGGATAGATAATAATGATTGAGCCAGTTCCTCAACCAGGCAATATTCCATTCTTTGCTGGTGATCAGCCAGCGTCCACTCAACCATTTAACTAATAAAGCCGGCACACCAAAGTAATGCCCCCATTCCACCACATGCATCGCCGTTGGAGGAAAGTAATGCCACCAATCTAAAATCTCAAAACCAGCCTGATCGAGGCGCTTTTCCCATACCTCAGGAGGATCGCAATGATAATGGCGCGAAATACGGTTGAAAAATCGCCGGTAAAGCTTCGCTAAAGGATGCAGATGCAACCGATCGAAAAAATTGCCGATCGAGAGGCTATTCAGAAATTGGTGGTTGGGGACGCAAAACAGAAAAAATGCCCCGGGTTGAAGAACCCGACTGAGCTCAGCTAAGACAGCATCAATGAGTGGGATGTGTTCGAGGACAGAATTGCTGATAGCGCTGGCAAAATAGGCATCCGGGAAAGGGATATAAGTTCCGTCGGCTTGGATGAGAAGTTGGTAAACTGATCGCTGGCTGGCTTCGTGTAAGGGGCCTTCCCAGGGGTCTAAACCGACCTCAATTTTCCGATCAAAGGCGACCGTGGCAAATTGACCATCTCCACACCCCAGGTCGAGGGTAGGGGAAGCTAAATCGAAGTCACGATAGAAACGCGCTTCCACAGCTCGTACGAGGGAACGAAAATAGGGCAGCTCTTTCAGGTTCAAGCCTAGATAATCTTTTTCAACTTGGGTATTAACGATGGGAGATCGGGTTAGCATGTTGAATTTTTTCTTATTTCTCCACTAATTCATGAAATAACATTTCGTATTCAGAGGCAATCTGCTGGGGAGAATAACGCTGAGCAATCTTTTCAATATCACCACGGTAATTTTGGGGGTTATCGAGGATGTCTATTATAGCGTTTGCTAGCTGAACCGGGTCGCGTGGGGAGACGATCAGTCCCATTCCAGTTTCGCGGACTGGTTGACGGACGCCTGGTAAATCGCTAGCTACCACGGCTGTCCCGCTGAGCATCGATTCAATCTGCACCATACCAAATGACTCGGTGCTATTGATACTAGGGAGAACGGTCACCTGAGCGGTTTTGAGGAAAGCACTAAAATCGGTTGGTGGTAACACTCCTAAAAATGTCCAATGTTCGCCCAATTGTTTGATGAGGGGAGCCAATCGTTGAGCATAGGCTTCTTCCCCAAGCACATCTTGATATTGTCCAACAAACAGTACCCGTGCTTGGGGATGTTTTCGGAGGATAATGGGCATGGCATCAACCAGGTATTCAACGCCTTTTTCGCTTGCCAGACGGGCTGCCATTCCAATAACCCGCTGTCCGTTTTTAATCCCCACTTTTTCCCGAAAGGCGATCAGGTCTTTTTCTTGCACTGCCGGCAAGGTGATCGGGGGGGGAATGACTCGGACTTTTTTTAGATAGCGGCGCAAGAACGGGGAATTTTCCGCATAATCACGGGTATTGGTGATAATCAAATTCGCAGACTGAGCAGAGATATAGTTGGCAATGTTGGATACCAGATTCGCTAAAGAGTGAATAAACCCCTTTGGCA
>DHFN01000226.1 GCA_002402275.1 Anaerolineales bacterium UBA4823
CTACGCATAAATCACCAAGATATCCAAACTGTAAACAGTCGACCGGTCATATTATTACGCGATCACGTATTGCCGGTCATCAAGATGGAAGAAGTTTTTAAAATTAACGGACGAACCAACGGCAGGCCTGAAGGACAAAATTCCTATGTAGTGGTGGTACGCTCGGGGAAAACCCAAGTAGGGCTCATTGTCGATAAATTAATTGGCGAGCAGGAAGTTGTCGTTAAATCGCTAAGCACGGTTATCGGAGAAATTCCCGGTATCTCCAGCGCCGCCATATTAGGCGATGGGCAGGTAACCTTGATTATAGATGTACAAAGTTTATTCAAATTGGTGTCCGTCCGTTAGCATCATTACCTTGTAGAAAAATTACGAGGAGACATTTTTATGACTAACTCATCCCAACAATTTGACGAAGAACTGCATTCCTTGTTAGTTGTTATGGCAAAGGAAGGAATACTCAATGCCGCAAAAGGAATGTCGGACATGGTTGGTGAACAACTCACCGTGAGCCAGCCATTGGTTAAACGTATACCAATCCGTGAGATTCCAAATTTGCTCGGTGGCCCCGAAGCAGAAGCCGTAGGGATATACCTGCGTGTTGAGGGACAAATCGGCGGCCAAATGATGCTGGTAGTACCCTACCCCAAAGCCCTGGAACTAGTGGATCTCATGATGAGTGTACCTATCGGAACTACCCAAACCTTGGGCTCCATAGAACGTTCAGCACTGCAAGAATTAGGCAACCTAACCGGATCTTTTTTTCTTAACGCCGTAGCCGCTACCACAGGACTGAATTCTCGGCCTTCTCCCCCAGCAGTGCTGGTCGATATGATAGGCGCTATTATCGATATCATCCTAGCAACCTCCGATACCCTGAGCGAAACCGTTTTAATGCTTCAAGCCAAATTCATGCGCGATGGGCGCGAAGCTGATGCAGATTTTTGGATTATTCCCGATCGAAACACGATAGAAAATATGGTCAATAGAGAATAAGCCCGCATGGAAAAAATCATTACAGTTGGATTAGGCGAATATGCGGTAAGTCAAGACCCGGAAGAGATATTGGTTGCTTATGGGTTAGGGTCTTGTGTTGGAATTGGAATGTACGATCAACGGATTAATTTGGCTGGTTTATTGCATGCCTTATTACCAATTCATCCGATGGGATCAGCAGACCAACAATCCCGTTATGTTGACACGGGAATCAAACTACTGCTCGAAGAGATGGGTAAAAAAGGTGCAGATCGTTCCCGATTGATCGTCCGTATAGCAGGCGGTGCCAATATGTTGGTTGCACCTGGTTTTACCGGTTCCTTTAACATCGGTACCCGAAACATAGAAGCGGCATACTCCACTTTATATTCGTTAAAAATGCCCATTGCCGGAAAAGAGGTTGGCGGTACAACGGGACGAACAGTCAAGTTTTATGTAAAAGATGGCAGAATGACCATTCGTAGTATCGGAAATCAGGAAAGAGAAGTTTGAGCACTCATTATTCATCAAGTAAAGGAGTAATCAAGGATGGCCAAAATTTTGGTTGTTGACGATGCAGAGTTCTTGCGAGTAAGAATTTCAAAAATGCTCAGCGGTGAAGGGCATGATATTTTGGAAGCAGAAAACGGTTTGAAAGCTATCGAAACATATAAGGCTTCCAAACCCGATCTGGTGTTAATGGATATCACCATGCCGGAAATGGATGGGCTTGCTGCACTGAAGGAAATTAAAAGCTTCGATCCAGGTGCACGGGTAGTAATGCTTACCGCTCTTGGTCAGGAATCGGTCGTGTTACAAGCTATTAAATCCGGCTCGCGTGATTTTGTCGTAAAACCCTTCGAAAAGGAACGCGTTTTAAGTGCAATATCCAAGCTGCTTGGTTGATATAAAACAGTAATCCAATTTTATTGGTAGATGATTCAAATCGAAAGAAAAGTGCTGCAAATGAAAACAACTCAAGACATGAAGACACCCATTCGGATTTTGATTGTTGACGATTCAGCATATATGCGCTTCACCATCGCTAAACGGTTAGGTGAAATACCCGGATTCCAGGTGGTGGGTTCTGCCCGAGATGGAGTCGAAGCATTGGACTTGATCCCAAAATTCAACCCGGATGTGATTACCCTAGATGTGGAAATGCCTCGATTGGACGGATTATCCACATTAAGAGAGATCATGTCTACCAACCCCCGCCCCACCATTATGGTCAGCAGTTTAACGACCGAAGGTGCCAGGGAAACGGTTCAAGCGCTTACCTTGGGTGCTGTAGATTTTGTGGCAAAACCCAGCTCTAAAGCCAATATCGAGGCAATCATGGATGATTTGGTGGTGAAAATTCAACGGGCAGCAAAGGCAAAGGTATATCCTATTACAGCTAAGTGGCGGAAAGAAATAACAGAAGAAAATAATCCTACCAAAAAAACCCGCCCTTATTCCAAAGCCGATAAAGTAGTTGTCATTGGAGCTTCAACAGGTGGACCACGCGCCTTGAGTACAGTAATCCCCCAAATACCGAGTGACCTTCCCGCTACCTATTTGATCGTTCAGCATATGCCGGTAGGATTTACGCACTCCCTGGCAGAACGACTGAATAATATCTCGAATATCGAGATTCGCGAGGCAGCGCCGGGCGACACGCTTGAAGTAGGACGAGGATTGTTGGCGCCGGGCGGATTTCACATGGTCTTAGACGAAAACAATTGCATCTCCCTCAATCAAAACCCAACTGTCCATGGCGTGCGCCCTGCCATCGATATCACCATGATCTCGGCAGCTCAAAAATTCGGCGCCTCTACTATCGGGATTGTTCTTACAGGTATGGGAACTGATGGTACAAACGGTTCGGCATTAATCCACAGCTCCGGAGGCTATGTTATTGCTGAAGATGAATCCACTTGTGTGGTTTGGGGAATGCCGCGCAGCGTCCAAGAAGCAGGTGTTGCCGATGCCATTGCCCCTCTTCCGGAAATTGCCAATACCCTGCAAAAGGTGTTCTAATGGAACTCGAAACCTATGTACAAATAAAAACCACAGTAAAAAAATTACTAAATCTCGACCTCGACCATTACAAAGACGAGCAGATGAAAAGGCGTTTGGATTCCTGGCTGGTGCGCAATGGCGCTAAAACCTGGGATGAATATTTCATCCGTATCCGTAAAGATCCCAAAGAACTGACACGTTTCCGTGATTATCTCACCATCAATGTATCGTCTTTCTTTCGTGATCCGGACCGGTGGCAAAGTTTAAAAGAGACCATCATTCCGCGATTATTCAAGGAAGCTCGTCAAAAGAATCCCCATAACCCCACATTGCACATTTGGAGCGCCGGTTGCTCTATTGGCGCAGAGCCTTATACACTGGCGATGTTATTGGATGATGTATCTGCTTACCATAACCATGAAATTTTAGCGACCGATTTCGATAAGGGCGCTTTACTCAAAGCTCAGAATCGAGGACCTTATACTACCGATGAAATTCAAAATCTTACGGCATCACAAAAAATTAATTATCTTCAGCCAGGTGGTCCTCCTTATTATGTCTCCGAAAAAATAGCCAAAAGGGTGAAGTTCGAAGAACACAACCTGTTAGAAGACCCTTTTCCGCAAAATATGGATTTAATCGTTTGCAGGAATGTGGTTATATATTTTACAGGCGCTACGAAAGATATACTTTATCGAAAATTTCGAGATGCATTGCGAACCGGCGGCATCCTCTTCGTTGGTGCCACTGAAATCGTCCCTCGACCACAAGAAATAGGGTTAAAAGGATGCGGAATTTCCTTTTATGAAAAGGTGTAACGCATGAACAGCACACTGGACAAACTAATCGCACAGATCGGTGAATTACCTCCTCTCCCCGTGGTAACCCAAAAGGCTTTGGATGTGATCCGCGACCCCAATTCAAGCATGGGAGATCTGGCAAAAATCCTATCGATGGATGAGGCAATGACCAGTTTGGTACTGCGATGGGTCAATTCTGCCTATTATGGGTTAAAGTACCCAGTGTCTACCGTTCAACAAGCCGTCACTTTCTTAGGCCAGAGAACATTACACAGCCTAGTATTAGCGGCGTCAGTCGCTTCGTTATTAGACCGCTCAGCGCCTGGATATGCCCTGGAAAGAGGCGAACTTTGGCGGCATTCGATTGGTGTTGCAGCCGGGGCTCGATTGATTGCTGCAAAATTCGGGCAGCGCATTGCTGAAGAAGCTTATCATGCCGGCTTGCTATGTGATATCGGAAAATTAGCATTTGAAGTACTCCTACGCAACGTCGATACAAGCACCGAAGAATGGCAAGGAGATTTCAGAGAAATGGAATACATTCATTATGGCGTTGATCATGCCACACTGGGTGCAGAAATGGCTCGAAGGTGGCGCTTACCCAATACCCTGGTAGATGCTATCGCCCATCACCACAACCCTTCAGAAGCTGAAGAAGGCTTCTTGTTAGCTGCAGCCGTGCATGTTGCCGATGCGGCTGCCATGTCTTTAGGAATTGGAATCGGCAAGGATGGCCTTCAATATATTTTAGATGAAGCAGCTTGTGAAAAGGTTGGCTGGTCGGATAGTATGTTCAACGATTTGTCAGCTCGGATTATCCCCTTTGTGGAAGAGGCTGACCAATACATCCGGGCGAGGAGAAAATCATGAACGTTAAAATTCTCAATCCTTTTCTCGAAGCCGCCGCAGAAGTTGTGGCAACCGAGTGCCAAACGAAAGTTACCCGTGGCAATCTAACCCTGCAAAAATCTGCAATGACGGCAGATGAGGTTACCGTTCTCATCAGCCTGATTGGAAAGGTTCAAGGGGTGGCGTTATATGGAATGTCAGTCCAAACCGGTTTGGGATTAGTGTCAAGGGTGATGGGACAAACTTTCGCCGAATTCGATAGCCTAGCCCAAAGCGGCGTAGCGGAATTGGGCAATGTAATTTCAGGTCGCGCAACCGTGAAATTATCTCAGGCTGGTTTTACAGCGGATATATCACCACCTACCCTCATCCTTGGTAG
>DHFN01000127.1 GCA_002402275.1 Anaerolineales bacterium UBA4823
TTGCTCTACCGTTTGAGCTACGTCGGCACGCCCCAAATTAAGCGAATGGCATTATACCAGAGGCATCCCTTTATTACAAGGTTAACCTCTCATAGTAATTCTCATTCTACCACGAGAAAGTCTCACGTGAGACTTTTTCTGGAAAAATCCAGTAGGATTATTTTTCTGCTTCGGCTTTTCAAACCAAAATTTTGACTATTCCCAAACTGGAGATAAAAGTGTATCAAGGCTTTTGCAAACCGTCAATCATTAAATCAAAACTTTCTCATCAATATCGCTTGCCAAAGATTTATTAACCAATTTATTTTGAATAAGGAGATAAATCTAAACCATATTCCCTCCAATGTTTCTCCTCAATTCACGGAGAAATCCGCGTGAAAGGGCAATTGGAGGGAATTATCTCAACATCAGGCTTCAAATACGGTATCTAATAAGCCTCTTAAAAACTCATCTACTGCACCCCGTAACATAACACTGGATGTCATCCCATATACAGGCGTCATGCTTCCTTGGATTTCGGGATGTTGTTTTACATATTCTACTGATTCTTGCAAATCTTTTAGAAACTGTTCTGCCACACCTTTTTCGGTATGTCTCAGAGTAGTGGCAATATGGACTGCCGGCGGATTTTGTAATCCATTGAGGTTCCATCCTTTTTGGGTTAAAACATCTGTAATGGCATAGATATCTAACTCTTTGGAGCCAAATGCTATAACAAACAATGGATCCCCAATCACAAATAGTTCCGGAATGGCTCGGATGCCAGTTTTGATTTTTTCTGCTGTCGTCAATATTTTTCGGGCAGCCTCTAAATAACCCTTTTCACCCAACGAGACCAAAGCCGCCCAGGCAGCTGCACTCAATCCACCCGGACGACTACCAGTTAAAGTTGGAGAAAGATATAGCCCACCCATCCAATCGGTTGCAATGTAATATTGATAGTGGCGCAATTTTCTTCCCCGGTATAAAACAACTGAGGTGCCTTTGGCAGCATAGCCGTACTTATGCGTATCACAGGACATTGAAGTGACACCCTTCAAGCGGAAATCAAACTTAGGAACTGGATAGCCGAGTTTCTCAGCCCAGGGTAACAAAAATCCACCAAGACAAGCATCTGTATGAAAACCAATACCGTGGGAGCGGGCAATTTCCGATAGTTCTTCAATTGGATCTACAATTCCATGAGGAAAAGGAGGTGCTGACCCTACCATTACAATCGTATTTGGGTTAATAGCAGCTTCCATTGCCTTAATATCCGCACGGAAGTCTGCTCCAACTGGCACTCGATTCATTTTGATTCCAAAATATTGGGATGCTTTTTCGAACGCTACATGGGCAGTCGAAGGGATCACCATTTCAGGTTGAGTAATATTTTTGATCGCCCGCGCCCAATCTCGGTAAGTTTTCATCGCCAATAAAATACTTTCCGATCCTCCTGATGATACAGTGCCGACAATTTCATCATCGGTTAGATCTGCACCAAGCATGTGAGCTGTCATCGAGACAATTTCTGCTTCGAATTTTGAAATACTGGGCCAAACATCCAGATGTAATGGATTTGCCTGAGATTGAATTGAATAAACCTTATTTTGGAAATCAACATGTTCTTGATCACCATGGTATACTGCCCCTGAAACATGACCGCTGCGCCAGCGCGGTTCTTCAAGCTGGTAAAATTGGTTGATCAGGTCTAAAACATCCTCACGGGCTAAACCATCTTTTGGGAAACGATCGAATGTGGGCATTTTCCCTCGATAAGGCTTGAGGGCGCTCAATAAACCTTCTTCTATTTTTGCGACATCCATACTGATCCTTTCTTCTAAATGTGAATAAACAGCTCCATTTTCTATGGAGCGCCAAAACTCTGGAGGGGCTGACTCCAAATTGTTATTTTTTTCCAGCCATTAACTTCGATATTCAATAACCATTTGATGGCGATCAGCCCGAAAAATCGAATAGGAAACCTCTACAACGATACCAGCTCGGTCCCAAGCGATACGTTGAATCCGCATCACCGCTGAGCCATTGGGCACTTGTAGCCAATGGGCGATATTACCAAACGCATTATCGGCACTGAGCGCATCTCGTGCTGTTACCGGACGACGGTTATATTCCCGATCCAGGATTTCATAGATCGAGCGGTTATTTAAATCCAGCTCTGCTAACTTGGGGTAAAAACGAGCCGGGTGATAACATATTTCAACACATAAGGGCAAACCATTGACAGAACGAAGACGCCTGATGAAAACAACTTGATCCTCAGAGGTCATACCGAAAATATTCGAGACGTCTTCAGGCGTAGGTAACACTTGCTGTTCTAAAACCAACGAGGTCACTACTAAACCTTCATCCGCCATCTCCTCCGTTAAACCCATGAGATGCGACTTGGAAACCACGACTGGTTTCCGCCTCTCAGCAACAAAGGTTCCTAAAGCACGTTTGCGAACTAACAACCCTTGCTCGGTTAGGTTATTCAAAGCCTGTCGAACAGTAATGCGGCTCACTCCTAACCGCTCTGCTAGGCTTGTTTCACTTTCAATAAGATCTCCCGAATGTAATTCTCCTCGAGCAATCCGCTGGCGAAGCCATTCTTCTATTTGATAATAATAAGGCAACGGTGAGGTACGATTAATAGCAAAACCCATTCGATAATTCCTTTGTTATAATGTAATAACATTATAACATAAACGACGGTTCTGGAATGGATATTCCTACTTAAATAAGTCTCTTTTTTGAGCTATCAAGAATAAACCAATAGAACCAGCTACTGCTGCATTGTAGGAATTAACTTTCCCCCGCATTGGTAAACGCATCAATAAATCACAGGATTGGCGGACAAGTTTCCGAATTCCACTGCCCTCTCCGCCAACGACTAAAGCTAAAGCCCCATCCAGTTTTATCATCTCAGGGGGTAATGCTTCTGGTGTATCCTCCAAACCAACCACCCAGATATCCTGCTTTTTAAGCTGCTCAATCGTTTGGGCAAGGTTAGTACGGGCAATCAATAAATGCTCACTGGCGCCTGCAGCACTATTGACCACTGCTGGAGTAACTCCCACTGCTTGACGGTAAGGCAAAATCACGCCATGAACGCCAACGCATTCTGCTGACCGCAACAGACTTCCCAGGTTCTGAGGATCTTGGATTACATCCAAGATTAATATAAAAGGAGCTTCCCGCTTAGCTCGTGCATAGCGAAGAATTTCCTGGATATCCACATAAGGATATTCACCCACCTCTAATCCAACGCCTTGATGACCATGAGCGATTGCATCTAACCTTTCGCGCGCCACGGTTTCAATTGGGATATTCGCTCTCTTTGCCAGTTGACGGATTTCAGGAATGGGGCTTTTTTCTTGAGCGCTTACCTGGATGATCAAACGTAAAATTTTCCTGCGTTGGGCACGTAATACCTCCTGCACCGCATTCCGGCCATAGATCCATTCGGTATCCATCATCCTGGATTAACCGCGTTCGATACTCTCAAGTTCTTGTTTATCAGCCATCCGTGCAAATATCATCCTCCCCGCTGCGGTTTGGAGAACTTTCGTGACAATCACATAGATGTTTTGATTGAGGTGATCACGGCCATCTTCGATAACCACCATAGTTCCATCATCCAAATAGCCCACACCTTGACCAACCTCTTTTCCTTCCTGGATAACATTCACATTTAATGCTTCACCGGGTAACATAACTGATTTAACCGCATTGGCTAACTCATTCACGTTTAATACAGCAACCCCCTGTAATTCTGCCACTCGGTTA
>DHFN01000095.1 GCA_002402275.1 Anaerolineales bacterium UBA4823
AAAAAAGCTAACATTAATCCTTTGGTGCATTATTTAAAATTTGGTCATTATGAGGGCAGGATACCAATTGCGGAGGAACATAGAAATGACATTGAAGGATATACTAAAAAATTTCAGTCGAGTGATCCATTGAAGCAAAGAATCTTTGGCAAATTCCTAAAACGATTTGCTAAAAAAAACTGTTTTGGCTTATCGATAAAATTAAAATATGAAATTTCAAAAAAGGTATCGATTGTGATTCCGAATTACAATGGTTGTAATTATATAAAAGAATGTTTAGCCTCATTAAAAAAAATTGATTTTCTAGTAGATCAATACGAGATTATTGTTGTTGATAATGGGTCATCGGATGATTCGATAAATTTTATACAAACCTTTTACCCTGAAATTATATTAATCAAATCTGAAAGGAATCTTGGATTTTCAGGAGGTTGTAATTTGGGAATTGTGAATTCTCGTGGGGAATACATTGTGCTATTAAACAATGATACAGTTGTAGAACGAAATTGGTTAAAAGAAATGGTTTATGTTGCAGACAACGACCCGGAAGTAGGGATCGTCGGATCAAAGTTATTATTTAAACATGATCCTCATATTATCCAAAATGCTGGTAGCTATCTAACAGAGTACGGTGATGGAGGCGATATCGGTTTTTATCAAAATGATGTGGGGCAGTACGACTCTACCAGAGAAGTAATGGCAGCTTGTGGAGCAAGTATGCTGGTGAAAAGAGAACTTCTCGATCAAATAGGAGTTTTAGACGAAGATTTTAGTTCTTACTATGAGGATACGGACTTATGTTATCGTGCGAGGTTATTGGGAAAAAAAATTGTCTTCGCTCATAAATCTATTGTTTATCATGTCCATGCAGCAACATTGGGGGAATGGTCTCCGACATTTTCATTTCTTGTCTATAGAAATAAATTACTTTTGCATTTAAAGAATTCTACTGCTCCATTTTTTCTGAGTGTGTTGTTTTCTTATTTATGGCAGGTTTTTTGTGATGTGCTTCATCGTCATAATGGACGTGTTCATCTTAAGGTTTTAACTTCATTTTTTAAAAAATTACCAAAATTTTTCATTAAGCGATTTTATATTAGAGAATTGATTCGTGAAGAGAAGGATAGTCAGGTTTTGCTCCGATTGACAAAGGTAAAACCGAAGATCAAATCCTCGGATATAAAAAAGATTTGTATCTATAATGCTTATCTCCCTACTCTTGGAGGGGGTGAGAAACAAACCGCTAATCTAATATATTATTTAAATCGACTGTTTCCTTCTGCAACCATTGATATTCTTATCCATGAAACAGATACTTTTAAAACTTGTGACTTAAAAATCATGAATCTATTAGAAGTGTTTAAAAATGAATTCAATATTGAAAATGAAAAGGTAAATCTTAGATATGTTCCCATTGGTTATTATAATAAATCTAATAGAAGTCTCTTATCGAAATTTCTCATTCATTTAAAAAATGAGAAAATTACTTGCATATCCCGAGGTTACGATCTGTTTATTAATAATACATTTTCTAGTGAAATAACTGCAAGAAGTAAGCTAAATCTATACTATTGCATGTTTCCGACAAAAATTGAAAATCATACATGGATAAAAGGATATTTATATTCATTTTTTAAAAACCGTTTCTTAAAATCCTATCATTTATTTCTAGCCAACTCAAATTATACTCAACAATGGATTGATGAGTATTGGAATGTAAATTCATTTGTTCTTTATCCTGGTGTGGCTGATTTACCAAATATTAATGATTTATCGAAAAAAAATTTAATCATTAATATTGGGCGTTTTTTTGCTGGAGGTCATAACAAGAAACAAGATATATTGATAAGGTCTTTTGTTGAAATGTGTAAGAGAGGGTGGACGAAAGATTGGAAGCTTGTCTTAATCGGCCGTAAGCATAATGATGAAAAAAGTACATGCTTTACTCAATCATTGTACACATTAGCCGAAGGATATCCTATTATATTTTTACATGATATCTCTAAAAATGATCTCAAAGATTATTTGCAAAATGCAAAAATATATTGGCACGCTACTGGTTATGGTGAGAGAAAGGATATGCATCCCGAAAAGTTTGAACATTTTGGATTATCTACAATTGAAGCTATGCAATATGGCGCCGTTCCTGTTGTATTTAATGCCGGTGGTCAACCTGAAATTGTCAAACATGGGCTTAATGGATTTTTGTGGAATACACCTGAAGAGCTGATGGCATATACAAAAAATCTAATAGAGTACGATGATTTACGAGAGGATATTTCAAGGACTACAATCAACTCCACAAGAATTTTTAATTTAGATAATCAATTGGAAAAAATAATTCAATTTCTTGAATGGTATATTGATTTCCAGTAATATTATATGAGATCAAAAATACAAACCATGTAGTAATAAGAAAATATATTTATGTGCGTGCTGCAAAAAGGAATGGACAAAAATACTCCTAATTAATTTACATAAACGGAAAAAATTTTAATATAATAGGGAATAATTTTATTGATAAGGCTGAAACATGTTCAAGAAAAACCGGCGTTCCCAACAACCCTTGCTCATAAGCGATATTAATGACCTTCCAGGGCGTTCCCTCGAGCATCTAAAAGGCTTCTGGGCGGATACCTTTCGCAGGGAAGTCTTCTTACGAATTCCTAAAGAATGCATTGCAGTGCTTTACGATCAAGACCCTTCCCAGCCAAATGTACCAGTAAATGTGCTGGTGGGTTTAGAAATCATCAACGAGCAATTAGACCTGTCGGATGAAAAAGTGTATGAGTGTTTTCTATTTGACCTATAAATACGCTACGCCTTAGGCTGTGATAATTTCAAAGATGGTGCTTTTGACTTTTGTATATGGTACAACTTTCGTCGACGAGTGGTGGAACACGCTCTGAAGACAGGGGAGAACCTATATGATAAGCTTTTCAACCTAGTTACTGACGAGCAGATACGCAAGCTGAATTAAAAAACCAACATGCAGCGTATGGATAGCACACAAATCTTGAGCAATATTGCTGATCTAAGTCGTCTGGAACTTTTGGTGGAAGTTTTGCAGTGCTTGCAATGTATATTGAGTGAAGAAGACCAGATTGTTTATACTGATATTTTTGCTCCTTTTCTAGTTGAGAGTACGGGTCAGTATAATTATCGGATCAAGGGTAAGAAAGCGGTCTGGAGACATATTCAACAACTTGGGGTGGTCTTGAATGACCTATTGAGCAAGTTGGCAGAGAAGTATAGTAAAGAGCCTATTTATCAGGTCGCACAGCGGTTTTTTGATGAGAATTTCCACTTGCTTGAAACGGGGGTGAAGACAAAAGTTAACAAAGAAATCCAATCTGGATGTTTGCAATCATTGGACGATCTTGAACTGAGCTATCGTGTGAAGGGCAATCGGGCTTACAAGGGTTATGTAGGAAATTTATCGGAAACCTGTAACCCAGGAAACCCGGTTCAGTCGATCGTGCATATGCAGACCGAAGAAAACCGCACCCATGATACTCAGTTGATTTGCGAAGCGTTACCAGAGTTAAAGGACCGTACCGACCTCAAAGTGATCGTAACCGATGGTGGCTATGTGAGTCCCAAAGTAGATCAAGAGCTACGAAAATATGGAGTTGAGCAGATCCTGATCTCTTTGACTGGAACACTACCCAATCGTCAATATTGAAAGCTGGTATTATCCGATTTTGTGATGGAATTGGATCGAAAGGGAAATGTTACCTAGGCGCAATATCCGGCTGGTCATTTTGGTTCAATAAGCTTGTCGAGGCGGGGGAAATCTTTTCGGCTGAATTTTGAAGGTTTCACTTGTCGAGCTTGTCCGTTTTTTGAAAGAAGGCAGTGTCCCATTCATGTGGATACGAAACAAGATGGCTATTATCTAAGGGTTCCCAAAGATCGAGCGCTTTCTTACCAGAGGCGTTGGCGTTTCGATCAGTACAAAGAAGAAGTGCGCGCTTTGATACTAGCCATGGAAGCAACTGTTTTCCAAGTCAAGCATGCTCTACGGGGTGAAAAATTGCGCGTCCGCGGATTGTTTCGTGTGTCCAGTATCTATGCCTGTTTGTCTCTAACAGTTAATATGAGACGGATTAATCGCTACGAGAACAATAAACAATGGGGAAAATCCACCTCCAAAAAGAACAGGGTATCCTTTTGTCCCATTCCATCGGCTTTAATAGGATTCCTAGCTAAAATTCAACTTCCATGGGATAATTATTTCAGTGTAAAAATTAATGGCTAAGGCGATAATGCCGAACTCTTATACACTATGAATCGAAAAAGTGAACGACGACTTTCAAAAGCATGATTTTAACTAGGTAGCATAATCATATGCAATATATTGTGTTTATCACAGTTCGCCTTAGCAGTAATCCTATTTTATATCCGACTAATCTCGATGGGTATTCTAGCGATTTATAAGGGTTTACTCTATCTGGCGGACTGCAAAAAACTTTGCGACACGAATATCTTTCAAATCTGGTTGTGTTTCATCATAATATGATTAACGAATGAACTCAACTTAAAATTCTCCTTGTATAAGTGAGTCTTCTGCAATAACTTGCACTTTACCAACCGATCAATAATCTTTGCGGTTGCAACTGACCAAAGAAAGCGGCCAGGACGTCTTTTACAAAAGAAAAAATAGAGATGCTCGTCCCTTCTTGGGCACAATCTTGCTGCTCTGAGGTCTTCTTTTGCTGTTCTTCCGCCTTCATTTTTGCCTGCATGTAGCGGTGAATGCGCTTTAGGTTGACTACAGCGGATGAACCAATCACCATGCAGGTCACCCGGAAGAGACCTCGCACCGGTAACTTGCCTGCCGGGAAGGGGCATTTGACGCTGCGCACCGTAGACTCCACTGCCGCCCGTAAGTTACGCCCCTCTTTCTGATATTCCCGACTGCGGCGACGGCGCTGCGCCACCTGCATCTCGGTTAGGGTAAAGCGCAGATGATGACGTTCATCGCGTTTGCCCGCTCGCGCCGGACAGCGTTCCACCAGCGGACAGGTTTGACAGACTTGCGTCTTGAACTGGGCGACAAAAGCTTTTTGTTGGACAGTGGTGTGCACCGAAACAGTCTGCCCCTGCGGACATGCGGCTTTCACGGGTTTGCCTTTCTCGTTGAGTTGGATGGTGAAATCGTCTAGGTGGAGTTTATTGGGATCCGGGTCGCGTCCGCGAATGGCAGTTTGGATGTGTTCGACCTGCTGCTCTTGCAAAACGGCATCCGCTTGCGGGCTGCCATGACCGCCGTCGGTATAGATCGTATCCAGATCGGTACGCGCTTTCAAATTAGGCAGCGCTTCGACCAGCAATTGGCTGTCATCGGTGTGGTTGGGCGCGACCTGCACTTTGGTAATCAGTTGCAAGGGGTTCTCCGGATCGCAGGTTTCGCTCAAATTGGCAACGTAACCACGATAACCTCGGCCGTTTTTCTCGCGGTAGGTGGCTTCCAAGTCATCGGGCGATTGCAGGCTGGAGGCGCTCAATTTCTCCGCGGGCTTGACCAGTACCTTGCGTTTTTTGAACTGAAAGTGTTCGCCAAAGACCCGCTCAAGCACTTGATATGCCGCCTCGGACGTATAACCCGCTTTCAGTTCCGAGAGAAGATACGCCATGTCTTCCCCGATGCGCTGCAGGTGCTTTCCAACCTCTTCGTGCTTCATGTGGTAGATGTATTGCCCAGCATCTCCTTTGATGTAAGGTGCAAAGAGCTCAGCGTAGCGTTCTTGATCGGCTGCAGACAACCTGCGCTGGACGCGTTGCAGCACTTCGACCAGCAACTGCACCCGCCCCATCTGGCGAATGTTACTCGCCAAGAGTGTGCTGATAGAAGGTTTCAGCCCAGGAGTTTTGTAAACGCTTGCGTAGCGGCTCGGGCAGTTCGTCTACATGCTGGTCAGCGGGATTTGATAGTGACGAGTGTTATTGCGAAACATGATGTTACTCCTCA
>DHFN01000038.1 GCA_002402275.1 Anaerolineales bacterium UBA4823
CCTGATATGCAAACTATAGAAGAATTACCCATTGTTATTTACGAGCCTGTTGCTCAGAAGAGTTCATTTAGCCATCTCATCAGATCAATGTATGGGGATTTAATGGATGCGCGAGAGCTTGCCTGGCGTCTATTTATTCGGGATATATCTGCCCAATTCAGACAAAGTTTTTTGGGGATATTGTGGTTATTTATTCCCCCAATTGTGATGAGCCTGATCTTTATAATGCTTCAATCTCGAAATATCATTAATTTTGGTGAAACTAACGTTGCTTACCCGGCCTATGTAATCATTGGCACACTTCTATGGCAGATATTTGTTGATGGCCTCAATGCGCCTTTAAAAGCTGCCACAGCTGCTCAACCATTATTAGCAAAGATCAAATTTCCTCATGAAGCTTTATTACTGTCATCGTTCTACATGGTATCTTTCAATTCTATTATAAAGGTTGCTATTATATTTGTAGTCGTCATCCTTTTCAGGCTTACGCCTTCATGGACCATAATTTTTACTCCAATCTTAATCCTTTTTCTTGTATTATTAGGTTTAGCGTTGGGGATATTACTAACTCCGATTGGTCTACTCTATACAGATATCGGATCTTCTTTGCCAATCCTTGTTCAATTAGCCTTTTTCGTTACCCCTGTCGTATATAAACCCCCAGTAACCTCATTTTTTTCGTTCATTGGGATCATTAATCCGGTGAGTCCACTTCTTTCGACTACTCGCGATATCCTAACACTTGGGGGAAGTGAACAAGTTTTTCCAGCAATTGTGATTTGTATTCTAACAATTATCCTGCTTTTTATTGGGTGGATTTATTTCCGGATTGCCTTGCCCATTATCATTGAACGTATGAGTGCATAATGTCTGACCTATTAATTCAAGCTGATTCCGTAAGTAAAAAATTCTGTCGAGATCTTAAAAGATCATTGTCTTATGGCATTCAAGATATTACCTCCACCCTGGTTGGACGCTCGCCCCATTCGGAACTATTACGGAAGGATGAGTTTTGGGCATTACAGAATGTTTCATTTAACTTATCGAAAGGTGAATCATTAGGCTTGATTGGTCATAATGGGGCTGGAAAAACCACCTTGCTCCGGATATTAAATGGTTTGATAAAACCGGATGTGGGTAAGGTCATCGTCCGAGGTCGAATGCAGGCCTTGATTGCATTGGGGGCAGGGTTTAATCCGGTTCTGACTGGACGTGAAAACTTATATGTGAATGCTGCGGTACTGGGTTATTCAAAGAAAGAAATCGACCGGCGGTTTGATGAAATTGTAGCTTTTTCAGGAATTGAAGAATTTATCGATATGCCAGTCCGCAGTTATAGCTCGGGTATGATTGTTCGCCTGGGTTTTTCAATCGCGGCTCATCTTGAGCCCGATATATTATTGGTTGATGAAGTTTTATCGGTAGGAGATCTAGCATTTCGCACCAAAGGACAACTGCGCATCCAAGAATTAATAAATGCAGGGGTAGCAATTGTTCTCGTTTCACATAATATTCATACAATTAGCCACATGTGTACCCGCGCGATAACCCTAGAAAAGGGTGTGGTAATTTATGACGGAGAAACAGAATCAGCGATTGACGCCTATCGAACTTCTCTAATGAATGCCAATCAAAATATTGAGGAAGAACTTCGCGTTGGAACAGGTGAACTCAGAATTCAAAAAACAGAAGTTTTAGACGTGGCAGGTAATCCGCTCCAAGAGTTTGAAACTGGAGATAGTCTGAAAATAAGAATACATTATGAAACTAAGAGACCAGTAGAAAATCCTGTCTTTAATATAGTGATGCACGTCTTAAACGGACAACAAGTGACCGGTATAAGGACAGATATGGATGGAATTAAACTTGGCAACCTCCATGGTACCAATCATATCGACTTAATTATTCCAGAGTTCAATTTATTACCGAATATTTATACGATTGATAGTGTGGTATTTCATCGGGACGGGTACACATTCTATGATCGTGTGAATAAATCTGCCTTCCTTAAGGTGCGGGGTGGTTTAGACGTGAATGGAACTTCATACCTTCCGCATTCTTGGGAATTTACAGGTAATCATACGAAACAATGAAACTTCATCCTTTAGTTGTATATTGCATCCAAATATGATCCAGAAACCACCGATTTTTATTGTTGGTGTTCCCCGGTCGGGAACAACATTGTTGGCAGCTATGCTGGCGGCTCATCGCAACATGAGTTGTGGTCCTGAGACCCATTTTTTTCGATGGATTCAACGCTCCAATACAACAGAATTAATTTCCGACAATAATTGGCCAACATCGGCGGTCGAATTTATTTGTTCGATTATCCGCCGATCTTATCATAACGATGAAAACCCCCGTCTATTGATCGAAAAATATGGCATTACTCGGGATGAAATCTCCAGCTATTTAATTCAGCACGCTCCCTCGGTCGCAGCAATGTTGTCCAGTATAACTGAGACTCACATGGTAAATATGGGTAAGACCCGCTGGGTAGAAAAGACCCCGGATCATATCATGCATTTAGAAGATATTCGAAAAGCATTCCCATTGGCGCCGATCATCAGAATCGTCCGTGATCCCCGTGATGTAGCGATATCCTTGTCAAAAATGCCCTGGGGTGTGCAATCTTTTTTCGAGGGATTGATCTATTGGAGAAAGTTGGATAATCTGGCTCAAAATTTTTTTACATCAGATCCATATGCATATACGCTGAGATTTGAGGATCTAATACAATCTCCGATTACGGAGTTAAAAAAACTGTGCGATTTCCTTGAGGAATCTTTTGACCCGAATATGTTGGATACCTCGGGGACTGGCAAGAAATTGAATAGTAGTCATGTGCCATGGAAGGAGAAAGCGAGCCAACCTCTTGATCAAAATAGGATTATGGTTTGGCAGAAAGAGATAAGTCCGAATGAGAACATTCTTGCAGAAGCTTATCTTGGAGACCTTCTCGATCATTATGGATATCTTCAATCCACAGAATTGTCTCGTTTTGGGTATGCCTTTCCTGCAGATCAATTGGATCCAAAATATGTACAAGAATTAACCTGCATTGCAGCCATGGGGATTCGTTTTTGGCCAAAAAACGATCTTGAATCGCCTGATGTTTTAATCTTTCTAGGTGATCCGGCATCTAACGAATGGTCTCGTGGTTATGGGGGCAGCATTTTTTCTAACCGATTATTTCTAACCCTAAGAATTATTCAGTACAAACTACTCAAGCGGAAAGTAATTTGGGTAAATCCAGACCAAGAGAAAAGGTGGACCGGACTGCCAGCTCAAGTCATTAAAGGCTTAATGGCCTCAAATCACTTATCGATTCACTAGAGTTGATTTCGTTAATGGTTGAAGGTGTCTATTAAGAAGCTGATTTGGGTTGTTGGGGCGCTCGGTG
>DHFN01000256.1 GCA_002402275.1 Anaerolineales bacterium UBA4823
GCTGTTTGTGAGCCATAATATGGGGAGCATACGAACCCTCTGTGCCAGCTCGGTTTTGTTGAAAGATGGCAAAATTATCGCTGAAGGCCCCACTGAGAGAGTAATTTCCGATTACCTACAAGTATTTCAAAGACCATATGAATTTCTTGTCATTGAAGAACAACGCCTTGGAGATAAGCGGATCCGCATAAATAATTTTTCAACTAACCCTCCCACACCTGCCACTGGAGGTCCATTTACTTGTGTCGTGGATGTTGAAAATGATAGCAATACCAACATAACAGCCGATCTTTCTATTTCATTTATGAGTGATGGTGGAAACAAAGTCTTTCAGATGCATTCTGGACACTTGCAAAGTGGATTTTCGATAAAGCCTGGAATTTCTCAGATTGCATCGCAATTAGAGTCACTATTTCTTGCTCCTGGGAAATATTCTGTAAATTTGTGGATTGGCTCCGGAAAGATAACATTTGATTGGCTACAAGACGTTTATTCTTTCGAGGTGAAGTCTGGTACTTTCCAAGAGGGTATTTATGTCGATGCAAGGGGTTATCCTGTGGTAGTGCCAGCAAAGTGGATACAATTAGAAATCTAGGCCTCAAAAAGATCAATGAACGAGATAAGTATAGACTCTCCTGGTCTTTTTTCCAGTACACCGTCAAAATGAGGAGAATCAAAAAAATGAAATTTGATGAACTAGTCACAACCCCAAAGATTAGTGTAGTAATGAGCGTTTTGAACGGTGAGAAATATTTGCATGAAAGCATTAAAAGCATCCTGGATCAGACTTATAATGACTTTGAGTTTATTATTATTAACGACGGTTCTACAGATAGGACTTTAGAAATTCTCGGTGATTATGCTGCGAGGGACCCGCGCTTTCGAATTATTAATAACTACCAAAACATGGGAGTAGGCTATTCACGAAACATAGGTAATGCGACTGCTCGAGGCGAGTATATTGCAATTATGGATGCGGACGACCGAAGCTACCCTGAACGGTTTGCTAAGCAGGTTCAGTTTCTGGATGAAAATCCTGATGTTGCTGTTCTGGGGACCAGCTATATAAAAGCTAGGTCAGACAATTACAATCGGCTAATGAAAAGATTCAATCTCCCTGGATTGGTCCGTTGGAAACTAATTTTTCATTGTGAGCTAAATAACCCATCTGTTATGATGCGTAGAACCCTTATTTCAGAGGAAGGATTTTTGTACGCCGAAGGCATTGAAGGTGAAGATTTTGATTTTTTTGCCAAAGTCTCACGAAAGCATAAGATAACAAATCTTGAAGAACCATTACATTTATATCGATGGCATGATAGAAATCTTACATTTGTTAAAGCCTCCACATTTGTAACCTACAACAACCTTACAATCAGCGAGCAAATTAAGTATTATTCTGGTGTTGAAATACCGGAGAATCTGCTTGACGGATTTAAGTTTCCACAAAACCTCACCAATTTATCGGAAGCTCGCAAAATTATTGCCATTGTCTTGCTTCTTTTGAAGTCCACCGAAAAATGGGATTTAACCGTTAAAGAATCAGCAGCAATAATGCAGGATTTCCTAAGAATACTTGGAATTGCAGCAAAGGCTGTCAAAAAAAGACCCATGAACTTGATAGCGTCGGATGGATGGGGAATATTTCTAAGACACTACCTCCAATTCCAATTGACTTCAACTACCCAAAAAACCTTCAAAGACTCAATGAGACCCTGATTGCGTTAAGCTTTTACTTCTGGCAATAGGAATATAAGTAATCCACTCAATGCTATGAATAACAACATGACATCATTTTCAAATAAAACTAATCCAAAAGTAAGTGTGGTTATGTGTGTTTGGAATGGTGAAAAACACTTATCCGAATCAATAACCAGCATTTTGAATCAGACCTTCAAAGAGTTTGAATTTGTTATTGTCAATGACGGTTCAACTGATAATACCGCACAAGTTCTTTCTTTATTTGCTTCTCAAGATTCGCGCATACGAATTCTGGAAAACTCTCAAAATATGGGCCAAAGTTATTCAAAAAACCGAGGTATTGCTGTTGCACGAGGAGATTATATTGCGATGATGGATGCTGATGATTGGTGCGACACCCACAGGTTAGCATTGCAGGTAGAGTTTTTAGATCTGAACCCTGAAATTTCCGTCTTGGGAACAGATTACTTAATCTATAGGGGAGGTAATTCTGGCTCACATTTGATGAAGACAGCTTTGCTTCCTGGTTTATTACGCTGGGATTTTATTTTCCATTGTGCAATATGCCAAGCATCAGTGATGATGAGGCGTAGTCTTTTTTCACAGCAAAGTTTTCGATATCTGGAAGATCAGAGAACCGCAGCTGATTTTGAACTTTGGACTAGGATTATCCAAGCCCATAAAATATCCAATCTTAATATGACACTCTATTACTACCGATGGCATAACAATAACATTTCAGTCCGAAAGGCAGAGGATCAAAGGAAGAATACAAACGAGGTCATCCGCAGGCAAGTGAAACAATACACCGGTGAAAATATACCGGAAGAACTCATTGAAGAATTCAAATGGCCAAAAAAAATTAAAAATACCCCGAATGCTCGTTTTATTATCAGTCTTTACATTAAGTTGTTAGATGCAACAAAAAGCTGGAATTTAAGCAAAGATGAATCTGCCGCAATCATGGAGGATTTTCGTAAAAAGCTGAGGTCCGCCGCAAAAGCAGTGCATCGGCATCCCTGCACGCTCGTTAGCGGAAGACTTTGGATTACATTTCTGAAGCATTATATCCAATACCAAATTTATAACTGCTTAATAAAGCCTTATAAACTTTAAG
Source organism: Anaerolineales bacterium UBA4823 (assembly GCA_002402275.1). Taxonomy (GTDB): domain Bacteria; phylum Chloroflexota; class Anaerolineae; order Anaerolineales; family UBA4823; genus UBA4823. The sequence goes on from DHFN01000256.1 coordinate 2,819, forward strand.
AGAATTTTTAGGATTATTTTTTACCTATGGAATTTAGAGTCAGCGTGGTCATTCCGGTGTACAATGCCGGACCCTTTATTCGCCAGGCGGTCGAGTCCGCGCTTGCCCAGACAGAAACCGCCGAAGTCGTGCTAGTGGAGGATAAGTCCCCGGATGACAGTCTTGCGGTTTGCCAGCAGCTTGCGCATGAATTCCCGCAGGTGCGCTTGTTCCGGCACCCGGGCGGCGTCAATCGCGGGGCTGGACCTTCGCGAAATCTGGGCATTACCAACAGCACCTTCCCGTATATCGCCTTTCTGGACGCCGACGACTTCTATCTCCCCAGCCGCTTCACCGTGGTCCAGCAGGTTTTTAAGGAACATCCCGAGTGCGACGGGGTTTACGAGGCGGTCGGGATGCACTTCGAGGACGAAGAGGGGAAATCGCGCTGGCTGGAATCGGATATGGCCGGCATCCGCATGACCACCATGGAAGCGGGCATCCCCCCGGAAGAGCTTTACGCCGCGCTGACCAGGGGCGGGCACGGGCACATCCACCTGAACGGCCTGGTCATTCGCCGGGACGTACTAAGCCGCTCGGGTCTGATGGATGAAAGCATTGCCGACACATTGCACGAGGATACAGATTGGGTTCTACGCCTTGCCGCGGTTAGCAACCTTTACCCCGGCAGCGTGGTGGAACCCACCTCTATGCGCAGGGTGCATTCCCAAAACCGGGTTTCTGCCCCGCGCTCAGCGGAGAGCATCCAGCGCGACCGTATGCGCCTTCGCCTGGCAACTTATAGCTGGATGCGCAAGCACGGCACGCCTGCCCAGCGCGACCTGGCATTCCGGCGGCTGACCCGGCAGTGGCTCAACTTCCCTGCAGTCGGCGGAAATCGTCAAAAACTTGCGCGCCTGTTTGCCTTACCTTTCCATTTTCCCGCCGCTTTCGGCGAAAGGGCTTTCTGGCGTGAGGGTTGGGAGACTTTC
>DHFN01000083.1 GCA_002402275.1 Anaerolineales bacterium UBA4823
ATTATATAATGTTATTTCATCTTCGAATACCGCCTTCCGGCGGTATAGCCGAATCTCGACATGACAATCATGACTTATGGGACAATCTCGTTGTATTACGTTTCCGATTCCCCCAAGATCACCTGTAGCTGGATAACCTTTGAGCCACGAGCAATCGCGATATTTACCTTATCCCCTGGTTTATACTGAAAAAGGGCATTGAGATAAGAATGGGTTTCATCAATCTGAATATCCCCGATTTTCGTGATGATATCCCCATGTTGAATTCCCGCCTGATCTGCGGGACTGCCAGGAACAACAGCCGTCACATAGACGCCCCATTGCACCGGTAAATCATACACGCTAGCGACATCCGGTGATATCAATTGCCAGCGGATCCCTAAATAAGGACGCGCAACATATCCTTTTTGGACAATTTGCTCTGCCACACTACGGGCAGTGTTAATAGGGATAGCAAAACCTAAACCTTCAGCAACCGCGCCTGTTGGTGTACCTCTCACAACCAGGGTATTTATTCCTACCACTTGCCCCAACAAATTTACCAGGGGGCCCCCCGAATTGCCTTGGTTGATGGCTGCATCGGTTTGAATCAAATTTTCGATTTGATAACCCTCTCCGGTATCGATCGAACGTCCGGTTGCACTCACCACTCCCATTGTCACCGTATTGCGAAAATCCCCTAAAGGTGAACCGATTGCAATGACGATCTCTCCAGGTGTGAGGATATCTGAATTACCCATCCCAGCCACAGCCGGAACTTTCCCTTCGGTTTTCAGAACTGCTATATCAGCATAGATATCTGTTCCTACAATTTTAGCATCCTGCTGACTGCCGTCGGAAAGAATGACCTGTACCTTAGTGGTGTTCTCTACGACATGATTATTAGTCAAGATATAGCCCTGCTCAGAAATATACACACCACTGCCGCTAACCGTTTGATCCCCGGTGGGCCCAAAAAAAGTAATCTGACCAGGAATATTTCCAACCACGGTAACCACAGCGGGTGCCACATTTTGAACCGCTTTGGTGATACTGCTCTGAACCTCAGTAAAATTAGTCTGCATAGGAACAATTGATTCTGTACTAGCCGATTGGGTAGGTAAACCCAACGTGGGTTGAACGGCTTCTTGGGGGCTATTAAGGAATTGATATACCGTCCACCCTCCTGCCACTGCACCGCTAAACCCAGCAAGGACTCCAACTAATATCATTAAAACGATTGCAACCCATTTTTTGATCATCGAATAACCTTTCTTAAAATTCCTTTATTCATGCTCTCAATCGTGTACGGTTCTGTTTCACCTTAAACTTAATCTCCGAATTGTAATCACAAAAATCAAATTTTATCCCACCAACTCTTTATAAGTAAGCATTGATCCACACCGTATTATTATCTCTATCTATTGAGTTACTTACCTAAAGAGATTATCCGTCAGGTTTTCAACCCAAACCGAATAGTAAATATAGCTCCCTCCCCTGGTTTGCTTTCCACTTCAATCATGCCACCTTGTGCCTCGACAAGGGACTTCGCAATAGCTAATCCCAATCCCGATTCACCATTATCTTGCCGTGATTGATCGGCGCGATAAAAACGATCGAATACATGCGGGATATCTTGTTCAGCAATACCTTGCCCAGTATCTTTTACCTGTAAATAGACATCCTGTCCCTCTTGCCAGGCTTTCAAAATAATTTTCCCTCCCGCTTGGGTATAGCGCAAACTATTGACAATCAAATTATCCAACACCTGCACCATGCGCTCAACATCTACCTGGATATCTGGTAGGGACTCACTGACCTCCATAACTAGTTCAATTCCCTTTTGTTGAGCAGAATAGACGTGCCTCGCATAAGCCCGTTGAAGCAGCAGCGCCGATTGGATAGATAGAGGATGAAGGGGTAGCTCTCCCGCATCTGCCAGGGATAACAGACGCAGATCATCCACTAAATGGCTGAGATGTTGGGTTTCCTGATGCAATATGGTGTAAATCTCAGTAGTACCTTCGAGCTTACCGTCGCTAAGCGCTTCGGTATATCCTTGAATAACACTGAGAGGAGAACGTAGGTCATGGGCAATATCAGCCGTCATCTGACGCCGAGTTTGAGTGGCTCGTTCTAATTCTTTGCTCATTTGGTTGAAAGATTCGGCTAATTTCCCTAACTCGTCCTGAGAATGGACAGTCACTTGGCGTCCATATTGACCCCGCGCAATTGCTTGGGTTGCTTCGGTTAATTCCCTTAAAGAACGAGTGGTGGTAAACGCTAAAACGCTCCCCAGTAATAGAGCTAACATAACCGCAATTGCGGCACTTATGAGAGTTGCTCCCCTCACACTTTGTAAGAAACGCGCTTCCGGAGAATTGGGTAGGCGGGGTTGATTGACTGGAACCGCTAGTACCCAACCAATAGTTTTGCCATTGAGGTTTAATGCTGTAGCTTGGTTGAGCTCGCGTTTGTATAGTTGCTGACTGACTTGATCAGGCTGATTACTGTAAACCACAACTTGATTTTCATCTGCTAGAATAAAACGTGACCACTCATGTTGAAAATCTGGCTCATTGGGTTGGTTTTGGCCCAAGCTAATCTCACGTTCTATTAGCGCTCGATCGATTCCAGTCCAACCACCATTCCGTAAATAATACCTAATGAGACCATTTATGATAGTCTCCTCCTGCCGCCTGGCGATAAATTGATCAAATTGATTGCGGGTGCTTTGCCAAACCACAAGGGTAACCAATAATGATCCACTTAAACCCACTAATAAAAAAGCCAGAATTAACCTCGTGGTAATTGAGCGCATCAAAAATCCCTTTAAGAGACCGGCTCCATAATCGTGAAACGATATCCAACCCCATAGACAGTTTCGATATATTGGGGATTGGCTGGGTTGATCTCTATTTTAGTGCGCAAATTACGGATATGGACATCAATTGTTCGTTCGTATCCTTCGTAGGCAGTCCCTTGCAGTCTTTCCAATAATTCCAAGCGACTAAAGACACGACCTGGAGCTGCCATCATCGTCGCCAATAATTCGAACTCTGAAGGGGTTAGATCTACCATCCGATCCCCTACCATCACCATCCGACCTTTGGTGTCAATTGTGATATTCCCATAACGAAAAATCTCGGTTTCCTTAGCCTCCTGCTTTTCTACCCGCCGCAACACCGCTCGCACCCGTGCTACTAATTCTCGCAGGCTAAATGGCTTTACAACGTAATCATCCGCCCCCAGTTCTAATCCTAACACCTTATCACTTTCATCTAATTTAGCAGTAAGGATAATTACCGGGGTAGCTGATTCCCGATTGAAAGCGCGTAAGAAATCATAACCATTCAT
>DHFN01000200.1 GCA_002402275.1 Anaerolineales bacterium UBA4823
CGTTTGGCACTTCGATACCGACATAACCTTTTCCTGGAACTGGCGCTTGAATACGCACTGTCCGGGCTGATAAAGCTAATGCTAAATCATCTGCCAATGAAGCGATTTTTCCAACTCTGACGCGTGTCCGACCTGAGCGGGTTTCAGTATAATCAGGCTCAACCCCGAATTGGGTAATGACTGGCCCACGATGGATCTCGACAATATGAGCAGGCGCCCCAAAAGATTGTAAGGTTTCCTCAATAATACGGGCACGATGCTGATCTGTGTCACTATTTATCAGAACCTGGTCGCCTACTTCAAGGATGGTTTGAGGATCGGGTAATTGCCAGACTTGGGAACTTCCTGGCGTTGCAGGGGAGATAGAGGGTGGCGGATTAGTGGTGGATGAACGAGGTTGATGAGAAGAGCGAGGTTTTGACTGTAAACCTGGCAGAGTATTGAATGGTTGACTGAGGGGTGTCGTAGAAGGGATGGGGTTTGCAAGTTGCGGTTGACCCTGATTGGTAAGCTTTTTGAAGAAGTTTTGAATTGTTTGAGTCAGCTGTTTAATCAATTGGACCATTGTGGCAATTTGCATGTCAAAGGTCATCATGAAACTGATCACCAGCCAGGCAAGTAATGCAATCACGCTCCCGATTAATCCGAAACTATTGTTAAGAATCGAGAACAAAAATGCCCCTATTTTTCCTCCACCAGCGCCTTGTAAAATCCACTGTTCGGGAGGATTGGTGAATAGGATCAGTGCAAAATAATGAAAATCAGCCAGTAGGTTTAGAAAGAGGAGAATTATGCCAACCGAACGTTCTACGGAAAGAGTTGGAATGTTCTCAAAGTTACGGATGATTAGCCATACCCCAAGGAAAATAATAGCGATGGGGAGTAGAATTTTCCCCCAACCCAAATATTGTGATAGAAAAACAGTAAATTGATTGGTCAACCAGCCTTGCGTGAGGGATACCATGCTCAAAATCAATAAAAAACCGCCTAGGGTTAAAAATATTCCCAAGATATCCAGCTTGCGATTAAAGGACAAATGGGAGGATTGACTTTTATTGATTTTTTGAGGAGCTTTTTCTTTTTTATTAGATCTGCTGGATGAGGAAGGTTTCTTGTTTTGAATAATACGGTTTATCCAGTGTGAGGAATTACCTTTAGGATGATTTTTCTTTGCCGGGAAATCTTTTTTGGGGGAAGCCTTTTTAGGTTTCGAAGGGATATTTTTTGTTTTCATATTTATTAATGCGTGCAATTAATAGACCAACTCTGANNTTAGAATCTAGGAAAGATAGAGGGGTTGAGACAGGTTATAATTCATCAAAATCCACGTGGGTTATAAGAGCTTCTAGGATGAAATGATGACCATTGAAATCTAACACCGCCTTTCAATTACCTATTTCAAAAACCGATTTGGTTTTTTTTACATTTGCTCGAACCATGTTCAATACCATGTATCGCATGGTGTACCCTTTTCTAGGGGTTTTCCAAACTAGCTTAGGAGTGACGCTCGATCAAATGTCCATCCTTATGACTGTCCGATCAGGTCTGGGGGCTATTGTGCCAATTTTTGCCAGCGTAGGAGATTCTTATGGCCGTAAAACAGCTATGCTGCTTGGGTGTGTCCTGTTTATTGGCGGATCAGCACTCGTAGTGATTTCACCCACTTATAGCATGTTTTTCCTGGCAATGATTCTAACGATGGTTGGAAAACTTATTTTTGATCCATCTATTCAAGCGTATGTAGGGGATCGGGTGAGATATCAAGAGCGTGGAAGGATCATGGCGTTATTAGAGCTAGGTTGGTCCTTGTCATTTTTGATCGGAGTGCCGCTAATTGGATTGATTATTGGTAAAAGCGGTTGGATGGCACCTTTCCCTCTTTTTATTTTGCTGTGTTCAATGACATTTATTGGAATAGGAAAAACCCTTCCGGCAGATGGGAAGAAGAAAATCCGCCAAGAGGGAGAGAAACACAGTATTCTACAAGTGTTCACCTCAACCCTCGCTTTGAACGGATTATTGGTCGGATTAAACGTCAGTGCAGCGAATGAGATTATCAATTTAGTTTTTGGAATTTGGTTGGAAGATACCTTCAATATGAAAGTAGCTGCGTTGGGGGCAACCACTGCAGTGATTGGAATTTCTGAGCTAATTGGGGAGTTCATGGTCGCTACATTTGTGGATCGTTTGGGGAAACCCCGGGCAATATTTTTGGGGATTGGGTTGAATAGTTTGGCAAGTATAGGATTACCTTTCCTGGCACGTTCGGTTCCTGGAGCTATTCTGGGCTTGTTCTTTTTCTATGTGACTTTTGAATTTACTTTGGTGAGCAGTATTCCACTTATGTCCGAACTGCTCCCAAACACTCGAGCCACTATGCTTTCCGCAACTTCTGCTGGTCATTCACTTGGTAGATCAGTAGGGGCATTGCTGGCTGGTCGTTTATATCGGTTTGGGCTATCAGCCAATCTGATTGGTTCGATCATTTTAAATCTAATTGCAGCAAGTGCTTTGGCTCTGCTTGTTCGCCGAAAATCCCTTTGACTTACCAAGAATGATATAATGAGTTTATGAATAGCAAACGTTGGCTAATCTTTTTCATTACGCTATTGCTGATTTTAGTTGGTATAAGCGAACCTGTCCTAGCAGCCCCAATCCTTCAATTGACTCCTTTTCCCACTCCAACCCCTGGTCCGGACGGAAGGATAATCTATATTGTCCAACCAGGCGATACTCTCATTCGAATTTCCTTGATTTCTGGGGTTTCCATTGATGAGCTGCGCGGTTTGAATAACATCACGGGGGATAATATCATTGCTGGACAAAAAATCCTTTTAGGTTTGGGAGGACCATCTATTGTAACACCTACCGTTGGACCAAGCCCAACTCCCACTCCAATTACACCAACTCCAACCCCAAAGGCTGGTTTAGGTGTCATTTGTGTTGTCTTATATGATGATGTCAACGGAAATGGAAGGAGAGAAGAAGCTGAAGCAGCACTTGCAGGAGGAGCCGTAAGTATGTCTGAAAGATCAGGAAAAATCTCCCAAACCGCAGAAACGAAGTCTGGGGAGACCCCATTATGCTTTAATGATCTGCCAGAAGGGGAATATACCATCTCTGTCGCTATTCCAGAAGGATATAACCCCACTACTGTCAACAGTGTGAGCATTCAATTAACAGCTGGGGATGAAACCTATCTAAATTATGGTGCTCAACAAGATTCACAAAAGCTAGCCGAAGCCCCAACTTCAACTGGGAGTGGAAAATCCCCATTACTCGGCATCATTGGAGCGGTGATTATTTTGGCAGGAATCGGGTTAGCGGTGTTCGGCAGCCGAATCATGCGGGGCAAGTAATGTTTTTGGAACTCTAGGAATTTAGTCGTTTGAGAAAACGTTCCTCATTGATAACAAATCTCTCGTGAGTTCCATCTCCGAGTAAAATATTCCCTTTGTTTGCGGTTACTTTGAAAGACACTTTTAAACCGGTAATACTGATAATCTCCCCTTTGACTTCAATCGTACTTCCAACCGCGCAGGGTGCCAAGTGGCGAACATTCACTAGGGTGCCGACGCTTGAATATCCGGATGGAAGTTTTGCTGCTAGCATCTGATGACTGGTGCGCTCCATGAAAGCAATCAGCCAGGGTGTGGCAAGGACACGGGCGTCGCCGCTTCCAAGATGAGAAGCGGTGTGGGAATCTTCAACGAGATAGGTATCTATGTGAACCATGCCAATATCGAAAAGGCTGTTTAAGTCCAAGTCCATTTTCATTCCTCATGTGTGGTAAGGTTAATAAGCCTAATTATACTGACTTGCTCAATGGAAGACAATGGGCGTTTGGTCAATGCAGGGTTTTCTTAAAGGAGCGAAAAAATTGCAAAGTATCTTATTTAAAATAAAGCTCCATTTTAGGAAGTTTGGGAAAAAGGTTATAATTTTATGAACAAATAAGTTGTCTTATCGTTTAATTCTAAGAAGTTAGCCAATTCTATAGGAGGTAATTATGACCACAGTGACTTGGTATGGACATTCATGTATAGAGATTGAAAGTGGTGGCTACTCTATATTAGTAGATCCATTCCTCAAGGATAATCCTGTTGCTCCAATCAAACCAGAGCAGGCACACGCTGATTTTATTTTGGTCAGTCATGGTCATAGCGATCATGTGGGGGATACCGTAGAGATAGCCAAGCGGTTGGATGCATTGGTCATTTGCAATTTTGAGTTAGCAAATTGGTTATCCAATCAGGGAGTTCGTACTCATCCTCAACATATTGGAGGCGGTTATCACCATCCTTTTGGGTATTTGAAATTGACTCAAGCTCTGCATGGGTCAGCTTTACCGGATGGTGGTTATGGGGGAAATCCAGCTGGATTCTTGCTCTTTACTGCGGATGGTAAGAAAATCTACTTGGCAGGCGATACCGGTCTGTTTGGGGATATGAGTTTAATTGGAGAGGAGGGGATTGACCTGGCTGCTTTGCCAATCGGCGATAATTTTACGATGGGACCGTTGGATGCTTTGAAAGCAGTTAAATTAATCCATCCCCAAATTGTTCTTCCAATCCATTACAACACCTGGGATTTAATTAGCCAGGATGTCAATGCTTGGAAAAAGCAGGTAGAAAAAGAGACACCAACAAAAGTTGCAATCTTAAAACCTGGGGAAAAGATAAATCTTTCCTAATAAGACCGTAATCATCTGTTATAATTAAAGCATTGGAGGTAGATATGTTCGAAAGCATTAATAATAGGCGAGCGGAGGAGGAACGGGTTATGAGGGAGGGTAGATTGCCTCCTGGACAGTCACTTACTCAGAAGTTTCCAGTTTTACAGTATGGACCGGTACCCTCTTTTAATCCTGCTACCTGGGATTTTAGAATTTGGGGTGAAGTTGAACAACCCATCGTCTGGAGCTGGGGTGAATTTTGCCAACTACCCAGAACGGAAGTGACAATGGACGTTCATTGCGTGACTCGGTGGAGTAAATTCGACACCCGTTGGGAAGGCGTATCCCTACGAACTCTTATAGAAAATGGGTATATCAAACTTAAACCGACCGCCCATTATGTCATTCAACACGCTGAATACGGATTTACCACTAATTTACCTTTAGAAGTGAACTTGCAGGATAATTTTTTATTAGCAACCCATTATGACGGGAAACCTCTAACTCCTGATCATGGTTATCCCCTTCGGGGAGTGATTGGAAATATTGTGGGAAGAGAAGATCTGAAAGTTCCTTATTTTTGGAAAGGCGCAAAATGGCTGCGTGGTCTGGAATTCGTAGTGAAAGACCGCTTGGGGTTCTGGGAACAGATTGGCTATCATAATGACGGTGACGTTTGGCTAGAAGAAAGGTTTGTATAATCATAGTGCAAAGAGGATCATGAGGACTAGTCAGCATGGTTTTGCCAGCGGACGTAGATTGCCATCGGCAGCAACCGTTTGGCAGATTTCTCCTCGAGCGCTAACTCTCCGCAAGTCAGTTCACCCTGTGGAAAGGGTATAAGATCATTGACGGTATTAAAAATGGTGATCGCAGAAGCCCGAATTGCATAAGCAGTCATGAGAAAGAATAACGGTTGCGGGTTCAATACCTGGTGACAAGCTTCGAGCAGCTGAGGGAGCAAGTCGAAAAATTCCCAAATTTCCCCTTTGGGTCCCCGCCCAAATTTTGGGGGATCAAGGATAATGGCATCATATTTCATTCCACGGCGTTGTTCACGACGGAGGAATTTTAGCGCATCATCGAGGATCCAGCGGATATTTTCCTGATCCAATTGACTTATTTGCTGATTCACTTTTGCGAACTGTAGGGTTTTTTTCGAAGCATCTACATGGATCACGGTAGCACCAGCTGAGGCAGCAGCCAGGCTGGCAATGCCGGTGTAACCAAATAAGTTCAATACTTTTACAGGTTTATTTGATTCTTGGACCTTCTGGTAGATCCAATCCCAATGGGGAGCCTGTTCAGGGAAAAAGCCAATATGACGGGAACTAGCCAGAAAGGCATTAAATCGCAAGAAGCGGTAAGATAGCTCCCAAGATGGGGGAACAGGTTTCTCAAATTGCCATAGACCTCCGTTCTCTGATTGATTAGGATGAAACACACCGTTCACTGAAAGCCATTCTTTTTCATCGAGAGCAGGTTTCCACATGGCTTGAACCGCAGGACGGATAAAACGATAATTTCCTATCCGTTCTAACCGTTGTCCATTTCCTGTATCCAATAAAGTATAGTCTTGCCAGCCAGGACTGATCAAGAGATTAATTTTAGGGTGAGTAATTCCCTCTGAATGTTGCATCTTGTCCTTAGATTTTTTTGATTAAACCAATTAAGTATATTAATATCACCGCTCCTACAGTTGCGCTCACGAGAGAACCTAATAAGCTGTTGGCTGATATATTGAGGAGATTAAAAACAAAACCACCAATTACTGCCCCAATGACGCCAAGCACAATGTTCCCCAATAAGCCAAGATTTTTTCGCTGCATAATCCGACTGGCTAACCAGCCAGCAGCTAAGCCAATTAAAACAGACCAGAGCAAATGGTCAAGACCCATGTCGAAAGACCTCCTTTTTAGTAATATGGTTTGAGTTTAACATATTTCAGGTTGATGGGAAAGAGATAAATTATTGGTGAAGTATAATTTGGGAGTGCAGAAGAGAAATGGATTATTTTGGATTGGAAACAGTCTGATTATTATTTTTGTTGGTTTCCTCGTTTGGACATTTATTCCAAGCCCTGATTCTGTTTACCAATTTAATTTCCGTTGGGATGAATTATTAAAATCACAGGATAGCATTCTTCTTGAAAACCAATCTTCTCTTAGCAGAGAAAAAACTCTCATTCCGGAAAATTACGCCCCAACTATTGCCTTACCTCAATCCCTTGAATTAACTATTCCAAGACAAATTTGGCTGGGTGAGCGAAGTCAAATCCAGATGCTAATTGGATTAGATCAGTCCCTGATTTCAAAGAGCATAAATATGGAGATGGATAGTGCCCAAAAGTTAAATGATAATGTGCCGAGAGTATTGATCATCGCTAACTTAGATATAAACAACCTGAATGTTAACCCTGCCACAGAATTGCAGCAGGTTTTCCGGATTGACAATTCTCTAAACTACCACTGGGATATTTCACCAAGAGAGACTGGTGAGTATGATGGTTTATTATGGATAGAAGGGTACCTTCTCGATAATCAAAACAATAAGAGGAGCCATTTCATTTTGAATGCTCACCCCTTTACCATACGTGTCAAGAATCTATTTGGTTTAAGTATTCAAAATGCGCGTTGGTTAAGTGGAGTAGGATTGTTTGTGATTTGTATCTTTGGGTTGGAAAACTGGGTAACTCGCAGAATCAGAGCGGGTAAAAATCCAATAAATTTTCAAGAGGATGAGGAGAATATATGTTAGAAATTATTCCTTTTGTACTTGGAATGGTGCAAACGAACACCTATCTATTAGCAGACGATGCGAATAAGGAGGCAATTGTTATCGATCCGGCTGACGATGGCGCAGCAATAGTTAAAACCGCTTTAGAGCGTCAATGGAAAATTCAGGCGATTTGGATCACTCATGCCCATTTTGATCATATTGGTGGAGTAGCAACCTTGATTAAAGCGCTTGAGTATTCTATACCAATTGGTTTACATCCGGACGATATACCCTTATGGAAAATGCAGGGTGGGGCAGGGCTATTTGGATTAGAGTTAGAAATCGGTTTGGAACCAGATTTACTTTTTTATTCTAGACAGGTATTGAAATTGGGGAATAACTTTATTGAAGTTCGTCATACTCCGGGACATACCCCTGGACATGTCGTTTTTTATAACTCGCAAGAAGGGGTTTGCTTTTGTGGTGATGTCATTTTTCAGGGAAGCATCGGAAGGACAGATCTCCTAGGGGGAGATCACCAACAACTGCTTAGCAGTATCCAAGAGAATATTATGACACTACCGGATTCAACCCGCCTGTTACCCGGACATGGACCTGAAACAACTGTACTCAGAGAAAGAGCGGAAAATCTATTTTTATAAAGAGGATCCTAATACCCAATTATAATTCTCATTATGGGAATTTTTAATACAGGGAATACTAGAGACTGTCCTAAAAGAAGGTTGTCACCCCGAGCGAAGCGAGGGGTCTTTTCCTTATCACCAAGATGT
>DHFN01000131.1 GCA_002402275.1 Anaerolineales bacterium UBA4823
GCACTCATGAAACGAGACTTATTCAACCAAAACCTATTATCATTGTTGAAGGGATATTGATCTTCGCTGAAGCTGAATTACGTCCGTTATTCGATATCAAGATCTTTGTTGATACTGACGCAGATATTCGTTTTATTCGCCGATTGCAAAGAGATATATCAGAAAGAGGGAGATCCACTGATTCGGTCATTCATCAATATTTGTCAACTGTTCGTCCAATGCATTTGGAATTTGTCGAACCTTCTAAACGCTATGCTGATGTAATCATTCCCGAAGGGGGGTTGAATTTAGTCGCAGTGGATATGGTCATCGCCCGAGTGCAATCTATGTTGCGTGAGTTCAACAGTGATCCAAACCCTGCGTAATTTTTTTACATCTCCAAAATACAGTCTTATCTGGCGTATACTCGCTCTGGTATTCGTGATTGGGTTAAGTATTTACATATATAGTATCCGGAACGATGCTCAAAAATTAATCTTTCTAGGGTACCCCGGGATTTTTTTGTTGTCTTTCTTAGCCTATGCAACGGTCATTTTACCAGCTCCAGGTTTAGCAATCATTTTCACGATGGGTGGTGTCCTTGGCCGTCCTCTGATCGTTGCCATCATCGCAAGTTTAGGGGCTACTATTGGGGAAATGATCGGATACTTAGCAGGATTTACCGGAGGAGTTACTGCGGAAAACAACCCCACTTACCAAAAAATCAGGCGCTGGATGGAAAGGTATGGCATATTCACTATTGTGGTTTTGGCTGCGATTCCAAATCCATTTTTTGATGTAGCTGGCATTGCTGCTGGAGCTCTCAAAATCTCAACCAAAAAATTTATATTCTGGTGCTGGGTCGGGCAGATCATCAAAATGTTAATTTTTGCTTATGGGGGATCAGGGTTATTGAAAAACTTTCTCTAATTTCACATTTATTTTCTAAATTTGCTCATTAGTTAGATATAATCAATTCATGTCATCCTTGGTTGCCCTTGATATAGAGACAACTGGCTTAGATCCAGAAAAAGACCGTATTATTGAGATAGGTGCAGTTCGTTTCAATTCTAACCGGGTTGAAAATGAATGGCATTCTTTAATCAATCCTGGTAAACCCCTTCCTCCTTTTATTACTCAGCTTACCGGGATAACTGATCAAATGCTGATTAAAGCGCCACCAATCCAAAATGTTTTACAAGATTTACAAAATTTTATTGGAAATACTCCAATTCTTGGACACAGCGTAAAATTTGATTTGTCTTTTTTAAAGAAATATCGGATTGGAATTTATAATCAGAATTTAGATACGTATGAGATCGCTTCAGTCCTTAATCCAACTTTAAGTCGCTACGGTTTGTCAGCTCTGGCACAACATTACGGATTAATTTTACCTGCTACTCATCGTGCATTAGATGACGCTCGAGTTACTCGGGCTCTTTATCTAGAATTGTACAAAGAAATTCTAAAACTTCCCATTCAGTTATTAGCAGAAATTGTCCATTTGACCGAAGGTGTAGATTGGGGTGGAAATGCAGCTTTTCAAAATGCCATGCGAGAAAGGACTCAAGAACTGATTGAACCAGGTGCAATGCTTAGTGTATTCAATGGACAAATCTTTACGAAAGCAGTTGAAACCACCGAATATCTACAAGGAAAAGATATTCCCCAAAAATTAGAATCAGAGGAGTTATCTGCTTTACTTAATTATGGGGGAGTATTCTCTCACTATTTCCCAAATTATGAGTATCGCCCGCAGCAAATTGCTATGTTAGAAGCAGTTGCCGATGCTTTTTCAAATGGACGTCATTTTCTGATCGAAGCTGGAACTGGTACAGGAAAAAGCATGGCTTATTTAATCCCGGCTGCTTATTGGTCTTTGAAAAACAATTTACGGGTAGTTATTTCAACCAATACCATCAACCTCCAAGAACAATTAATCAACAAAGATATCCCCGATTTGATCAATGCTGCAGATTTAAACCTGCGGGCGACAGTTGTGAAAGGCCGTTCAAACTATCTCTGCTTGCGAAAGTTTGAAAATTTTTATCGGCGTGGTCCACAAAATGCCGATGAAGCCCGACTACTCGCAAAACTATTGATCTGGCTTCAATTTACCGAAACGGGTGATCGGGCAGAACTTAACCTCAATAATCCATCTGACCGAGATATATGGAATACCCTTTCAGCTGAAGATAGTGGATGTACAGCAGAAAATTGTCTAAAAAGGATGGGAGGGCGTTGCCCTTTTTATCGAGTTCGACAAGCTGCTCAAAGCGCACACCTGCTCATCGTTAACCATGCCTTACTGCTTGCTGATGTAGCAACCGGTAATCGGGTTCTTCCTGAGTATGATTATTTAATTATTGATGAGGGTCACCATTTAGAAGAAGCTATTACGAATGCATTAAGTTTTGAACTAACCCCTTATGATGTAGAACGAGTAATTCAGGAATTAGGTAGTCCAAATTTTGGTTTGCTCGGTCGGGTTATGGATATGATGACGCAATGTTTTTCTCCATCTGATCAGGGGTCCATCAATTTCTTAGTTCAAGAAGCAACCGATTTAGCATTCCGAATAGATACACTGATCCGTGATTTTTTCGCTTCGATAGACAAATTCTTTTACGATCTTCGCGAAGGCGAAGAGATTGGGTTGTATTCCCTTCAAGAACGGATTCTCAATGCTCATCGTTCTCAGCCTAATTGGTACAACATTGAAACTAGTTGGGATGAATTAGAAAAAGTATTTCTAAACATCCTTGAAACATTGAAAAAAATCCAACAAGCTATTGCGGAATATATTGAATGTATTCTTGGTATTGACGAAGACCTCTATACAGATACTACAAACTTAATCAACGAAGTTAACGAAATTCTCGAAAATATCCATGCATTAGTATTTCAGCCTAACCCAGACATGATCTATTGGATTGAAATTAAAAACAACCATGGTTATATTTGCCTCCATGCAGCACCATTGCATGTGGGGTCTTTGGTAAAGAAATATATCTGGAATGAAAAGACATCCGTTGTATTGACATCAGCAACATTGACTACAGCAAAGGATTTTCAATATATACGGGAACGTTTACAAGCTGATGCGACGGAAGAATTAGCAGTGGGATCCCCATTCGATTATGAAACATCCACATTGCTCTATTTAGCAAGCGATATTCCCGAACCATCTGACCGGTATGCTTATCAACGTGAGGTCGAAAAGTGTATAATCAACACTTGTATTGCTTCCCAGGGGCGTGCCTTAGTCTTGTTTACATCTTATGATCAACTACGTAGAACTTCCCAAGCAATATCGCCTGCCCTCAGCAACGAAGATATTGTTATATACGAGCAAGGCGAAGGAGCCTCTGCCCATTCCTTATTGGATAATTTTCGTTTGGCGGAAAAAGCAGTATTGCTTGGTACCCGGGCATTTTGGGAGGGAGTAGATATTCCTGGTGAGGCTCTTTCAGTCCTGATCATTGCCAAATTACCTTTTGATGTCCCCACAGATCCGATCATCTCGGCCCGATCTGAAACATTCGAGGATCCATTTTACCAATATTCTCTACCTGAAGCAATTTTAAAATTTCGTCAGGGATTCGGGCGGCTTATCCGCACAAAACATGATCGGGGAGTGGTAATCATCCTGGATAAACGCATTCAAAGTAAACGCTATGGAAAGCTATTCCTTGACTCTTTGCCAACTTGTACTACTCAGATCGGCGCTCTTTCTGCTATTCCACGAACAGTACAAAAATGGCTGAATGTCTAATTTCTATCTAGAAATAATTATCCTATGATTATCCATCAACCAGAAATAATCCGAAAAAATAGTGAAATCATTCTCTTAGCAAAAATTGAATATGCTCACACCCAAATCAACTTGCCTGATTCCTGTTGGTTTGCATTTCCAGAAGACTATGAACCCTATTTAACCTCGAGGAGTGATCCCTTCGCGGTTGCAATGATTCAAACCTCACAATATCTGGGTGAAAACCTTGAAATAAGGGGCGAACTTTCTGAACGTTTAGCCTATGGCTTACACCAATATGGTAGTATCTTCCATTTGTGGAATCCCAAATGGTTTGATCCACCCCATCTTGCTTTTGATAAACTTGTTCAACCGATTGCACCAGCTAACCGTCTGGTGATGACTGCATTTTCGGGAGGAGTGGATTCTTTTTATACCCTCCAATGTCATTTGCCAGAAAATCAACCGATCCCTTCTTACCAACTGCAAGCTGGTTTATTTATCCATGGGATGGATATTCGTTTTTATGAAGCGGATGACTATAGACGGGCATATTCAACTTTTCAAAAAATGTTTACCCAGCTTGGTTTGCAGTTATTCCAAGCCCGTATTAATGGATATTTTTTTTGGGAACATCGTTTAAGATGGGAATATGTACATGGCGGGCAATTGATTGCTACCGCTCTATGCTTTTCGGAAAAAATTAATCGTTTTTATATTCCATCCACCCATTGTTACAACTATCTCCTACACAATGGCACCTCACCAATCACTGATCATTGGCTCTCTACTGAAACCGTAGATATTGTTCATCATGGCAGCGAGAAGAATCGGTTTGAAAAATTAGAAAAGATCTCTCTCTGGGAATTACCTCAAAATTATTTACGCGTTTGCACTGATGCTTTAAAGCGTGATGGAATTAACAATTGCTCACAATGCAATAAATGCTTGCGGACTATGATCATCCTCGATCAGATTGGGGCTTTGGATAATTTTAAAACATTTAACCGTAAGATCTCCGCACAAGGATGGATAAAATATATTATAACAGCTCCCGGGCCCACATATCCTAGCTTCATATTCAATTATGCAAGAAAAAATAAACAATTTGGAGCGATGATTTTGGCTTGGTTGGCGATTCAATTTGGGAAAGCCCACCGAATTTTTAGTGAGGATATTGTAAATCTCTTATCCAAAGAGCAATTATACAAACTAAAACATCGCGTATACGCAAAATATTCAGAACACGCTCAAGAGTGACAACCAGGTCCTAGTTTATTTATTCGAATTATTCTCAATACCAGGTTGCGATTTTTCAATCAATTCTTGTTTGAGATTCCATAATTTCTGTGATAATGAAACATGATAGATATGAGGGTTCATCAAGCGCCTTACGCCAGAATCTAAAACCTCAATATCTTTTATCCGACGATGGCGCATTTCTTCCAGGTTAGGTAATGGATGGGGGATTTTCCCTTTCTCCCAGACCAATTCAAGCAAGGGTTCAATTTTTGAAATATCTTTATCTTCAAGCATCCGATACTTCGTGTGGTCAGTGGGATGTCGAAGGCATAATTTCGATTTCGTTTGTGGATCCTCATCATTTAGACAAATCAAATCAGCTGTAGCTTTCCCTCTCTTATCATAAATCCGCCAAATCTTTTTGTTACCAGGGTTAGGTGTCTTATCTAAAGATTCGGATATTTTGATGGCTGGTTTCCACTGATTCTCATCATAGACAGCCACTAATTTGTAAACACCCCCTAAAGCGGGTTCTCCCCAAGATGTAATCAATCGAGTGCCGACTCCATAAACCAGCCTTCTAATAAGCTTATCCGAATCTACTCCATAGCGGGGAGCTTCTTCCTCGATTTGGGTTAATATTTGCCAGATGACCAATTCATCTAAATTATTCGATAGGACTATCGAGACATTCTCAAAACCCGCTTTATCTAACATGTTTGCAGCCTGAATGCTCAAATAAGCTAGATCTCCAGAATCCAGCCGGATTCCCATTGGTTGATGTCCTTTTCGACGTAATTCCTCAAACACACGAATTGCATTGGGAACACCACTTTCTAGCGTATTGATTGTATCTACTAACAATAAACAATCGTCTGGATAAACCTCAGCATAAGCCCGAAAAGCATCCAACTCACTCATCCCTAAAGCGATAAAAAACTGAACCATACTATGGGCGTGAGTTCCTTTAGGGGAAGTACCCAACACCGCTGATACGCCAACATTAGAAGTGGAATCTGCACCGCCAATTAAAGCTGCCCTTGCTCCAGCATTTGCGCCAAAGGAATGCCCTCTTCGTAACCCAAATTCTAGTAGAACTTGACCGCGTCCTATCTCATGCATTCGGGCAGCTTTTGTGGCAATGAGTATTTGGTAGTTTAAATGATTTAATAACGAGGTCTCTAATATCTGTGCCATCGCTAAAGGACCCTGGACAACCGTTAATGGCTCATTAGGATGGACAACTCTCCCTTCTGGGATGGCGTAAATATTCAAGTCTTCAAAACTGCCATTTTTATAAAGCCAATCTAAAAAATCATTTTGGAAGAGCTGCTGTCCCATTAAATTCTTTTGGGAACTTAAATACTCAATTTCCTTTTTCCCAAAATGTACCTGTTGCATCCAATGAATTAACCACTCCATTCCGGCATTAATACAAAAACCTGCCTTATGGGTTCCATAATCGGGATACTCCCGAAAGAAATGATCAAATTGGACTAGTTTATCTTGAAAGCCCATACGGTAATATAACTGTGCCATCGTCAACTGATATTGATCCGTGAACAATATCCCTTCAGCTAATTCTTTTTGTGCGCGGTTCATTTAATTTGCTCCATTTTTATCTATTGCTCGGAAAAACCACCGGTTAACAATAGTGGCTTATCTCATTAACTAAATTCGTACCTATTTCTCTCTAATTCTACTCCAGAGTACTCCGTTAAACGCCGTAATATTAATTATGGAAATTTCCTGCTAAATAAATTTGTCTATCAGATTTGATTATAAAAATAATGAGCTTACAGGAAGTTGTCTCAAAACAAAGTTGTCTCCCTAAGCGAAGCGAGAGGTATTTTTATTATAGATGTTTCGCTTCGCTCGGCCTGGTGTATATATTTTTTTAGACAACCTCATACAATACTATTACATATTCATACTTTCAAATATAAATAGCGAGGGCAGACTAGTGTAAAATTATAGACTATGAGTGATCAATATCATCAATTTTCTTCTGCTATCAACGAATTTTATCGAGCCCGTAACCGTGCTCAGTTGCAAGAAATTCTCGCCCGTTTGCGTGGTGAATCAAATCAATTACTAAATTATGATGAGGTCCGCAGACGTCTCAAAGCTGAAGGGGCAATTGATCGAGGTCTTAAAGAGATACCAATTGACTCAATTGTCGGAAGTCTGGGCAGATATAATGATTTTACCCGCGACTTCCTCCCGAAGAAAGATACGATCAAAGATCGTTGGGCGCGTGTTCGAGTAGCTTTTACTGGTCGCCGTGGGTTACCCCCGATTGAAGTTTACAAAATTGGTGATGCCTATTTCGTTAAAGATGGAAATCATCGCGTTTCAGTAGCCCGTCAACTTGGCATGGCATATATCTCCGCATATGTCTCCGAAGTCCATAGCCGGGTTCCTTTATCATCAGATATTAATCCAGATAAATTAATTATTGCTGAAGAATATCTAAATTTTTTAGAAAAAACCCATCTAGATAACAACATTCCTAACATTGATCTTACTGTTTCAATCCCTGGACAATATGAAGTTCTACAGGAGCATATATCTATCCATTGCTATTATATGGGGATTGAACAAAATCATGAAATACCTTACTCTGAAGCAGCAATGGATTGGTATCAAAACTACTACAAACCTATTGCAAATAAAATCGAAGAATTAGGTATTCTCAAGAATTACCCCGACCGTACCGTCACTGACCTTTTCCTCTTTATTTCTGAAAATCAAGCAGAATTGGAAAAACAATTAGGTTGGTCAGTAACTACTGATCGGGCTATCTCTTCGCTATTCAATGAATTACCTAATAGCCTACACAAATGGCAATCACACCTTCTTAGAAACATTGAACGAACCTTATTCAAAGGAAAACTATCCACAGGGCTACCTGCGGGCGATTGGCGTCAGACAGCCAGCGCCATCTTTCCCCAGGATGCAATCATACATGACATCCTTGTACCCATAGATGGAGAGCAAGGTGGCTGGGTTGCGGTTGAACAAGCAAAACAAATTGCTGAAAAAGAAAAAGCCACAGTCCATGCTATCCATGTGATCAATCCAGAAGGAGATGGAGAAGATCCTACACAACTGGAAACCTCTTACAATCGAATATTTACCGGCTCTTTGGTCCCCCATGATCTGGTTATTACCAAAGGGAGTATTGCCGATGCAATTTGCGATCGCTCGCGTTACCTGG
>DHFN01000016.1 GCA_002402275.1 Anaerolineales bacterium UBA4823
TCGCTCGCGTTACCTGGATTTAATAGTAATGAATTTACGGTTTCCCCCTGGGCCACTTCCCCTTGACCGGTTTACCTCAGGATTCCATACTCTTGTTCAAACATGTCCACGTCCAATATTGGCATTACCTCAAAAAACCTCACCTCTTAATAAAGCACTATTGGCTTATGCGGGCGGTCCAAAATCTGCAGAAGCTTTGTTTATGGCATCCTATCTAGTCCAAAAGTGGAAGATTAGCCTATCAGTCTTATCCGTTGAAGATAAACGAAATCAAGCGAAACGAAACCTCTCCATTGTGAAGAAACAGCTTACTTATCGGAAAATCCAAGCAGATTATATTGAAGGAAAACCTCCGGTATCCAGATCAATCTTAGTCACTGCTGAAAAAACTTCCTGCGATTTTATCATTATTGGTGGATATGGATACAATCCAGTTAAAGAGTTTCTGACCGGTTCAGTTGTGGATGAGATATTAAGGGAAGCGAAATTTCCGGTTTTGATCTGCAGATAAACTTATATCCCCCTAGCTAAGTTGGAATAATAATTTCTTGAAAACCATAACAATTAATGATTCGCGTATTAAATAACATAGTCTCACGTTGAGAATTGTGATTATAAAGGTGAATATGCCCGTGTAGATGATAACGAGGAGAAAACACACGGTCAAACCATAGAAACGCTTTTATTCCTTGGTGAGGGAGGTCAATTTCATCATGAATACTATACGGGGGTGTATGAGTAACAAAAATATCCACAAAGCGCCCTAACCGTAAACGGTTATACATCAACTTAGGGATCATTTCTAAAATATTCATCCACATCTCATTCTGAGTATACATAAAAGGACCTTCCCGATAACGGATACTGCCTTCCACACCCGCCAAGATTAATCCATGATATTGAGTAATTTTTTTATGTAAGTCAAACCCTCCAAGAGGACCAGGTTGTTGGGCTTGCCAGCTTTGGGAGGCGAGATCATGATTCCCCCTTACAAAATATAAAGGTGTATTGAGCATGCTCACGATATATTCTGGGTAATAATACGGTAAATCACCACAACTAATCAATAGATCAACATCTGGGAAACGATTTACTACCGTTCCAGAATATAACCCATCAATTACCGTATCGCTAATTGCAAGAATTTTCATGAAGAAATGACTGGTTTTATAATCATTTTACTACATCCATGTTAATGTTACAGAAAACTTAACCAATCTAAAGTTAACCAATATCTATTTATTATCTAGAGAAATAAAAATGCCCTCTTTTCTGAGGGCATGTGTAGGTGAAAAACGAGTATTGATAGGGGTTAATTTGTGCGATAGAGCTGATCGAGAATTTCCCCCAAATTATCGCAAACGACTTGCACTTCTTCTGGTTTCATTGACCCATAAAATGGCAGAGCTAATATTGAACGACCAGCTGCTTCTGCCACAGGATAATCCCCTTCTTTATATCCAAATCGTTCTTTATAGAACGGTTGTAAATGGACCGGTGTAAAATAAGGCCTGGTAGGAATCCCTCTTTTTATCATCCGCTCGAGAACTTCATTTCGATCAATACCTTCTTTGAAACGGACAGGGTAAACAAACCAGCTCATGCGGGTTGTCGTAGGCACAACCGTCAAAGGTTCGACTCCATTAATCTGAGCTAGTCTTTGATTATATTCGTCTGCCACCTCATCCCGCATCTTCAATAAGGTTTCCAATCTCCGAATTTGAACTACCCCAACTGCGGCGTTCATCTCTGAAATCCGGTAGTTATATCCCAATCGCGTATGGTTCAACCAACCATCGAAAACATCCCGCCCTTGGTTGCGTAAACTTCTGAACAAGTCTGCCCAATGCTCATCATTGGTCACTAAAACTGCCCCTTCACCCGTGGTCATCTGTTTGTTCGGATAAAATGCGAAAGCACCAGCTTTTCCTAATGCCCCAACTCGTCGCCCTTTATATTCTGAACCAATCGCCTCACACGCATCTTCTATAACAATTAGATTGTGACGTTCAGCGATTTCCAAAATGGGGTCCATATCTGCTGGTTGACCAAAGATATGAACTGGAAGAATCACCTTTGTTCGTTCAGAGATGGCGTTTTCCAGCTGCTTTGGATCTAAATTCAAGCTTACCGGGTCTACATCCACAAAAACTGGCTTAGCTCTTTCATATAACGCACAATTCGCTGATGAGACGAAAGTAAACGGGGAGGTGATCACCTCATCTCCTTCACCCACTTCTGCGGCTACCATACATAAATGCAGTGCAGAGGTCCCATTTATGACTGCCACTGCATATACCGCATTAGCAACTGCTGAAGCATACTTTTCAAACGCCATGGTTTGCGAACCGATCGACAAATTACGCGATTGCATCACCCTAACCACTGCTTCGATCTCCTCGCCAGTGATCTCTGGCATGGACATGGGCACTTTGGCTAACATCGAAGGTGCTGCTTCTTCTTCTTTCAAAAAACTGCTAATCGGAGGCATAGTTGAATAAGGTAATTGAGCTTCATGGCAAAGGCTTTTGACATTTTGAATCGTTTGTTGCGGAGCGCTTGGGATAGCAATGATTACCGCCTCTGCTCCTTGGGTATGGGCGATACTAGGTAAATGAATGATCGGTCCAAAGACCGGTACCCCGAGGATCCGTTGCCCCAATTTTCGTTCATCGTCATCCAAGAAACCGACCGCTTTCAACCCTAATTGTGGATTAGTGTTCAGTTCGCGCAACATTTGCACACCTGCGCTCCCGGCTCCTACAATCAATACTTTGCGAGCTGGGTCTAATTTCACCCGACGCCAGGCAATATCACCAGGGTACTTCTCGATTTGATGAATAACTACACGCAATCCTCCTAAGAAGATCAAACTAAGTGCCATCTCGATCCCCAACAGAGAACGAGGCAACGTATAAACAAAACGAGGGTATAAGGTGAAAGCTACAACAGCAATCAAGATTGAACCAACAACTACAGCCAACCCAAGCTGAAAAAAATCGCGTGTTGTTGCATAACGCCAAACCCGTTTATAAATCCCGCCAAAATAGAAAACTAGGGGGCGGATCACCATCCCAGCCAGGATGACTGGTAACATTGCCCGTAAAAAATACTCGATTGCGTTGAACTCGAAACGCAACATCAATCCTAACAAAAATGCTGCGCCTGTCAACAAGCTATCCGCAAGAATAAAAAATATTGTCCTTTTCATTTACGACACCACAACGATTTGCAAATTTGAGAGCCTAATTTGTAACTTTTTTGTAAAATCATTTACAAAATGAAGCAATAGGTTTAATTTTAAAAAATAGTCCATGATAGTTTGTCTTTGTATAACAGATCATTATATCAAAGAAATATTAATAGTTAAGGTACACAAAAAGATCCAAAATCACTTGCTTTCTTGAAATTTATCGGTTAATCTATTTTTAAACACAACATACTCGGAGGCCAGCATGCTTCAACGAACAATCCATTTGTTTTTATTGGTTCTGATCATTGTTAGCTTTCTCCCCCAACCGACATTTGCTCAATCCAATTCGATAGATTTTCCAGGAGA
>DHFN01000138.1 GCA_002402275.1 Anaerolineales bacterium UBA4823
CAAATTGACGATCTCCTGCATCACCCAACCCTGGGAGAATATAACCATGTTCATTCAAACACTCATCAATAGCTGCCAGGTAAATGGGGACATCAGGGTGTTTTTCTTGGATCAATTTTATCCCTTCTGGAGCACCAATAATCCCCATGAATTTAATCTTTTTTACCCCCCACTTTTTCAATATATCAATCGTTGCAACAGCCGATCCTCCTGTGGCTAACATCGGATCTAAAATAATACACACCGATACGGTTGGTTCGAGTGGTAACTTGTTATAATATTCAACCGGTTTGAGGGATTTTTCGTCGCGATATAAACCGATATGCCATACTTCAGCAGCCGGTAACAATTCCCATACACCTTCAACCATTCCTAAACCAGCTCGAAGGATGGGAACTAAACCAACATTCTCCTGTAATTCAGCACCATTGGTCATCACTAAAGGGGTTCGGACAGGACGTGGGCGGAGCTGTAAATCTGCGGTAGTCTCATAGGTCATTAGGGTGGCAATCTCTTTTACCAGTTCCCGAAATTGACGTGGATTTGTGGATTGATCACGCAAAATCGTAAGTTTATGAGCCACTAAGGGATGGGTTGAAGCGAATACACTCATGAGGTTTCTCCCAACAAAGGATTTAGTCTACTAAACTGACCCGACCAAGAACAAAGATATTATACTGGATTACAGGTTATAATCGTGGATATGAATGATACCGAAAATCGAGTGATTGGTACTCAATCTCAACCCGAAGATCATTTCGACTTTTCAATGCGTCCAAAAAGAATGACTGAAATGATTGGGCAGGAAAAGGTTATCGAAAATTTGCAAATATTAATTGGTGCAGCCCAGAGTCGTCAAGAACCGCTCGAGCATGTATTATTTTATGGGCCCCCTGGTTTAGGCAAGACCACCTTAGCTCACGTAATTTCGAATGAAATGGATGGAAATATTAAAGTGACCTCAGGGCCAGCTATTGAAAGGCCTGGGGATTTGGCAGCGATATTAACCAATCTCCATGAAGGAGATATCTTTTTCATTGACGAGATTCACCGTTTGGGACATGCGATTGAAGAAATATTATATCCAGCTATGGAAGATTTCGCCCTAGACTTCATAGTCGGTAAAGGACCTTCAGCTCGGTCATTGAGGTTGAAACTACCTAGATTTACAGTAATCGGAGCAACTACTCGTCTGGCTTTAATCACTGCTCCCTTGCGAGCTCGATTTGGAGCAGTTTATCGTTTAGATTTTTACGAGCTTTCTGCAATGCAGAAAATTGTGTCCAGAGCAGCTGATTTGTTACAGGTAGAGATTAATTCTGATGGAGTAGACGAGATTGCCAAACGCGGACGGGGTACGCCCAGGGTTGCTTTACGATTATTAAGACGAGTACGAGACTATGCAACCGTTCGAGCAAATGGTCAAATTAATCGAGAAATTGCTCAAGAAGCATTAGATTTATTAGATGTCGATATATTGGGTTTAGATGAGATTGACCGCCGAGTACTTCGGACAATCATAGACAAATATGATGGCGGGCCGGTCGGAATCACTACGATTGCAGCTTCGTTGAGCGAAGAACCCGATACGATCATGGATGTAGTAGAACCTTATTTATTACAGATGGGGATGATCGAACGAACCCCCCAGGGGAGAATTGTAACTCGAATTGCCTATGAACATTTAGGAATTAATTTTTCGAGGGGTAATCTAGGGCAATCAACCTTGTTTTAATATAACGGGATTTGTTATATGTCAAATATTGCAAAGACGTTGATGATTATTGGTATGGTTATTTTCTTGACTGGAGGAATATTATTTCTCTTTGCTAAATTTGGGGGGGAAAATCTTCATATCCCCCTCGGCCATCTTCCCGGGGATATTAATATTCGAGGGGATAATTTTACCTGTTTAATCCCAATTGCCAGTTCAATCTTAATATCCATAATTTTGACAGTTATCCTAAACCTAATTGTAAAATTGTTCAATCGGTAAAAAGCTTTGAACACGAATGATTTTGATTATGAATTACCATCAGAACGGATTGCTCAAATTCCGATAGAGCCGCGGGACTCTTCCCGATTGATGGTAGTTTCCCGTCAAACTCATCAGGTGGAACATGTTCATTTCTATGATATCGGTAATTATTTGGATCCGGGAGATTTATTAGTCATCAATGATACACGGGTAATACCAGCCCGGTTATATGGGAAGAAAGCAAAAAGCGGTGGTAACGTTGAAATATTATTATTAAGCAAAATTGATCAACATAGTTGGAAATGCCTGATTGGTGGAAAACGGATACATGTCAATAGCCAAATTAATTTCACTGAAGGTATATTTGGGATTATCACCGAAGAAAAAAACCGATCGCAACGCGTAATTCAATTCAGCAAACCGATCGAACCTTATTTATCTTCGATTGGGGTTACTCCATTACCACCCTATATACACACTCATTTGGAAAACCCCCAACGCTACCAAACAGTTTATGCAAGCCGGGATGGATCTGCAGCTGCGCCAACTGCCGGGATGCATTTTACCCGAAACCTGATGAATTCTTTAGAAGAAAAAGGAATACGATTTGCTCGGGTCACTCTCCATATTGGTTTAGATACCTTTGCCCCTGTTAATGAAGAAAACCCCCAAGAGCACAAAATCCATACCGAATGGTGTGACTTGCCCAATGAAACTGCCGAGCTAATCAATCAGACTAAACTGGCGCATAAAAGAATCATCAGCGTTGGGACTACCAGCGTCAGAACATTAGAATCTGCTGCTAGGGGAACTGATGGACTAATTCAACCCTATCAAGGATCAACCGAGCTATATATCTTACCAGGTTTTCAATTTCGGGTCGTGGATGGAATGATTACCAATTTTCACTTACCTCGTTCGACGTTATTGATGTTAGTATCTGCTTTTGCTGGGCGTGAATGGATTCTCGAACTTTATCAGATGGCGGTCAAAATGGAGTATCGGTTTTATTCATTTGGCGATGCAATGTTGATCTTATGAAAAACAAGCCATTTTGGGATGATTTAAATATAGAAATAATCCATTGCAAAAAATGTGAAAGATTGGTCGAATGGAGGGAAAGAATAGCTATTGAGAAACGGCGTATGTTCCAGGCTGAGGAATATTGGGGGAAGCCAATCCCTGGTTTTGGCGATCCTGAGGCATGTATTTTAGTTGTTGGGTTAGCCCCTGGAGCCCATGGTGCTAATCGTACCGGTAGAATGTTCACAGGAGATTCATCAGGAAGATTTTTATATCGGGCACTATATAAAGCAGGTTTCGCTAATCAACCCGATTCTTTATCTGTTCAAGATGGGTTGCAATTGAATAAAATCTACATCAGTGCTGTTTGCCGTTGTGCTCCTCCCGGAAATAAACCGACTTCTCAGGAAATCAAAAATTGCAGTTCCTATTTATTTCGAGAAATTCATGCATTGGATAACCTAAAGCTGGTTGTGGCTTTAGGTCGGATTGCCTTTGACCAGGT
>DHFN01000185.1 GCA_002402275.1 Anaerolineales bacterium UBA4823
TCTTGTAGCCATCCCAATGCATCTTGCATCGTTTTATATTGATAATTCGGGTCCTCAGAGATAAATCGGGCTGCGTCTATTGTCTGACGTAAAATACATGGAATACAGTCTAAAGATGTTTTCATCGCAAATGGATCCTCAACCAAAATTATCTTGGAAATTTTTTCCTATAATAATTCAATCAGGAATTGTTCCCCGAAGCCATGCGGGGATTTTCACAAAACAATCCTATTATAATATGACATTAATGACTAAATCAAAATAATTGTAACAATATTATATAATTAACCATTAAGTCCGTAAGGCCATGGATTCATTATCTTCACAAAATCTTCACAAGAAATGCCAATCTTCTTCGCATCTCTGCATTATCCTTATCCAACATAAACTCAAAAAATTACAAAGGACAATTTTTTATTAAAGGATTGAAACATGAAAAAAATAATTTTTATAATCTCATTTTTGGCGATTCTGCTTAGCGCTTGTGTCGGCATCCCAAATGTCCCTACGGCAAACCCTTCATCTGTGGTGAACAACAACATCGGCAACGAAACTAATTCCACCACTCCCAATTCACTCCCGCAAACAGCTTTAGCGACTGAAAGCGCGCTGATTGATTCCAATAATCTTGCTCCTCAAATTAGCACTACACCTTCAAGTGGACTTTCTCAAGAGGAAATTGATGCCATTCTTTATATGCGGGAAGAGGAAAAGCTTGCCCGCGATGTTTACCTTACCCTATACAATAAATGGAACTTGCCGTTGTTCAATAATATTGCCAGCTCGGAACAAGCGCATACCGATGCGATCAAAACCCTAATTACCCGCTATAATTTGCCAGACCCTTTCATTGATCAAATCGGTGTGTTTTCCAATCCCGAGATTCAGGATTTATATAATCAATTGGTTGCCCGTGGCAATCAATCCCTGTCAGAGGCACTTAAAGTTGGAGCAGCTATTGAAGAAATAGATATCCAAGATTTGGAAAAACGGATGACAATCACCAGTAACACAGATATTATATTGGTCTTTCAAAACCTCTTATATGGTTCCCAAAATCATTTACAAGCTTTTGTTAGCACCCTCCAAAAACAAACTGGAGAAGGATATCAACCGCAGTTACTCACCCCGGAAGAATTCCAAGCCATAATGAGTTCGACAAACCGTGGGAATGGTGGTACTCAGAAACCATAAAACCACAATTCAATTATAATAACTCTTAGTTTTGACTATTTTAGATATTCATAATCAAGATCGCCTCTTCCTCGAGGCGATCTTGATTACTGAATGGCAGGCAAATCATTTTATGTAAACACGTAGCTGTCTAAAGGATTTAGTGGATTATTGGATGGATACGATATATCTTTGTCTTAGTATATGCATGATGATTCTCTCCTTAATCGATGTATCAATTGGGCATTATCCTTGGCTGAGAATGAATCGGTTACTGGTTCAAACGTCCATAGAATCAGAAATAGGCATTAAGGGCACTTTTCGTTTTAGCAATTGTACCCAAGGTTTGAATTGATCACCTCCGTGAAACAATGAAATTGGAGCGGAAATTGGTTGATATTCTTGTTGGAGTCTGGTGGGTTTAACCCGACGAATTCGTTTAGCAGGCGGGAGAATGGAAAGTAACGGTCAGTTCTTTTGGTTTCCCCCTAGTTTGGTGAATACAGGTCAATAGATCGTCGGCAATGGTTTCAAAGTCTTCCCGGAACAAGCGCGAACGAAGATCGGATAGCTTCAACTTACCCCCCTTTACCCAAGCATTGCCGTCTCCACCCGCCACCAAGAGCCGCGTGCTTTCTAAATCGTACGTTCGGTCAGCCAGATCGCGCAGTTTTTCCTGCCATTCGGCTGTAGTTCCTCCAAATTGGGTCATCGCGACCTTGTTCTCCAGTTTATTGCGCCCTTTTCCAATCGCTTTCTTACCGCTATACATCACTGCTACCTTGACTTCTTTCTTCTTCTCCTTCTCGTGCTGAAGATGCACCCACACCCCATCACTTTCTCCATATAGCACCGGCACCGCTATTTTCCCTCCTTCTTCACATCGGGCAGCCCTTTCTTGTTCCACCACACACCCTCCCGTCTTCCAAACCATGCGTTGGATGCTGCTCGGGCTGATCCTCGTCTTGAGTATATAGCTCAGACTATCCGCCGCCATCCGATAGGTCGTCTGCCCCGCCAGTACACCCCCCATTTCCTTTACTCTCCTGCTGGTACGCTGATAGGGTTGGACTTGTAATATATCATCCAGCGTTTGTGACGTTGCCCTTTCTCGTCTTTGTATATCCGCCGGCAATAAACCACATATCCTTGCTCTAATAATATGCGCCGCTCTTCCCGCCCTACATTCTGCCATCCCTTGGGTATTCCCTCCCGAAGTGCATCATCCAGTGTCTCCAGAATCGTAGTAAGCAATTCACTATTCAGCTTCTGGATCAACGTACTCGCCTCTTGCTCGATTTTTTCTATGTCTATGGTCTTCTCTATCCGCTTGGTCACTTTTTCAATTTTTACGGTTATACTTATTGCGGCAGCTTCGGCTGTCATGTGGAGATTCGGCTATACCGCCGGGAGG
>DHFN01000101.1 GCA_002402275.1 Anaerolineales bacterium UBA4823
CTTCAGCGTAAACCGCAAGCAAGCTGGCTGACTCCACAGGTAGCACAAGCCAATTTACCACAAGAACATCCCGTTACAAACCTGAGCCACACAAATTAACCATGCCTTCCCTCTCTGAGTCAATTATTAAGGATAAGAAAACCCTAATCCTAGTTCAGTAGCTTGAATCGGCTTGGAAAGGTTGTAGAAGATGTGATAATCTCCAATAGTTTCTTCTAACCACATGATCTGCAGTTCCGTAAATTTTTCCCTCAGATATTCTTCTAGTAATGGATGATGAGTGGTAATGTAAGCTACTTTTTGGCTTTTCATTACCCTCTCAGTGTAGGGTAAATACCGATTGTCTCGCGGTGTATATCGCAAATCTTGATGATAAGGTAAACCAGGAATAAAAATGATCTCCTCATCAGATAGAAATGCCAATGGGTACGCCACCCAATAATTCGAATAACCGTACTGCTCGTTATGGTCCTTTAAGAAGGTAATTAATTTTGGGAGGGTCCTATGGTCAACCACAGTTGCAGCATCAAATTGGGTAGTGATTCCTGGTGGATTCCGTAGGGCGCATTGGATGGTTCCAGTCAAATTAAAGATCAAAATGGTTGCAACCAAAATAATCTGATAGGTTTGATTTTTAATAGCTGAGGTTATCGCACCAGCAGCAATCAATGTTAACATAATCCACAAAGGGACAAAATACCTCCCGGATGGATCGACTCCAAACGAAGTAAACAGGAAACCAACGCAAAACACCAGAATTACACCAAGAAACAACCGTTGCGATTGTGATTCAAATTGCCTATTAATCATAGAGCGCAGCCATTTCGAAAATATCCATCCCCAACTAAATACAACAATAGGAATGAGGGGAAGAGCTAACCAACGAACTTCCCAAGGAGGGCGTAAACCTAATAATACTGTTCCCCCGAGGATAATCAAGGAAAGAAAATGATTACCCGTTCGCTCTAGCCAGGTCCCCTTTTCAACGGCTACCGCCGCGCCAAGCATTTCAGAAATCAATTGGTGAAAACCATTTTGCAGTGCATATAACCACCAGGGCAATGCTCCAATCCCTAACCCCAATAGGAAAATTAAACTATTGCGGATAATTCGTTTGATAGAATAACGATTACGGTGTTGAAATAAAACCCATATAAGGTGCAGTAAAGTTGGAATTGTATAGATCAATGTCAAAGCGTTTGCCCATAACCCCAAACCCATTAATCCACCCAGCAATAAATTGAGCCAGGGTTTATGGGAGAACCTTGGCTTTTCGATGGTTTTTATGATGAGTATCCCAATAAGTAAGATCAAATTCCCGATTAATAAAGCTTCACCATAACCGCCTAAACTAACCGTTGTATAGAGAGTGACATTTACAGGTGGAATAGCAAGTAATGCAGCAACCATCCATTTCGCATTCGAGTTCATAAATACTAAATGTGCAATTTCAATTGAGGTTACAATTACAAATAAATATAAGATTATCTGGACCGCCCGGATAACCCAGACATGAATCCCTAATACGGAGAATGCAATTGAAACCAAAAAAGCATCCAAGCTGCCCATATAGGATTGTCCGTAAAAGAAAACCGGCCGTTCACCATGGAGAATATGACGAGCCATTAATCCAACCACAGCTTCATCCGCATTAAAAGGGAAACAATTAAATAATAAGAGAATGACCTTTAGGATGCTAGCAATGACTAAGATACAAAAAAGGGTGAGGATGAGTTCTTTTTTGGTTTTCAATGGATTATGTCAAAAGGTGTGAATTTATCTCAAAAATATTGTATTCCGGTCTTAGGAATAGCGCAACTTTGGAATTACCAAAATGAATAATAATCTTACCCAACCACTAGGTAGCTCTATTAATCTATTTAAAAATAACATCGGGCAATTTTGTTATAACTCACGTAGTTCTATCCTTATCTTATTCATTATTCTTTTCGCAATTTTTGTTCGTTGTAATGCCGGTCCGAGAACTATCGATGATTCCTATATTACTTATCGTTATGCCAGGAATATACTAACTGGGAACGGATTCGTGTATAACTCTGGTGAGCACGTTCTTGGCACGACCACCCCGCTTTATACAATGCTTCTGACTACCATTGCAATTCCTTTTGGAGGTGAGAATGCGGATTTTCCCTGTATCTCTTTGATTATTAATTCCTTATTTGATGGTTTAACTTGCTATTTTCTATATCTCCTTGGACGAAGGTTAAATTCTCAAAAAGTAGGATTCGCAACTGCATTGGCATGGGCAATCGCACCTTATAGTGTCACATTTGCAATCGGGGGGCTGGAGACAAGCTTGTACGTATTTTTGCTGGTATTTACATCATATTATTACGTGAAGGATAAGTATACAGTCAGCGGGTTTATCGCAGCACTGGCATTTCTTACCCGTCCGGATGCTCTAATCTTGATCTTACCCCTTTTTATTGATTTATTTCTTACAACATTATTCATAAAAAATCATTCAATTGAATCTAAGAGCTTATTCATTGAACTCAATGGCAATTCTTCATTTAAGAGTTTATTCCATATGATGGTTTTTTTCAGTATTCCAGTATTGATATGGCTTGCATTCGCCACTTTTTATTTTGGTAATCCAATTCCACATTCTATGGTAGCAAAAACCCTAGCTTACCATTTACCCAACAACGCTGCATTCATCCGTCTTCTCCAACACTATGCTACCCCTTTCCTTGAGGAAAATCTCTTACACTCCGCTGCAATTTTATTAGGCTTGTTTGTTTATCCTTTTCTGGCAGTAATAGGGAGTCTGAAGATCAATCGTTCAAGCTCCCGAGCAAGACCACTGCTCCTATTCCCCTGGTTATATTTTTTAATATTTTCGATTGCCAACCCCTTGATTTTTCGCTGGTATTTGACTCCCCCCTTGTGTATTTACTTTTTAATTATTTTCGCGGGTCTTGAAGCCCTGATCGAGCAAATCGGCGCTGAAATAAAAAAGCATACAATTAAGAATTTTAATGTACTAATTTCCATTCCAACTTTTATATTCTTATTTCTCCTCCCGACTGGATTTATAACATGTGCCTGGACTATGCATCCAGACCATGGCATTGATAAACCTGCTCCTAAAATGGCCTGGTATAAACTTGAACTATTATATAAACAAGTGGCTGATTTTATCACCAATCAGGTACCCTCATCAGAAAGCACCCTTATTGCTGCCGGAGATGTTGGAGTATTAGGATACTATACTAAATCGAGAATTCTGGATACGGTTGGATTAAATTCGACCCAAACAATCAATTATTATCCATTGGATGAGAGATATTATGTTATTAATTATGCTATCCCTCCAAAACTCATTACAGATTATAGACCAGATTATGTAGTATTCCTTGAAGTATACGGGCGGAAAAGTTTGCTCCAGGATCAAGATTTTTTAACATCTTATAGTTTATTGAAAGAATTTGATACCGATATATATGGCAGTCAAGGAATGTTAATATATGGGAGAAATCCATAATCAATAGCTAATAATTTCGCTCATACAAAAAGGATAGCGTTGTCGTTTTTATTGACAAGCTATCCTTTGATAGAAACTATAGTATTAGAATCTGCCCAAAAGGAAAGTTATGCCCCGAGCAAAGCGAGGGATCTTTTCACTGTCATTAAGATATCTCTCTTCGCTCAATATGACAATGATGACTTTTAGGACAACCTTGTAATTATCCTAAATATTCGCGTAACTTTCTGCGAATGGCAGGATGTCTAAGTCGGCTTAGGGCTTGGGCTTCAATTTGGCGAACCCGCTCGCGGGTTACGCCCATTTTTCGGCCTACTTCTTCAAGTGTATAGGCTTGCCCATCCAATAATCCATAGCGAAGTTGTAAAATTCGTACTTCGCGGGGAGGTAAACCATTTAGGACAACGTCCAGATGTTCTTTCAAAAGATTGTAAGTCGCAGTTTCGTCCGGTGCAGACACTTCTTCATCTTGGATGAAATCACCTAAGACCGAATCTTCTTCATCATCGGTAGGAGTCTCCAATGAGAGTGGACGGCGAGCCACTTGAATCATGTTTTCGACCTTTTGAGGTGGCACATCCAAGGATTCTGCCAGTTCATCTACCGATGGGTCACGGCCTAAGCGTTGTGTAAGTTGATGCTGCACGCGCAATAATTTATTGATTTGATCACCCATATGAACCGGTACTCGAATGGTGCGGCCTTGATCCGCAATCGCCCGGGTAACCGCCTGGCGAATCCACCAGGT
Source organism: Anaerolineales bacterium UBA4823 (assembly GCA_002402275.1). Lineage (GTDB taxonomy): Bacteria > Chloroflexota > Anaerolineae > Anaerolineales > UBA4823 > UBA4823. The sequence goes on from DHFN01000101.1 coordinate 4,257, forward strand.
GGCATAAGTGCTAAACTTATGTCCACGCCGATAATCAAACTTTTTCGCTGCTCGAATTAATCCAATATTGCCCTCTTGAATGAGATCGAGGAAGGGTACCCCCCGGCCCATATACTTTTTTGCCACGCTGATTACCAAGCGAGAGTTGGCTGTGATGAGATGTTCTCGAGCTGCCCAGCCATCTTCGATTAATGCTTGCAATTCTTTTCGCCGCCGAACTGATACATTCCCACGGGCAAGTTCTTCGCGGGCTAGACGGCCGCGTTCGATCCTCTGGGAAAGTTCCACTTCTTCTTCAGCAGTCAGCAGAGGTACCCGACCTACTTCTTTTAGATAAAGACCAATCGTGTCATCGGTATCAATATTTGCTAGATAGTTATCATCTATGGGAGCAGGTTTATGCAACTCTTCTTCAAGGCCTTCTTCTTCTAACTCTTCCTCGGAAGGTCCTGCTTCAGCCGCCTCATCTACATAAGGGATGCCCGCACTTAACAGTGCAGCAAACGCTTCCTCTAATTGGTCAACATCCTGTTCAGCTTCTGGAAAGAAGCTAAGGATGTCGTCTATAGTCACAAACGATTTTTGTCTACCCAGCTCAATCAAGCGAGCTAGAGCCGGATTTTCTTCATCTTCTCTTTCACTTAATACATTCAAATAATCATCATTTAACATATTAAATTTGAAACCACTCCAACTTTCTTATTTGTTTATTCTAGAATACACTTTTTTAATGAGAAAATCAATACCCATTCTTAGTGGCTTATCTTCCCATAAAATTGACAACAAAAAGCACGGCATTCCAAGTGGAAGCAGTGCAAGATGTAATCCTATCCGTATGGCTTACCACTAAATATCTACGGATTACTTCAAAAATTTATACAACAAAATAAGGGTAAAAGTCAAGAGGGTTTGAAAGAATTAATAAATTCTTAATCTTTTCGATAATTTTTTCCGTCTACTCAAATCACACCAGTGTCATTGACGGATGTTTTTCAGTCAAGTATAATCGTTTTCGGTTTGTTGGCAATCGGAGAGACTGTTATTTAATCAATCAATCTTTAAAAGGAGGTAGTTTCATGGATATCCTTTGGCTTGGTAGTCGCCACGGTTTGAATTCCTTTGAGCAAATTGCCATTTTGGGGGTGTTGATCACAGCGTTTATCAGTTTACTCTACGCCTGGCTCTTACGGGGTAATGTCCTTCGGAAGGATAAAGGTACATCCAAAATGCAAGAGATTTGGAATGCTATCCGAATCGGGGCAGATAGTTACTTAAATCGACAACTGAAAACCATTTTGCCCATCATTGCAGTTTTGACAATTGCGCTTTTTCTTTCGGTGTATATTGTTCCCCCTACACAAGAAGCTACCGAGGAGTTCGGTGATAACGCTCAGATCGTTATAGCTATCGGTCGTACCATCGCATTCATTATGGGTGCTAGTTTCTCGCTTATCGTTGGTCAATTGGGTATGCGTATGGCAATCCAAGCCAATGTTCGGGCTGCTTCTGCTGCACGCCGCAGTCTAAACGAAGCTCTGACCATCGCTTATTATTCAGGTACTATCACCGGTATGCTTACCGATGGGCTCGGTTTATTTGGTGGTACGGTTCTCTTCATTATTTTCGGAAAAGCAGCTCCGGACGCCTTACTTGGTTTTGGTTTCGGTGGAACCCTTTTAGCGTTGTTTATGCGTGTGGGCGGCGGTATATATACAAAAGCAGCCGACGTAGGTGCTGACTTGGTTGGCAAGGTGGAAAAGGATATCCCGGAAGATGATCCTCGTAACGCTGCAGTCATCGCTGACCTGGTTGGAGATAATGTAGGTGATTGCGCCGGGATGGCAGCAGATATTTTTGAATCGTACGAAGTGACGATTGTCTCTGGACTGATCCTCGGTTTAACTTTGGTGATGGCAACTGGTGAACTGAAGTGGATTGTCTACCCATTGATCATTCGGGCAATTGGAGTCATTTCATCTATCTTAGGAACATTTACAGTTCCAGTGTGGGAAAAAATGCCGCGAGCAGGGTTTTTCGGATTTCTGCACGCTCACGATGCAGAAGAAGCCATGTTCCGTTCCTATGAAGTCTCCAGTGTAAACACCATTTTATGGGCTTTCATGCTAGCTATTTTTTACGCCCATGATTGGCGTTTGGCGATGTTGACCGCCATAGGGGTTGGTCTAGCAGTGGCTTTCAACCCGCTTACTTCATACTTTACCTCAACAAAACGTCCACCAGTTAAAGAAATTGTTGAATCAACCAATACTGGTCCAGCCACAACCATTCTCTCCGGTCTCTCAGTTGGAATGGAGTCGAGTGTGTGGGCTTTATTAGTCATCGTGGTGAGTTTTATTTTTGCATTACTCCTTTATAATGGTCAAGGATCACAATATGTCCTATATGCAGTTGCAATGATCGGGATTGGTATGTTAAGCCATACCGGCAATAATGTCGCAATGGACTCATACGGACCCATCTCTGACAATGCAAACGGAATCGGCGAAATGGCTTGGCATGATCTTGAGGATTCAGAAACCCAAAAAGCTCGCCAAATCATGGCTGACCTTGATGCAGTGGGAAACACTACCAAAGCAATCACGAAAGGGGTTGCAATTGCATCGGCGGTAATTGCCGCGGTTAGCTTGTTTGCATCATTCTTTATTGATGTGGGACGTGTTCAAGCAGCTGCAAATGCTGCTGCACAACTCGCCGGAACAGCCATTCCTTTTCCCAAACTGCTTAGTGAAACTGGTATTCGTGTATCAGAATTAAACGTTTTCATTGGTCTTTTGTTGGGTGGTTCAATCCCTTGGTTATTTGCCTCTCTCTCAATTAAAGCTGTTAGCCGTGCGGCTAGTTTAATTGTGATCGAAGTACGCCGGCAGTTCAAAATTCCGGGGATTATGGAAGGTAAAGTTGCCCCAGATTATGCTCGG
>DHFN01000057.1 GCA_002402275.1 Anaerolineales bacterium UBA4823
GGTGAAGCTAATTATTTATGTGCGACGCACCTTTGAGGTGCGTCGCACATTGTGGTTTAATCTTTTTCAACACCCTCAGGGTGTTGTTTTATTATTTAAAAGAGAATTTAAAAGGGTTTATGTTGCTTGGATTCTTGCACCTCCCAGGTAAGCTGCCTTAATTTGTTCATTTTCTTTGAGTTCAACAGCCGGTCCGCTGATAACGATTTTACCTGTTTCCAGGATGTATCCATAATCAGCTATTGAAAGCGCTTTACGGGCGTTTTGTTCTACCAGGAGGATGGATACTTTTTCCTCATCATGTATTTTCTGGATAACCTTGAATATTTCCTGAACAAGAATAGGCGCCAATCCAAGCGAAGGCTCATCCAAGAGCAGCATTTTTGGCTTGGAAATCAAGCCTCTGCTGATAGCGAGCATTTGCTGTTCCCCGCCGGAAAGTGTGCCTGCGAGTTGTTTTCGGCGTGTTTTCAAGATAGGGAATAAAGTGAAAATCCATTCCTTTGTTTCCTGTATCTGGCGAGGGTTAAATTGATTACGCACACCCCATGTACCCAGGTTCAGGTTTTCATCTACGGTCAAAGTGGCAAAAACTTTGCGTCCCTCAGGAACATGTGCCATGCCCATTCCAGCTAACTTATAGGATGGAAACTTGCTCAAATCTTCTCCCATCAGGCGTATTGTGCCGCTTTTGGGAGACATTAACCCAGAGATCACTTTGAGCAAGGTGGTTTTCCCCGCCCCATTCGCTCCCAACACTGCAACCACATCCCCGACGTGGATTTCAAGTGAAATGCCTTTCAACGCCTCGACCGCGCCATAGGCTACAACCAGGTTTTCGACAGAAAGCAGCGTGTCTATGTTACTCCTCCTTTCCTAAATAGGCTTCAATTACCCGTGGATTTTGATAAATTTCGTTTGGCAGACCTTCGGCGATTTTATTTCCCATATCCATGACAGTAACCCAATCTGAAATACCCATGACCACATTCATGTCATGTTCTATGAGAAATAGCGTGAATCCTTCAGCAATTAAAGTCTTGAGGAAATCCATTAATTCTTCTGTTTCTTTATCATTCAAACCAGAAGAAGGCTCATCGAGGATGAGCAGGGCGGGGCTGGTTGCCAAGGCGCGAGCAATTTCCAGTAACCGCTGCTTGCCATAGGGTAAATTGCGCGCCAATTCGTTTCGATATTCCCATAATCCAACCTGATGTAAACGGTAAGAGGCGATTTCCAATATTCTTCGGTCTTCAGCTTTTTGAGCTGGAGTACGTATGACAGATGCCCATACGCCACTATTCGCATGACAATGAGGACCAGACATTACGTTTTCGACACAGGTCATGGAAGGGAAAAGGCGTATGTTTTGGAATGTGCGGGCAATCCCTTTGGAAATGACTAAATGTGGTTTCAGACCGGTAATATCCTCATTTTTGAAGATGACCTTACCTTCTGTGGGAGTGTAAATACCGGTGATGACATTGAAGAGGGTAGTTTTTCCCGCACCGTTTGGCCCAATCAGAGAGGTGATCTTGCCGGTTCTGATTTTCATATCGAATTGGTTGACTGCTACCAAGCCGCCAAATTGCATGGTTAGGTTTTGGGTTTCAAGCACTACGCCGTTAGATACTTCTTGGGTTTCTTCAAAAGCTGCTTTCTTTTCGACAGTGCTGAGAGGGGCGGTTATGAACTGGCTCTTTCGTTGTAGAACATCATTAATAAAATCATCTTCTTTGGGGGGAAGCTTTGTAATACCAAGCCCGCTCAAGCCCACTTTTTCTCTGCGACGAGGCAGAATTCCACCCGGTCGGAAAATCATCATGATCATAAGTGCTGCACCAAAGAATAGCAGGCGGTAGCTGGCAAACTGCCGAAAGATCTCAGGGAAAATCACGACAATGGCAGCTCCAAGAATATTACCTGGGATAGAGCCTAAACCACCTAATAGCACGATCACAAAGAATAGGGTTGAGTCCATAAATGTATAATTAGCAGGGGAGATGATCATCATTTTAGATGCGTAGATATTTCCTGCAAACCCTGCTAATGCAGCACCTAATACAAAAGCAATCAACTTATAATGTTTTACATCGACGCCATTGGCTTCGGCTGCAATTTCATCCTCTCGGATGAAGTTCCAAGCCCGCCCAACCCGAGATTTTTGTAGATTGATTAGCCCCAGGATAACTAAACCGACCAGAATCCATACATAGTAATAAAAGTGAATTGAATCACGTAGGGTAAAGATTCCAAAGTCGGGATTGCCGATTCCGGTGATCCCGTTAGCACCGTTGGTCAAACCAAAAGGATTGTTCAAAGCGGCAATCCGAACGATTTCCCCAATCCCAATCGTAACGATACACAGGTAATCACCTCGCAGGTGGATAATGGGTGAGGTGACAAGATAAGCGAATGCCCCTGCAGTGAGTGCACTCAAAGGCAGCAAAATGACGATGGGTATATTCAATTGCACATAGAGAATGCCTGTGGTATAGGCGCCGATTGCATAGAAAGCTGCATGCCCTAGATCGAAAAGCCCCACTTCACCAAGAACAATGTTGAGACTCAACCCAATAAGGGCATATACTCCTACAAAGAAGCCAACATCGATCCAGTAATTATTGACGTTGGGTAAAAAAGGATACAAAATGAGAAAGAGAATTATCAAACCGGTCAAAATCATCGAACGGCGGCTTGATGATTCGGAACCCGATTTCTGTGATTTCAGAATACGCTGGGTAAATTTCTGGGTGATATCGCTCATGGTTTACACTTTCTCTGCCACTTTTTCTCCAATGATCCCAGTAGGACGGACGATTAAGATGATAATTAAGATCAAGAAAACGAAGACATTTTTCCATTGCCCGGAGACAAATCCTTCAAAAAGTGCTTCTAATAGACCCAGCAAAATTCCACCAATCATCGCCCCTGGGATGTTGCCGATACCTCCTAAAATGGTGGCTGTAAAGGCTTTTAAACCATACCCCCAGCCCATGGTAAATATAATTCGGCTATAGTTAAGCCCAACAAAAACACCCGCCAGTGCGCCTAAGGCTGGTCCGACCGAGAAAATAAATAGAATGATGGTTTGAAAATTGACACCCATCAATGTCGCAGTATCCCTATCTAAAGCCGTTGCCCTTACTGCGGATCCAAATAATGTCTTCTCAACAACGTAGTAAATTACACCCATCAATGCCCATGAGATAATGATGGTAATCAGTTTGAGATAAGTGATGCGAATATCACCAAACAGCAATAAACTTCCTGAAGGTATGCTGGTTTGCGGATAAGCCTGGAAGCGAGGTCCCCAAACAGCCATGATGCCATTGGAAATGAAAATGGAAG
>DHFN01000077.1 GCA_002402275.1 Anaerolineales bacterium UBA4823
CGCGGCTCACCCCAACCCGCCCAATCGAAGCGAGTGTTATTTTGAAAGCCTGGCGAGGTTTCAAAGATCATCTTTATATTATTTCCACTATATGCTGACAAGTCGAGTGAATAGTTCAACCAACGCCGATCTGCTGTAACATTTTTGGGATCGATATATTCATTAAAAATACGTCTTTTTTGATAACCCTGCTCGAGGGTAATCCTAAACTCGACCCCATCGCCCTTACCTACTTCCCACACTGCAGGATCAAGCGCAATGGAAAAATCAAGGCGGCTATTTTGTGGGATATCAACCTTATAAATTATTTGAGACGTTGGATGCTGAAAAATCACTCCGCGAGCTTCACCTTTGATAATATAAGCTGTACGATAAACTGAATTCTTCTCCTCTGAAATAACCTTCGCAGCGTTCAAATTTATTAAGAAGTTGTAAACATCCCCCGCATTCCGGGGTACCTGGAAATTCTGACCTTCCTTGACAAAGTCATACACGATTGAAGAATCTAAAGGAAAAGCCCGTGAAAGCTCTCTTACGTATCGCTCATGGTCAGAATAGTATTTTTCAAGCTCTCTATATAATGCGATTTTTTCGAGAAAATCATTTGTGTTCCTGATTTTCTCATCTAATATTACATAAGCCTCGGCATTATCAGGAACAACCTGATAAACCCTCCAATTTTCCCCGCCACCAATCTCATCCAATATGGGCAGAGAATCTAAACGATCCCATAGGATAGGTCCATTGTATCTTTCTTTGTCGATGTAAATAAAATTTACATCTTGTCCCAACAAGACGTCAACCACTTGACGAGTGTCTAGTGTGCCACTCATCAAATCGGCTACTTCTTGGTTGGCTTTATCGTTCAATTTTTTTTCTTGAAGCGGGGTATGTTGGGAAGGAAGGATGATGAAATTTTTCCCGGTTAAGCCAATCATTTCATACCCTACCCCTTCATCAGCTATTATCTTTTCATTATCAGGGATTGTATTAATAACCTTGATTGCATCCGCGCGAGTTTTGAGCAGGCTCATCTGTCGACTTAACTCAATAGGATAACTATATTTAGAAGTAGGCGAGTATAGGCTAATAAGACCTCCCCCTGGATTTATCATTCGCTGATAAATTGTGATAAGAGATAAGCCTAGAACTAAAGTCACCACCCCGATCATGAGTTGTTTCTGAAAACCCGATCTATTTTTCGACACATACATAATACGAATAGCAATATCTATTACCCAAGCCCAACCAATTATTAAAAATGGAGGCGTCAATAATATAAGACGATTAAAAGTCGAAAACAGCAACCCGCCACGTCCCAGAAAAAGCGTTGTGAATGTTACATATATCGGCACAAGGACACTACTAACAACAATAAATTTTGCTCCTAGGTTTCCGTTTATAGCAATGTTAATCAAAGCCAATGAACATAACGTCGCGAAAATAATATACGCGTCCCCATTGGAAAACCAGGTATTTAAATCTTCAAAAATTAAATTGAATGGATTTATCGTACGGATTGTCTGCGATTGTTGGGTGAGAATGGGATTCTTTTCTGAAATTGTGTAGGAAGAACGGACAGCAAAACTTAGCATAGCTGCTGCCATAACAACCAGGGTCGCTCCTGATATAGTTTTCCACGAAGAGTTTTTCGGATGAGTTTTATTGGATTCGTTTGGATGTTTTTTCTTCAAGGGGAAGATCATCGAAATTACCAAAGCTGGAATCGCAATGCCAAATAAAGCCGGAAAATATTGTAGGTGGATCGCCGAACAAGTCCAAGCAAACCATGCAGAAAACAAGGTATAGATCAGTCCTGCTCTGTTATCTTTTCGACCGTACGAACCAATCGCGAGAATAAGGTATACAAATACCAGCCAGAAGACGATTTGCCCCATTCTGTTCGGTTGGGCAGAAACTCGAAAATCGCCGGAGATATGTAATATTACATAAGATAGACCAGCAATTAAAGCGGCTAATTTAGAGTGTGTGAATTCAACCGCTAATACAATAAAAGTCAGAATGATGATTGGAGCCAGTATTATGGTGGCCAACAACCACATGGTTGCGAGGTCCATGCCCGTCAGACTAACCCAAATCGCCAGGACTAGGTGCCAGGTCCCAAAAGTTGGGTCCATCCCGTTTACCGGAACATCCCAGTGAATTTGCATGGGTACGGGGTTGTTAAATTTAATGAGCGACCGAACCGCTGCCATATGATTAAACGAATCAGCAGTGTGACTGAACCAGGTGCCGCCATATATTGCCAGCGCCAAAACAAGCCCAATAAATACCAGCACAACAAATTCCAAACTTTTGAATGAAATCTTTTTATTTCGCATGCAAGAAATAGTAGTTATGATGTTTTGACGCCTCTGCCATAGTTTAAGAAATGAAGCAAATGAAAGTAGTATTAATATGCCAATAAAGGCAAACCTGACTTCATAAAAACCCCAATGCAAGTAAAAGCCTGCCCAACCGAGGATCGAGATCAAGCTAATACTGAGCGCCACACTGGTGGGTAC
>DHFN01000105.1 GCA_002402275.1 Anaerolineales bacterium UBA4823
AGGATGCGGCCACCTCACCCAATTCTCGCAAGAACCCCAGATCGAGTATCAAGGCACGCTGTTCACGGGTGCGCAGGTAGTCCAGTAGTTCATCGACGACTAACAGTAACCCCATCCCTGGAAATTTTTCTTGAAATGCTGCCACTGCCTGAATGATCGACGTCTTATTATTGGTTACCTGATCTGCTGAAGGGAATATGAAAGAAACCCCCCAAGCATGGAGAGCGGATTGGATCTCATCCAGCAAGATTTCTCGTAAACCTCGGGTCACGCTACCAATCTCAACACGGATAACTTTGAACTTTCCCGCAAAATTTTCGGAAGCTTCTTTTACCTTTTCATTGTTAAGCTGATCTTTCAACTCAGCTCTCTCTGCTATTGCAGAAATTACAGACATCAAATGGCTTTTACCGGTACCATAATTGCCAACAATCAAGATTCCTTTGTTATCTTGTGGGCGTTCAAATTGCAATTGTGGAAAAGCCATATCAACCAGCTTATTCGCCATGGTATCTGAAATAACATAAGACTGCACAAGGCTTTTGGCTGCAGATTCTTTTTCTGCATCACGCAATTGGATGATTGTTTCAATCGGTGTAAATTGAACGAGGTCTCGATACAACATAGATTAAGCTCCTTGTGCGGCAGAAATTTGGTGAATTACGATCTTGGGTTGAATTAGCAACGAATCAGATATTTTCCAGACTCGATAATGATGATGGTCTGGAATCGCGTAGGAAAGTATATCTGTAGAATACTCTCCGGGCCAGAGAACGATCATCTGCTTTGAACGAGAAATTTGACGGATCAATGTAAAAAAATCAATTTTAAGTGAAGGATGAAAAAAGAGGTCAGGATGAGAGATGAGTACGATTTCTTCTCGTATTCCTCTGATGAGATCCTTCAACCACTCTTGCGCAAATCGATCCCGTTCTGCAGTTGAGATAGTCATGAGTGCGTTGCTCAACGCTCTGCTAATATTGAAATGTTTAATACCGAAGGACTGAATTTTTTCCGAAATTTCATCCAGAATTTGGATTTGTGGATTTGTGAGGATCAAACAATCATAAGGTTGTGTAAGCAGTGATTCAATAAAGAAGTTCACCTAATCCCCTCCTTAACGATGTTCAATCAATGAAAGCACCTGTGTTCCACCATCTATGGGAAATGGTAGGTTTTCAGTCTGAAACCATCGTGATTTTCTGCCATCCAGACACAAACATTCTTCTCCTGCAGTAAAAGAACCCGTTTGCCAGGCTTTAAATATCAGCGAGGTTTCTTCTACTGACTTGTCTTTTGGGATAAAAGGGGCACTCTCACTTCCCATTGACCATTCGACTCGTAGTTTCATAGCTGGATGGGATATTGGGTCATCAAAAAATCCTAATTGAGCATTCGAAACTTCATTCTTTATTTCAGAAGGTTTATTCTTCAGCTTCCATAGAACAACAGAATGACATCCCCGGCTAATTCTTGCGACCTGGACCAGCGCAGCTGATAGTGAGATCTCGCACTCACTTGAAATTATTCGGGCGCAATCAAAATTTGCGCCATACTGCGTTATTTGGCTGTGCACATAGGCAGGTGGCATCAACAAATTCGCGGCTGTCCGATCACATAAATACTCCTTCATAGATTCAGTAAATCCCCCTGGTTTTTTCAACGTCCAACCATTACCAATATTTTTTCCATTGGGTAATGAGTTAAAAAGGAACTCGACTAATTCATGGGCTTGCGAGAACTTTTGTCTGCTAGGCGGATCACTTGAATTAATTATAACAATTCCATTCCTGGCATCTAATAATAAACCCTGTTGTTGCCCTGGAAGCGGTTTTTGAATTGGAGATGGAATATGGAATCGTTTAAAGATGAGGGAAAGATCTACAGGGATAAAATGATCCTGGTCAGATTCTTTCCTTAAGAAATCTGCGTAAGCAAGAACATCTTGTGCGGAATTAATCTGCCCAAATTGATTGATGAACATCAATCCTGGATCGATTACTTTCATGCAGTATGATCCCCATTGATAAACTGACTAATGGCATCATACAATGCTCGCCACTCCGCTACAGATTTTGGTTCTTTACCCCTCCTTGGAATATTGACTAATTTGTCAATCACTTCATAGGATAGATTGTCTTGAAGGGCTAATTCTCTCAGAGAAGGGGGAATCATAACAGTAGAAGGAGTAGAAGCCTCACCAAGATCTGATGCAGATACTCCTAAAGCAATTGCCAGCTTATTGATAATTTTTATTGAAATACTCTCAGCCTCGCCTCGTTCTATTTGAGATACATAATTTCGTGAGATTTCAGCCATCTCACCAAGCNNTGACTCCACCCCTTTTCTTTTCTCTTTGCCAAGACTTGACGACCAAGCTCCTTGGGATCCATTTCTCACCTCATATATAGAAAATAAGCAGAGCTATACTTGTTTAATTATAGAAACAAAGTTTATCTATGTCAACAAGAATGGTAATTTGACCACTAATGCTTGCAAATATTTAAGAGATATGCTATTATTAATGTGCAATGCATACTAAATAGTGCAAGATAGGAGTAAATATGGCAGGAAAAAACCAACATGTTGTCCCCACGCCAAATGGCAAATGGGGAGTTCGTGGTGAAGGTAACTCTAAAATTACAAAAGAAACCTCCACTCAAACACAGGCAATTGAAATTGCTCGTGAAATAGCAAAAAACCAGGGCTCAGAAGTGGTCATTCATAGAAAGGATGGAACGATAAGGGATAAAGATAGCTATGGCAAAGACCCTTATCCGCCAAAGGATAAAAAGCATTAATATCAACTGAATACACAATTCAGCATTATCAA
>DHFN01000220.1 GCA_002402275.1 Anaerolineales bacterium UBA4823
CAGGTCCTGAATGTTAACAACGGAACAGCATTATTGGGTTACTTTTTATATCGTCTGGGAATCGACATCCAATTTAAAATTTCTGTGACTCTTGGGAATGATAACCCCTACTCCGCTTTATGGACATTGATGACCGCCAAATTATTTGCCCGGCAAGATGGTAGTACCCCCCTGGTTGGATTCAACTGGTCGAACTCGGTTGATAATGAAACGATTGAGATTACAGCACAATTTCGGAAAGACCTAAACCTGGAAAAGATCGTTCGTTTCGAACATCATGTCACTGAAACTTGGAAAGGTTTGGTAATCCAACCCTATAATCGCCGTGAAGACATTCTAAATTTGGCAGACCATATCCCTAATATTTCCGCAAAACATGAGGGCGGCGAACCCGAAATTGAATCAACGCGACCACGCCCATCCGAAATTCAAGATTATTACCGAGCTAAGGAAGAAATCATTGCTTCTGGAGAATGGGAAGCAATAACCCTGAATTTCAAAGACAAGTTCGATTCGCTAAACCTAACTGCCCGTGAATTAACAAAACGCGGACTTGCATTTGTAGCAGCTTCAAACCTGCATTCCCCATGTTAGAACATAAGCCAATTTCCTTAAATGCGATTAAAAAAGCCAGGCAAGTTATTGCAAAAACGGCTATACGCACACCGCTTATCCCTTTATTTCTAGATAATTCACCGATCGAGATTTATTTAAAGCTTGAAAATCTTCAACCTGTTGGCTCTTTCAAGATGCGTGGCGCTGGTAATGCCATGCTCAGTATCGATAAACAACAATTAACCCAGGGGGTTTGGACGGTCAGCGCCGGAAACATGGCACAAGCCGTCGCCTGGTATGCCCAATATCTACATATCCCTTGTAACGTAATAGTTCCTGATGACACTCCTTCGGTAAAGCTTACCGCTATTCAACGTTTAGATGCTCAAATCTTAAAAGTGCCTTTTTCAAATTATCAAACTATACAACGAGAACATCGTTTCCCTGGAATGAAAGGCTTACTCATACATCCCTTTGCGGATGATGTCGTGATGGCTGGCAATGGCACGATTGGATTAGAGATTCTGGAAGATCTGCCTGAGGTGGACGCTGTTATTGTTCCATATGGCGGAGGCGGTTTAAGTTGTGGAATTGCCTCAGCAATCAAAGCTAGTTCCCCCCAAGTGAAAATCTACGCTGCCGAGGTGGCTACTGCAGCCCCATTGGCAGCTTCTTTAGTAGCCGGCGCCCCTGTGGAAGTTTCATTCTCACCCAGCTTTGTATCCGGTATCGGCGCTCCTTTTATTTTCCCCGAGATGTGGCGATTGGCGAGTCGATTATTAGACAACTCACTCGTTGTTGAACTTGAACAAGTTGTTTCAGCAATCCGCCTGTTAGCAAANNTCTCATCATATAATCACCGAAGGGGCAGGCGCTGTAGCACTTGCGGTTGCGTTGAATTGCTCGGTCAAAGCCAAAAAAATCGTATGTATTGTATCAGGTGGAAACCTTGACACAAAAACCCTCATTAATATATTGAATGGAGACCAAGTTTTAACATGAATGATCAAAGGGATTTAAATCTCAAACGAATCGTTGCCCGAAAAGATCAACGGGCGTATGGTTTGGGATTAGGCGTAATTCTTTTGGATGATATCTATCCTGCATTCCCTGGCGATGTGCGTAATGCTAGCGCTTATCCATTCGCTATCCAATATGATATTGCCACGGGAATCGATATAAAAAAATTGGTCATCGATGACCACAAGATCATGTGTCTCCCAGCTATCATCCAAGCCGCGCAAAGGTTAGAAAAGATGGGTTGCCGGGCAATTGTTGGTGAATGTGGTTACTTTGCTTATTTTCAAAGAGAAGTTGCTGCAAGTGTAGGAATTCCGGTATTTATGTCCAGCCTGTTACAAGTGCCGCTGGCTCAACAAGTCGTCGGTTCGAACAAGGTTGTGGGAATATTAATGGCAAATACGAAATATTTAACTGACCACCATCTTGAGTCCGTAGGGATAAAGATCGGATCAAACTATGTAGTTGGCGGTGCGATGGAGGATTTACGTTGTGAAGAATTCGACCATCTTTGGACTCCGGGATTACGTTCAGAACCCCCTGCTGCGGATTATGAAAAAGCTGAAAAAGAATTCCTGACCGTAGCAACTGAATTCGTACATAAATACCCTAAAATGGGGGCTCTGGTGTTAGAATGCACCGGATTTCCACCATTTGCACGTGCCCTGCAACGCGTTATCGATATCCCAGTTTTTAGCTGGGGAACTTTGTTGGATTATGCTTTTTCGGTGGTTGTTCATCGTGATTACTATGGGTATGTTTAATACAAAAAATCAAGAGATTTGAGATGATTCAATCTGATACATTTGTAAATCCCTCCCCTCGTTTTCATGTGCTTTCTGATTCTCAAAGTGAGCAATTATTCAAAGCGACCTTAGATTGTTTACAACAAGTGGGTGTGCAAATCCATAATGCAGAAGCCCGTACATTGCTAGCCAACAGTGGCGCAAAAGTAGACGATATGATCGTTTATATACCCGAATGGATAGTACGTCGTGCGATTGAATCTACGCCACCGACATTTTCTGTTTGGGGTAGAGATGGAAACCACGAAATGCGTGTGGCTATGGACCGGGTGCATTTTGGCCCAGGCCCAACTTGCACTCATTTTATTGATCCGTATACCAAAGAACGTCGTCTTGCCAAGCGCGGTGACGCTGGCTTGACTGCCAAAGTATGCGATGCCTTGCCAAACATTGATTACATCATGGGCTTGAGTTTCTTTAGCGATGTTAACCCCGTTTTAGCACCCGTTTATGAATTTGCTGAAGAGCTGATAAACACAACTAAACCGATCATAGCTTGGGCTGGTACGCCTGAAACCTTGCAGGATATCTATCGAATGGCTGTCACAGTTGCTGGCAGTGAAGAAGCATTCAGGGAAAAGCCGAATTTTGCTTTCTTCACCACTTACGAATCACCATTGCGCCTGGCTGATGAACCTTTGGCAAACCTGATTTTTTCTGCGGAGCATGGCATTCCATCCATCTGCCTGGGAGGACCTACAGTGGGCTTGGAATCGCCTTTCACCGGCGCCTCGGCATTAGTGCTTTATCTAGCGAGCGCCTTAGCCGCGCTGACGGTGGTTCAATTAAAACAGCCCGGGGTTCCAATGGCAATTGGCGGTTTGCCTTCCATGATGGACCTGCGCACTGCCCGTCCATCTTATGGCGCACCCGAAACCAGCCTCTTTAGCGCTGCTGCTGCCGATTTAGCCCGTTACCTTGGCTTACCTTTTATGGGTACGGCAGGTGCTTCCGAAAGTAAAGCCCTGGATGCGCAAGCAGGTGCAGAAGCAACGATGGAGATTCTCATCTCGGCACTCAGTGGCGCATCGCTTGTTCATGATATTGGTTTCCTGGATTGTGCCGACATTGGGTCTCTGGGCTACCTCGTCTTGACCGATGAGCTGATCGGTATGGTAGCTCGCTTCATGCGCGGTGTGCAAGTGGATTCTAAAACCATCTTGTTCGATTTAATTAAAAAAGTAGGACCCGGCGGATCATTTATCAAACAAAAAGAATCGGTTTCTCTCAGCCGCTCTGAGGTCTGGATACCTTCACTATTTGATCGTAATACATATAATGTCTGGGAACAAAAAGGTGGATTACAGACAGAAGAAATGGTATGGAGTAAATTACAGCACATTTTGGAAACGCATCAACCAGCCCCTCTCTCTTCAGAAATAATAGAAAAAATAGAAAAGATCCTGAAAAAAGCAGAAACTCGCTTATTAAAGTGTGCATCTTAGAATTTCGTTTATCAATCTTTTAACCTTTCCTCACACAAATTGTGCAGATATGGTGTAGTTGGTTTATCATTATATAGATAATATGGACATCATAGAAATTTCAAACCCCAAATGTTGAATTATATACACAAGACAGCATCATATATATAAAAAGAATGGCACAATTGTTATATTCCTGCTGATTAGACGTTGAGCGTTCAAATCGCTCCGGGGGTGCCTGGATATAGGGTTATTGATATAGGGTTATTGATATAGACCCTAAAGGTTTTCTCACCCTTCTGAGATACTCTTTTACGCGATACCTTTGCTAAAATTAACGATGATTCGCAGTGGAAACCTTTAGGGTCTTCGCCAGCCTGACCATGTTTTTACATACCTATAAGACATTAATGCTGTATAATATTAAATAATAACCATTTATATTACCGGGGAAAATTCATAATATGAGACAACAGAAGGGCAACTGTAGGTTTCGCTTAATCGCAACTTTAGGAACAGAACCCCAAGTCATCACGAGTACCATAGATTTATTGTTGCAAAGGGGTGTTCTCATTTCAAGTGTTGTTGTAATTCATACCGGGGATAACGGCGGACCAATTTCTTCAGCTATCGCTACATTAAACCTAGAGTATTTCCAATCACCGTATAAAAATCAGTTTGAGTTAGGCTTTGTATCAATTCGTGGGGAGAATGGCGAAGAATTGAGAGATGTGGAAACCTACGATTCTTCACGTGCAGCCTTTCTAGAAATATATAAGCAAGTTCGTATAGCTAAATTGGATGGCGATTATGTCCACTTATCTATCGCAGGCGGACGCAAGACGATGTCTGCCTTCGGCATGGTCACAGCGCAATTATTATTCGATGAAGAAGACCACCTTTGGCATCTATACTCATCCGGTGATTTTTTAGCCAGTAAACGACTGCATCCCCAACCCCATGATGATGTTCACTTGATTCCAATTCCCTTCATCTTGTGGAGTCAGATATCTCCATCGTTAACGAATATTATTCAAGAAGAAGATCCTTTTCAAGCCATAGAAAATATTCGCCAATTACAATTAAATAAAAAAATAGATAACGCTCGCTCATATATCCTTAATTCTCTTACAGCATCTGAAAGAAAAGTCACCGCTCTCCTTGTTCGAGATGGGTTAAGCGACAAGGAAATTGCAGATCGTTTATCGATTTCACCGCGCACGGTCGAACAACATTTGCGGTCAGCTTATATCAAAGCAGCCAATCATTGGGAATTGGAAAATGTCAACCGCACACAGCTCGTTTCACTTTTGAATATATATTACGTTTGGGAGATGGATAATCATGAAAAATAACTAAATCAATTGAAAATACGGGTTTTCCCGCATGACATCAAGGCATATTCGTTGTAGACTATACTTGGTCGGAAAATCAGGGAATTTTATCAGGGGCGAATACGTTAGGAGGTCAAATGGAAGAAAAAATAATCAATTGTGCTATAGCTGGCTTGTTACATGAAGTTGAAGCTGATAAATCACTAAGCGAAATAGTTGCTTTAGCAGCCATATTAAGTGCGGGTGAGGGGACTGATATGCAAGAAAAAGAAACAAATCCCCCCCAACAAATGCTTACTATTTTCGATAGCATTTCACTAAATAATAACATAAAAACTTCTGAAAAACATTTTCTGCCTCTTACCCACCTTTCTTTGAATGAGAAAGCAATATTTCCAGAATCAATAAAATCTAAAAATACGCAAGGAAACAACTACGAAACAATTCGGGAAAATTTGGAAAAAATTGTAAAACAGTCATCGACTGATCCAGAAACCTATCTCGAGACTCTTCTCGAAGGAATGCGATTTTGGACGTGGAGCGTTCCATCTGCTTATTATCATTCTGATCCAGACGTCTCCTTGTACGAACATAGCCGTATGACAGCAGCCTTGGCTGTATGCCTTTCTGATTTTCCTAATGAAAAGATTAGTGAACTTCTCAAAGCAGTCACAAATGATTTCCACAACAAAGCATCTAATGGAGATTTAAAACAATTGGATACTGAAATTGCATTGCTTGTCGGTGGAGACATTTCAGGTATTCAAAATTTCATTTATATGCTAACTTCAAAAGGAGCTGCAAAGACACTCCGTGGCCGTTCGTTCTACCTGCAATTGTTAACCGAGGCTATCCTTAGATACTTACTTCATGAATTGCAACTACCATCTACCAACGTAATTTATTCAGGTGGCGGACACTTTTACCTTTTTGCCCCCATCAGTGCAAAGGACAAACTGAAGGATATTCAACAGAATATTACTCAAAAGTTACTAATCCATCACCAAACGAACCTTTACCTTGCCCTAGGTTATTCCTCTGTACCCGCAAGTGGTTTTAAAATCGGTAGATTTCCCGAGTATTGGGGAAAAATGCATGCTTCATTATCCCACGCCAAAAAACATCGCTATAGCGAATTGGGGAATCAATTTTATACCTCGATTTTTGAACCACCCGAAATTGGCGGAAATCCCGAGAAAATATGTTCAGCTTGCGGGGAGGATCACCCCAAAGTTAAACTATGGGATATAGAGAAAGGGCAAGAAGAACAATTATATATTTGTCCTTTATGTGAATCTTTTGCTGAAGACATTGGTAAAAACCTCCCCAAATCTAGCATGGTTGCGTTGGGGTTGGGTCAACCCTGTGATACCCAAAGAGGCACTGCAATTGATGCATTAAAAGCCTTCGGAATGCAAGTTCAATTTTTATCGAATAAAAATGAAAAAATAAATTTGCCAGGTGCACAAAAAATTATCATCTGGCATCTAGATGACTTTCAAGATCAGCCATCACTCGACACAGATAACTTACCCATCACGCATTTATTGCGATATACAGTCAATCACATTCCATTAGATAAAAATGGAGAACCCCTACCGTTCGATGAATTGCAAAAAAAAGTAAAAGGTGGGTTCGAGAAACTCGGCGTCTTACGAATGGACGTGGACAACCTTGGAGAAATCTTTAAAAAAGGGTTAGGGAAAAAAGCCACTGTTGTGCGTCTTTCTACGCTTAGTTTCCAAATATCATTATTTTTCGAAGGGTGGATAAAACATATATGCGAGTCAGGTGATTTTTACGAGCTTATATACTCGGTTTATTCAGGCGGTGACGATATTTTTCTGGTTGGACCTTGGGATCGAATGCCTGATTTGGCAATGAAAATAAAAAACGATTTTTCAAAATATACCGGTTATCACCCACAGATAACGCTTAGCGGCGGGCTTTCTTTTATCGGTGGGAAATATCCCATTTATCAAGCTGCTGATGATGCCAAAGATGCACTAGATGTAGCCAAAGACTTGGAAGGTAAAGATGGATTCTATTTCCTCGATCATGCCTGGAAATGGAACGTCTTTATTTCAGTAAACGAAAAAAGATTGCATCTTAGGCCATTGGTTGCACCGAAAGAATTAGATAAGGGAAGCCTAGAAGGACCTCAAGCCATTCTCCAAATATTACAAAAATTAGCCAATGAGGAATCGAACAAAGGAATTCGTCCGGTTTGGGGGCGCTGGATTTGGATGGGTGCTTATTTCCTTTACCGGATGGCTGAACAATTGGAGAAATGCAAACCAGAATTAGCCTCAAAAATCAATGAAATTCGAAACGAACTACATCAAAATAATTATTCAAATATAAACCAGTGGGGAGCTGCTGCCCGCTGGGTTCAATTAGAGATCAGAAAAAAGAGTAAAAATGAATGAAATTAACTCGAAATATTTTGATCCAAATTGGTTTAATAAAACTGTAATTCAAGATCAGGAATCTACATTTTTAGATTTTAAACAAGGGGTATTTAAGGTTCAAGATGAGAAATATGAGTTTCAACAGATTGTCCGTCATCTTATCGCATTTGCAAATACATCACGACGTACAGGCTTGCCATGTTGGATATTATTTGGAGTTGACGATCGCACAAGACAACTTTATGACGTACGAGATCAATTTATACTAAAAAGCCAACCTCCTGATTGGCAGAATCCAACTACTAATATACATAAAAAACAAGTTGATGGAGTTAAGGAGCCACTATGCAAGATAATTAAAAAATGGATAGAGCCTATTATCAATTTTTCACTGGAATATGGGGAAGTGAACGGAACATTCGTATCATATATAGAAATCGAACCACAATTTCCCCTTGATCCATATAAATTAAAAAGAGGTTTTAAAGAGATTCAACCTGGTACTACCTATATTAGATATGGATCGTCAAGTCGTCAGGTTCGACCTCAAGATTCCCAACTTCTATTGTCAAAATGTGAAGCTGAATATATTAAATATGAAGAATGGCAGAATTTGATAAATTATTATTTATCTGGTGAATTTGAAAAAGCTTTCAAAATTCCCCCTTATTACAATCATAAGACATATAATGATAATAAAGATAATTTAGATGCTCTCGATAGTGTAAAAAACGCTCTTGAAAATAAAGCAAAGTGCATATTGATAACCGCTGATGCGGGGGTAGGAAAAACAGTTTTTCTTCATCGATTAGCTTATATTTTATGCAATAAATATAATAATATCCAATTATCAAAAAATAAATATTTTGGCGAAATGCAAAAAAGTAAAGAATTTAAAAAAAATGATGAAAAAACAGAAATAACAAAGGAAGAAATATGCGATTTAGAAGTGACTACCATTTACCCAATACCAATCTTTATGAGTTTACGAACTACTTTTAATTCTCCTAATGAATTAAATCAACTTTTATTGAATAACTTAAAGGAAAGTTTAAGTAATGATAAATCTGATTCTATAGAGAGATTTTACAAGATACCCAATTCTAATTGGATAATATTACTTGACGGTGTCGACGAAATCCGAAATAAAGAAATTAACGGGGCAATACTTAGTGAATGGATACATTTGCTTCCAAATAATGTTCAGGTTGTTATTACATCCCGACCGTTCTGTGTTAACAATGACATAGCTGATGTTCATTTACAACTTGCCCTCTTAAAAGAAGATGAAATATATAGGATTATTAAATGGAAAATAAACCAGTCAAATCCTGAACAAGGGCAAATTATTTTTAATGAAATTAATAAAATAACTTGCAGTTACCCTGATTTATTAATTATGTTAAAAAGATTTCGCGCGATTGAAGGATTATTAAAATATTTAGTAAATGATTATGAATTTTTTCATCCACAAATTGATCAACAGCAAACAAAAGTTACCCGAATCATTAATAATAACTCTTCAACAGAAATCCAAATGCCCTCAACAATTCAAATTCCAAAACCAATAAGTATAGATGAATTAGGGGTTGAAAATAATCTAGATGCTGATATAGATTATGCTACATCACCTAGTGATTATAGCGATGATGAAGGTGATGAGAAACTCGTCATAACGTTAACTTCAATTCTACGTTCCATAATTAATTTTATGAAAATCGAAGAAATTAAGAGGCAAAATGAATTTGGAATTGATGCTGAGAAATTATCTAATGAATCACTTTATGAATTGAGTCGAATAGCATGGGAATTGAATTGGACTGAATTAAAATTTAATTCCAAAACATATGAAGAAAAAAGGTTGTTGAATAATCATTCCCTTCAATGGAACGAATTTGTTGGATTTATTATTCGTAAAAAATACCCAATTTTTGAATTCTGGTGTCGACTATTTAAATTATTCCTTTGCGCAGAATATGCCACTATTAATTCTCTTCAAGAGGAAATTCTATCAAGAATTAATAATCAAGGAGGGATGACAAATCCAATAAACAAGATATTGAAAGACTTAATCAATGATCTTTTATTAGAAAATGGACAAATAGAAATAAACCCACAGGAGGTAAGTAAATGAATGTTCATTCACTTTTTACCAATGATAGTATAGGAAATGAATTAGTAAATTTTGCTCAACAAACTGCTCAGACCTTAGTAAAGAACAACTTAACTCGATCACAAATTCGCAATATTTTTGCTGAGGTCCGCAAAATCGAAACTCTTTGGGAGGGCACACAAAAATCGGAAGCATTAAGAAGATTGAATATGTTGAAACCTAAACTTTACTATCAAACAGCCCGCACCGAATCAGTCAATGTGCTCAAAGACGTTCTCTGTGCTGCCATTGATGAAATTAATAATGCACCTGATGATACCGAGAGGAATAAACGATTTCACCGCTTTGTAGATTTATTCGAAGCTATTTTAGCTTATCACCGTTCCGAGGGCGGTAAAAATTAATTCTAAGGAGAATACTCATGAGTGAAATAAAACTTTTAGGCCGTGTTTTTATCAATGCCAATATTTTGGCAGTTTCCGGTTTGCAAATCGGTGGTTCAGGGTCAGGTTTGGAAATCGGCGGTGTAGACAAAGCAGTTATTCGCAATCCACTGAATAATCGACCTTACATCCCCGGATCAAGCTTAAGGGGTAAAATGCGCTCACAAACTGAAAAAAAACTAGGATTACCCCAAAATAATCGAGTCGGTCAAGCTACAATTCATACATGCAAAAAACCAGAGGAATATCAAAAGAATGGCGGTTGCCCGGTGTGTGTTGTATTCGGCGTTCCTGCATCTGCAGAAGCAGCATTTTCGCAGCCTACTCGTTTGGTGGTAAGGGACGCTCTTTTGTCAGACGATAGTGCAAAAGATCTTGATAATGCCAATACTGAATTACGTTTTGCCGAGATTAAAACCGAGATAACTATCGACCGCGTTACGAGTGCTGCGACTCCACGAACCATCGAACGCGTGCCGGCAGGGGCACTATTTGGTCCCACAGAGCTAGTCTTCAACATCTATGAAAAAGCAGACTACAATCGTCTTAAAACGGTTATTGAAGCCATGCAACTTGTCGAAGATGATTACTTGGGTGGTGGAGGATCACGTGGGAGTGGGAAAATCCGTTTCACTGATATCGAAATTCTTGCACGTCCATCTGAAAATTATTCTAAACCCATTCATTTCCATAATTTCGATACTATCCAAGAGCTAGCGGATTCCTTCGCCGATTTGCAAAAATGGCTGGCTGAAAACATGCCGGCGGAGTAAACCTTATGCAACTCGAAAGCTGGTACATTACTGGCAATGGATTTCATTTCGGGAAACATGGATTAGGTCAGGAACAAACTTCCAATTGTATGCCTTCGGATAGCCTGTTTGCCGCTTTAGTTTCACGGCTGGCTGCCACTAAAGGTACACAATATGTGGATGAATTTATGGAACCATTTTTAAATGGCTCTCCACCCTTTTTAGTTTCCTCTACCTTTCCCTTTGCCGGAAGAGTCAAATTTTTTCCAAAGCCGATCCGTTCGATTTCACAAGGTAAAATGGACGGCAACGAAAAATCTTTGAAAAAAATCCAATATATCTCCGAAAGATTATTCTCGCAAGTGATAAACGGAAATCCATTACCTGATTTCTTATCAAAAGCAAAAATATTTTCAGAAGGTCAGATAGCTGTAAGTGAGGAAGAAATCGATCAATTACCTCTTCTAGTCCGTTCAAATAATACGCCTATCTGGAAAGTTGAAATGAAACCACGCGTAACAGTCGAGAGGTCTTCACAAAAATCATCCATATTTTTCACTGGTAGAGTAATCTATGCAGAAGAATGTGGAATGTGGTTTGCTATTCGTTGGTTGAAACAAGATGAACCTCTAAAAATGATCATTACAAACCTATTCAATGATCTTTCTGATGCCGGACTTGGAGCGGAGCGCAGCACCGGGTTTGGGGAATGTACGATAAAGCCCGCAGAAACTATTGATCTTCCGCAGATTGGGAATCAACCCTGGGTCAACCTTAGTCGATATATTCCTAAACCTGATGAAATGATAGCATTCGACGCAGATTTTGCTGCCTGGTCATTAGTCAATGTGGGTGGATGGGTGGATTCACCCGATTTGCGAGGCAAACGCCGCCGTCCGATTAACCTGGTCTCAGAGGGTGCATTATTAGCTTCGTGTGGGCATGATGCCCCAGGAAATGTGGTGGATGTGTGCCCACGTTTTACAAAAGAAGCAAAGCCTCTTGGACACCCCGTATATCGCTGCGGTTTAGCCTTGGGAGTTGGCGTAAAAGGAGGGAATTGATGACTGTCTATAATCTAAAACTGCAAGTGCTATCCCCTATTCATATTGGAGATGGCTATGAACTTAAAAAGGATTTCGATTTTGTTGTTCATAATAAACATACTTATCGTCTCAACGAAGATGCTCTCTTGCTCAAAAAACAAGATATGTTAAAAGAAGATAGCCGAGGTCAGTATCCCCCACCCGGAAAGGTTTTATTAGAGAAAGATTTCCAAAATACCTCGCTTTTCCGCTATGTCCTGCGAGGCTTTCCACGCTCGCCTAAAACAGATGCTCGGATAAAATCCTTCATAAAAGATGTTTACGACCAGCCATATATCCCTGGATCTTCTATTAAAGGTGCTTTACGTACAGCACTCGCCTGGTCAAGCTGGAAAGAAGTATCACCATCTCTTGATAACCTAAATCCTACCAAATATTGGGCAAGCCAACCGGTCGAAACTCAATTATTTGGGCCCGATCCAAATCATGACTTTCTGCGTGCTTTGCAAATATCCGATCTCACGAATAAGGGAAAACCCATTGATAATTTAGTCCTGGTCAATGCTCAGGTACTCACTCAAAAGAGCCAGGATTCACCGATAGGGTTAGAAGCTATTGCAGGGGATATCACTTTCGAAGGAACCCTGAAGATCGATGAATTTCTTTTTAGTGAAATCGCCGAACCAAAGCTGCATTTCTCTAACCGAAAACATTGGCTAGATGAATTATTACCGCGCGCCCAGAAGCACAGCCATGCTCGCATTATCAGTTTGGCAGAATGGTTCGAACACGCAGAGGGAACACAAAATATAGCGGACTTCTATACCAATCTCGCCAATTCTTCCCTAAAGAAAAACCAAGCCCTCCTGCAGATTGGTTGGGGCGGAGGCTGGGATAGTAAAACTTATTGGACTTATCTACAAGAGAATCCTAAAAAATTTGAGTATTTGGTCGGAAAATATCATTTACACAAAGGCGCAAAGGGTTCTCCGCCTCGCAAAGAAGGTGATCCTTTCCCGCGTTCTAAACGCGCAGCCATGAGTATCAAGGATGGGCTTGCCAAACCAGTTGCCCCCTTTGGATGGGTATTGTTGGAGCTAACCCCCCTATGAAACTTCTCACCTTCCTCGGAACCGGAACATACCTAGAAACCACTTACTTCTGGCAAGATCAGGAATGCACCACCTGCTTTTCCCCGCTTGCCACCTGCAAGTTCTTGAAGCCCCAAACTCTGGTCGTTTTCCTCACAGATGAAGCACGGCAACTCGTCTTTCCGGATTTTCAAACTGCCCTTCCCAAGGAATTGACGGTCATCCCAAAGTCAATTCCCTTGGGAAAGGATGAACAACAGCTCTGGCAGATATTCGAACAGGTTAGCGGCGCCGTAGAAGAAGGCGAAGAAGTCGCCTTCGACATCACCCATGGGTTACGCTCATTTCCATATATCGGTCTGCTAGTTGCTGCATTTCTACAATCCGGACTTGGCATATCGCTGCGGGCAGTCCTGTATGGCGCATATGATGTGGGCGATCAATCCACTAAGCCCTCTCGAACCCCCATGTTCGACCTAACCCCCATGCTCGCCCTTTTGGAATGGTCGAACGCCAGCGAGCGGTTCAACCGCACCGGCGATTCCCGCCTTCTCAGCCAGCTCATAAAAAAGCAGCGCAAATCCCTAGCGGAGCAAGCTCAAGGCGACAAAACCATCTTAGATCAAGTGGGAAATTTAGCCTCCTTCGCCGGTTCACTCGAAACTATCTCCAACAGCTTACGTCTGATCCGCCCCTATCAAGCCATGCAGACCATCTACGAGCTGCCTGCCCGAGCCGAAAAAGCCAAACCATCCCTGCAGAGCTCCGCCCCCGCTCAGCCTTTTGCGCAACTCCTGCAAAAAATTCTCGAAACCTATCAACCCCTCGCCCTCGAAAACCCACTTGATGACCAAAATATCGACGCTATGCTGCGAGTTTCCCGCCAAATGGTGCACTGGTACGCCGAGCATGATCAATGGGTGCAGGCAGCCGCTCTTTCCCGGGAATGGCTCGAGAGCTGGATCATCTGGCAATTGGACCCCTCCCAAATCTATTCCCGCGATCATCGAGAAAAAATGGGTGAAAAAATCGGAAAAGATGCCGACAATTATCGGCGTTGCAAAAAAAATAACCAAAAATTTACGCCCGAATGCCTAGGCGATTTTCCCGATGCAGAAAAAATATTGAGCTTATGGCTGAGCCTCAGAGATGTCCGCAACGATATCTTACATGCCGGCATGCGTGAAAATGCCGCCCCTGCGGATACCTTGATCAAAAACTTGCAGCAGTATATCGACGACTTAGATCAACTGCCTATCCACTAGATAGCCGAATGGTTTAATGGATAACCCACAACCAACAATCCAAAACTGATCTCGCTCAAAGAAAGAACAGATGCAAAATATGCCTCAACTCCTTATTTCCCTCATCGGCGAACAGCCTATCCCCAACCTGCTGCCCCTTTGGCAATTTCAAGAATTCACCGCCACCCAGTTCATTGCCTCCCAAACCACACTCAACATCGCCGAGACGTTGACCCATGCCATCCGCCAAGATAAGCAGCTCAGCCACCTTGAAGTATTGCCTACCCAAACCATCGAAGCCTATAATATCGGTTTAGCCCGGGCTGGCATCTCCGCTGTTCTCTCTGAACACTTACTAGCAGAAACGGATGTGCGCCTCAACCTCACCGGCGGCACAAAAATCATGAGCCTGGCAGCCTTACAAGCCGCCTTTGGTTCCGGCGTCCTATTGATGTACGTCTCTACCGAAGAAAACCGCATCATCCTGCTGGGCTCCGACGGTGCAGAATTGAGCAGCCAGCCCATCGATGTCAAAATCACCGTCGATCAATACCTCAAAGCACATGGTCTCGAAGTGAGCGATAATCAAAATTTCGACCCCAATTACTATTCATATGCCGCGCCGCCCCCCAAAGCAGGCGACGAATTGGAAATGTCGATTTACCAAGCCCTCAAACAATCTACCTGGTTCGATGACGTCCGGCGGAATATTTTCATCCGCAAGCAAACCCAGCAAGGTGAAGTCAAAAACGAGCTGGATATCGTCGCCATCTGCAATGGCAGACTGGCGGTTTGCTCATGCAAATCAATCTCCAGTGAAAAACAAGAACAAGTGAGAAACAAAATTCAAAAAGCCATCTATGAGCTGGCATCCCTCTCACGGCGTGAAGCGTTC
>DHFN01000094.1 GCA_002402275.1 Anaerolineales bacterium UBA4823
GTAGCAAATACCGCTTTACCTTGAGAGAAAACATTGCGTACATCTTCTTCGACATAAGAGATAGACGCAGGGTTCGAGATGCCATCTTCGATGGTTTGTAACATCCAGGTGAGGGTTTCAACACCGATGTCATTGTTGAAGGTGGGATTGCCATTTTCGTCGACTAGTGTGCCGCCGTTGCCGAAAAGAAGTGTGACCCAATCACAGATAGATGCTTCATACTGTCCCCAAGACCAGACAATGGGGTATTCGACAAGACCTTTTTCCTTGATTACCTTGGACATTTCCACTAATTCTTCCCAAGTTGCGGGAGGTTCGCTGAAACCAGCCTGATTCAACAGGTCTTCGTTATAGAAGAAGTATTTCTGGTCTAGCAGCCACGGCATACCGTAGGTTCTACCTTTTACCGTGGTAATATCCCAAGCAGCCGGGAAGATTTTTTCTTTCATATCGCTGGTGAGTTTATCGGTGACATCGTAGATATAACCGGCTTCTGCAAATTCAGCATACCAGATATCATCCACCAGGAAAACATCATAGGCTGGTGGGGTGGATGTCATCGCGGTTGTGATTTTATCGTGCAGGGCGTCATAAGCCACATACTCGATTTGTACCTGTACGTTCGGATTGGCTTTATTGAATTCATCGACGATCGCGTTCATTTCTTCAGGCGTTGGACCTGCTTGTTCCATTGATAGAACTCGAACCGTGACTGGGCCGGCTTGTTGGGATTGACAGCCAACAAGAGATAACACCAGTGTGACGATCAAAAACCCGAACAATAGAATCGTACTTTTTTTCATTCTTTCCTCCGTTAAAAATCTAAATCCATTCTTTTTTAAAGCAAAGGGAATTGCCAATAATGAATTTTCAGAATATGTTTTTTTGAAAGAAGACACCTCCTTTTATTACTGCATTAAACTTGTTGCAGTCGTGAATGCATTACATATCGATCTCCTCGGTATGCAAGGCGGGAATATTCAATGGCTTGCTTAGAATCGATGTTGTTGATTTGTTCGATGACTAAAAGTGCCGCTGGAACCGGAAGACCTAACATATCTGCCTGGCTTTTTTGTGCCAATGTTGCCTCTACCGTCGTACTATTGTTAATGAGATCGATCTTGTAAACTTGCTTTAATACTTCGTAAAGCGATGAGTTTTCGTGGATGTGATCCAATATCCCTGGACATAACCGGTGAACTAAGAAACTATATTGCAAAGAGATGGGTTCATTGTTAACCAGACGTAATCGATGCAGGTAAGCCAACTCGGAACCGGTTGGTATTTCCAAAGCCCGGGCGATCACGGTGGAAGCTATAACCAGCGATTTTTCGAGGATGCGGCTCGTAACAGCAAAACCGAGGGCGCTCATCTCGCCAGAAAAACCGATCATGGTCGTTTCAGCAGGATGCTTTTTTTCAGCCGCGTACAACCCTTTACCCGGAATAGCGTAAATCACACCTTCGGCGATTAACTCATTGATGGCTCTGCGGACAGTCATATGACTCATATTGAAATGCTGGCACAGTTCTCGTTGAGAGGGTAACCGGTCTCCGGGTTTGATTTTGCCCGATTCCAGGTCTAATATGATTGATTCTTTGAGTTGAGCATAAAGGGGTTCAATAGTTTCCATAGGTCTGTTAAAATACTCTGCAATCGTTACATATACCAGTATATATCAGTTTATCAAAAAGTCAACCGATTTTAACCTTAAAGATTCCATAAAACCTTAACAGAGAAAGCACGATAAATTTTAGAGATGAACTGCTCTTTTGAAACTCAAGCTGGTGGTTTATCAAAGTCGATTCTTGATTTTGGATTTTCTTGATTTGTTTGACCCCACCTTCGTTCCCTCCCCGCTTGCGGGGTAGGTGTGGGAGTATTTTTTAAAATCTCTTAACTTGACATAAGGAAATATTATTTATATAATTAGTTTGTTCGAGATACAAACAAATTATAAAGGGGCTTTTTATGGCGATTCAAACTACCGCCGACCAAGGGTTCATTCGAAAATTCAACACAGCGATTATCCTGGATCTTCTACGCCGTTTTGCGCCGCTCTCGCGTGCTGAACTGGCAGCTCGTGCGGGGCTTAATCGCAGCACGGTTTCTATCATCATCAACAATTTAATCGAAGAGGGATTTATTCAAGAGACTGACTTGCAAAGCTCCAAGGTCGGTCGACCTGGCATGTTGTTGACGCTTAATCCTAATGGCGGTTTTGCGGTGGGGGTGGAAATCGGCGTCGATTTTATTTCGGTCATTCTCACCGATTTCATTGCTAATGTTTTGTGGCGTGAACGGGTGTTTTCCAATCCGGAGGATGATCAAATTCATATCCTTGATTGTGCTTCTGAATTGACACAAAAAGCCATCGATATTGGTGTTGAACAAGGTCTTCGTCCTCTGGGGATTGGAATAGGGGTGCCGGGATTGGTGGACTTAAAACAGGGAAAACTGGTATTTGCACCAAACCTCCGTTGGACGAATGTCCCTTTACGATTGATGTGGTCGCAGCGTTTTGATTTGCCGATTTTTATCGAAAACGAAGCCAACGCCGCGGCATTGGGGGAATATTATTTTGGTGTAGCACGCGGTAAAGATAATTTTATTTACTTGAGCGCTGGCATTGGTCTTGGTGGGGGAATCATTATCGATGGAAAACTCTTTCGAGGCAGCAGTGGTTACGCAGGTGAAATCGGCCATATGACCATCGATCCAGATGGAGAATTATGCGGTTGTGGGAAACGGGGATGTTGGGAAACCAAGGTAGGCCCGCGAGCGGTTTTACAACACGTCCGCAATATCCTGGTGGAGGGTACGCCTTCGCTCATTAACGAATTATCAGAGGGTCATTTGGATGGAATCACTTTCAATAATGTCGTTGATGCTGCAAAGTTAGCAGATTCTGTTGCCGTAGATGCATTAAAAGACGTGGGAAAATACCTCGGCATTGGGGTTGTTAATCTCATTAATATCTTTAATCCCGAATTGATCGTACTGGGTGGGGCGCTTAGCCTTGCCCATGAGTTCTTACTGCCTGTCATTGAAAACACTGTTAAAGAAAGCTCATTGAAGCCGCCTTGCGAGCATATCGAATTTAGGGCATCCGGACATGGCTCTGATGCCTGTGTGATGGGTGCTGTGGCACTTGTTTTAGACGATATCTTGCGTGAGCCAATGTTTCTTCAACGTGCACCATAACTGGGTGTTATTGGTATCTTTTTCATTGTGATTTTTTTATCAAAACAAAGTTGACTAGCTTTTGTTATTGGTTGCTTTGATCAATTAATCTAAGCGAACCAATAAGGAGAGCTACACTAATTGGGAGATGGGTTTAGTTATTATCTAATCAATAATAAAAATCATTTTCAAAGTTCACATTCATATAAATAGATCCGCTGGATATTAAGGAGCTGGTCAATATGGCAGTAGAAACTAAAACAAACAAAAAAGTCCGCACTTCATTTGCGCAATTCCGTGAATTGAATGTCTTCATTGCTTTTTTATTATTATTCATCTTTTTTTACAGTCAATCTCCGAAGGTGTTCTTAAAACCGGCTAATCTAGCTGTTATCATGCGTTTTATTGCCACATTTGGGATGCTATCTATCGGTGAGGTCTTGATCATCATAACCGGTGGAATCGATCTCAGTGTGGGTTCACTAACAGCCCTCACCGGGGTTCTTGTGGCGACCTTTATGCTTAAAGGTTTGGCAGGGTTGCCTACCATAGGGATGGTGCCCAGCATCATTATTGTGCTATGTATCGGCACGTTGTTTGGTTTGTGGCATGGATTCTTTGTCACAAAATTACGCATCCCACCGTTCATCATCACTTTGGGAACCTGGCTAATGGCGAGAGGCTTAGCCAGTTTTATCACACGTGGGTATCCGATAGTATTTCCCTCCGAAAGTCCTTTTCTTGTGCTGGGTCAAGGCTCTCTTTTGGGCATCCCAATTTCTTTCATCATTTTGGTGGTATTTGCGTCCATTGTTTCCATAATACTTAATCGCACTCGGCTTGGATATCGCATTTACGCTGTTGGAGGCAATGCCGAAGCTTCACGTCTATCGGGGGTAAATGTAGACCGGATTAAATTATTTTGCTATGCAACCAGCGGATTTATGGCTGCCGTTACCGGCATTCTATTGGCCTCCCGTTTGGGACAGGGAACCCCGACCGTTGGTTCCGCTTACGAGTTATGGGTAATTGCTGGAGCTGTAATTGGCGGAACAAGCCTTTTGGGTGGGGAGGGGACTATCTTAGGAGCCATCTTAGGCGCAGCGATTGTAGGCACCATGCAAAATGGAATGATCTTACTGAATGTGTCTTCTTATTTACAGGATGTGATTTTAGGGGCGGTTTTAGTAATAGCTGTCGTTTACGATACCCTACGTCGCTTAAGAAAATGAAATCAAGGAATGAAAAGGAGGTGTGTCAGAAGAGGATAAATTATGTTCTACCCACCATTTAGAAAACTATTGGAACCATAAAAATTTTGAAAGAGGAGTGCGAAAATGAAACGTCCCATAATAATTCTTTTTGCATTGGTAACGATCATGAGCATGATTCTAGCTGGTTGTGCCCCCGCAGCTACAGCAGTTCCAGAAGCAACGGAAGCACCGCCGGCTGCGGCGACCGAAGCTCCGGCGGCGGGAGGCGCAGAAATCTCCAAAATCATTGTGATCGGAAAATCCGTCCACCCCTACTGGTCGAATGTAGAGTTGGGCGTGAAGGCGGCTGGGAAAGCTTTGGGTTTGTCTGATGATCAGGTAATCTTCTTCGTCCCCCCCAAGGAAGATGTCAATGCGCAAATCCAGACGATGGAGACTTATATTGCGCAGGGTGCAACCGGCATCGCGATTGCTCCTTCAGACCCCAATGCTCTTGAACCGGTGATGAAGAAAGCCGCAGAGGCAGGCATTATTGTGACAACCCTGGATACGCCCCCCGTTGAAGGATCGGTCTCCAAAGTGTATATTGGTACCGACAACTTCAGTGCTGGTATGATCGCAGGCGAGGCGATGAAAACTTTACTGCCCAATGGGGGGCTGGTCGGTATCGGACGCGGCTCGGACACTGCCCTGAACGCTTTGCAGCGAACCGATGGCTTTTTGAAAGCCATTGAAGGCAGCGGGATTACCACTCTGGAGCCGATGAACGATAAAGAAGATTCAGCTACTGCTTTGCAATTAGCCAACTCCGCTATTTCGGCACATCCGGATTTGGCAGGTGCTTTTGGGGTGTATGCCTATAATGGTCCGGCCTGGGCAACGGCCATCAAAGAAGCCGATAAGGTTGGCGTCATTAAACTCGTATCCTTCGACGCGACCACAGATATCATCAACGGCATTAAAGAATGCGTCATCCAAGCCACAATCGCACAGCGTGAATTTGACATGGGGTATAAATCGGTCGAGTTGATTTACAAGATCGCCACTGAGGGCGAAGAGAAAGCCATGGCTGATATGGGTGTCAAAGATGGCGTGATCGATACGGGTGTAGATGTGATCACCGCTCACACCCTCAAGGATTACGAGGCATCTGCAAAAGAACGTGGCATCCCGCTTGATTGGAATACCGAAGGTTGGGATCCGGGTTCCTGCGAAGCAGTAGCCATTCAGCCTGAGGCGGAAACGGGATTTAAAGTTTCCGATGAAGTCAAAGCCAAGGTTCTGGAAGATAATACGATCAAGATCGCCTGGATTCCAAAAGCCTTGAACAACCCGGTCTTCGAACTGGGTAAGGTTGGAGCCGAAACCAAAGCTGCTGAATTAACCGAAGCAGGCCCATACAAAGTCGAAGTGATGTATGTTGGTTCGGTCGCTTCGGATATTGCCGAACAAGTCAAGGTCATGGAAGATGCCATCGCAGCGGGTGCAGAGGCTGTGGGCATTTCCTGCAATGAGCCTACCGGTTGTAAAGACCCAATCGATAAAGCCATGGTAGCCGGCATTCCGGTAATGACCTGGGATTCAGATTCACCTGAGAGTGCTCGCTTCACTTACTATGGAACGGACAACTACGAAGGCGGCAAAGCAGCAGCAGAACTGCTCAAGAAAGCTTTGCCTAATGGGGGTAAAGTGGCGCTTTTGAGCGGTGTACCAGGTGCCGCCAATCTGGAAGAACGCATCAAGGGCTTCGAGGATGCCCTGGTTGGCAGCAACCTGGAAGTTGTCCAAAAGGTCTTCTGTGATGATGATGTCAGCAAAGGAGTCACCGTCGTCGAAGAAGCGATGACTGCCAATCCGGACCTAGATGGCTGGTTCTTTGTTGGCTTTTGGCCGATCAATGCAGGAGCTGGAGCTATGCCGTTATGGGAAGCAGCAACTAAAGCCGGGATGAAGACAGTCGCTTTCGATACCTTGCCCGTTGAGTTAGAGTGGGTCAAGAACGGCATGTTGTATGGCTTAATTGGACAGAAGTACTGGGGTTGGGGGTATGACACCGTTCAGATGATCTATGATGCCATTGTCAATGGTGCTACGTTCGAGAGCTTTACAAACACAGGTATGGACATCGTAACCATCAATAATGTGGATGCCATGGCTGAAGCTTGGGAAACCAACGATTTCACCAAGCCATTGCCGCCACCTTAAACCATCCATAAATTTGGAGGGGCGGGTGGCACCCCCGCCCCTCGAATTATAAATCAGTTTTTGGGTTTTTGTCTGGGCAGGGTTGTCCCTCAAACAAAAACACAAAATCGCAGCAGCAGAAATTATCGAACGGTCAAAGATGAGAATTGGAGAAGTTAACTTGGATCAAAAAACGACTAAGGAACCAATTTTAACCATAAAGGGGATATCGAAAGCATTTCCGGGCGTACAAGCATTGGACAAAGTAGAATTCGAAGCGTATGCAGGAGAAGTTACGGCGTTGCTCGGTGAAAACGGGGCTGGAAAATCTACACTGATGAAAATCCTTTCCGGTGTGTACAAGGCTGACGAGGGGGAAATGTTTCTGAATGGCACCAAAATCGAACCGCAAAATCCTCATCAGGCGCAGGAATTAGGCATCTCGATCATCTATCAAGAATTCAACCTGACACCGAACCAGAATGTGTATACCAACATTTTCTTGGGGCGCGAGCCGATGGCCAGGGGTTTGGCAGGTAAATTGGGATTTGTAGACAGCCGTTTAATGCGTCAGCATTCCGAAAAGCTTTTAGCTCAAGTTGGGGCGCACTTTGGCAATGACCGTCTGGTGAATAGTTTATCGGTGGCTGAACAGCAAATGGTCGAGATTGCTAAAGCACTAAGCGTGCAAGCTAAAGTAATCATTATGGATGAACCAACTTCTGCACTGGGTAAAGAAGAGGTAAAAGTTTTATTTGACATCATCCAAGACTTGAAAAAGCAGGGCTTAGCCATCATATTTATCACTCACCGGTTGGAAGAGGTGTTCGAGATTGCCGACCGGGCAATTGTTTTTCGGGATGGACGCCGAGCAGGAGAGGTTAAAGTAGCTGAAGCAACCACAGAACAGCTCATCGGATTGATGGTTGGCAGAGCCCTGGATCGCAGTCAGGTGCACGAACGGGTAGCAGCTACACAGGAAGTCGTGCTAAAAGTGCAAAATTTGAACCGTAAAGGGGTACTGCATAATATTAGTTTTGAACTGCATCGCGGAGAAATATTGGGATTAGCCGGCTTAGTGGGGGCAGGCAGAACGGAGACTGCCCGGGCACTTTTCGGTGCCGACCGGATGGATTCAGGCGAAATTTACATCGATGGAAAACGGGTGGAAATTACATCCCCAGATTCCGCGGTAAAAGCCGGGTTAGCGCTTGTGCCAGAAGGCAGGCAAACCCAAGGCCTGGTGATGATTCAAACCGTTGAAAAAAATATCGCTTTGCCCAATCTGGATGCCCTTTCACAGCATAATTTTGTTAATCGGGGCAAAACGCGCCATTTAGTACAGACCTATGTGGAAAAGATGAACATTCGTACTCCCAGTCTTGAACAGCGCGTTTTGAATCTATCTGGTGGGAATCAACAAAAAGTGGTGCTTGCCAAATGGTTAGCTTCCAATCCTAAAGTGCTGATACTGGATGAACCCACTCGCGGGATCGATGTCGGCGCCAAAGCTGAAGTATACGAAATAATGAACGATTTGGTGCAGCAAGGGATAGGCATTATTATGATTTCTTCGGAAATGCCCGAAATACTGGCAATTAGCGACCGAATCTTGGTAATGTATGAAGGGCGCATCATGGGGGAGTTGACTCGGGCTAACGCGACCCAGGAACGCATCATGACGCTTGCTAGCGGGCAGGTTTTAGAGGCTTCTTAGAGGCATTGTATGGCGAAAAATTTATCATCTACACACGAAGTTCAACAACCCTCGCTGAAACGCAAATCGTTGAAAGTCATTCCAACCCAGGAATTGGGTGTAATCCTGATTTTGATTACGTTAATCGCGATCTTAGGTGCGACAGCCAGGGAAAAATTTCTTAATCCTAATACCATTTTCAACATGATTCGCAACTTTTCGTGGATAGCGGTGGCGGGATTTGGCGAATTGCTGGTGATCATCATCGCCGGGATCGATCTGTCGGTTGGTTCAACTATGGCTTTTTCTGGATTGATCAGTGCTATGATGCTGGTCAGCGGATTCCCAGTCCCTGTGGCTGTTATTGGCGGATTGGCAGGCGGTTTGCTGGTGGGACTGGTCAATGGATTATTGGTGAGCAAAGGCCATCTGCCTGCCTTTATTGCTACTCTTGGAATGATGAGTGTAGTGCGGGGGATTGTTTATGGTGTAACCCAAGGTCAACCCGTGATGAAGCTGCCGTTAGGTTTTTTGAATATAGGCAGGATCGATGTCCCTATCCTGGGTTTAAAAGTGCCCCTGCCGGTGATCTTAATGTTGGTAATAGCAGTATTGATGCATATGTTCCTCTCGAAAACGATATGGGGCTATCGTATCTATGCTCTGGGAGGAAACGAACAATCCACGCGGCTGTCTGGGGTCAACACCGGATGGTTGAAAATTTTGGTTTTCTCCCTGGCAGGCTTGATGGCAGGCACAGGGGGAATATTGATGACTGCCCGCTTAGGTGTAGCGATGCCCAATGCGGCGCTTGGCTATGAATTGGATGTCATTGCGGCGGTGTTTATCGGTGGAGCCAGCACCAGCGGTGGATCTGGCACAATACTTGGCGTTTTAATCGGCGCTGCTATTATGCAGGTCCTGCGGACTGGGATGATCCTTTTGGGAATCGATCCCTATTGGCAGAACGCGGCGATTGGCATGATTATTCTTATCTCTCTGATGGTCGATCAATTACGAAGAAGGTCATAGGCAAACAATAATAAATTGGTATTAAAACGAAAGAAAATCGCCGAATTTTACACTTATTGTGATGGGTACCATGAGAACAAAGTCATTGTGTTCTTTTGAGAATCGAAAATATAAAGGTTGGCAAGCCATATACCTGAATAATGGCATCGTCACCCTGGCTGTTGTGCCTGATATTGGCGGTCGAGTAATCGCTTATAACCTGGGCAATTATCCATTTTTTTTCGTTGATTCCGAATTGGCTGGGAAGCTTTTCTCGTATGAGGAAAATTTGGGTGATGGAACGATGGCTGCCTGGAAGAACTATGGCGGTGATAAAACCTGGCCAGCCCCTCAAGGTTGGAATAATGAATGTCAATGGCATGGGCCGCCCGACCCGGTATTAGATTCGGGGCGCTATCAAGTTAAGCAAGTAAAACGTTTCGACAACGCGGTACAGGTGCAAATGGTCAGCCCGCCTGACCTTCGAACTAGCATCCAAATCACCCGCCAAATCACCCTGTTGCAGCAAGGCAGCCGGGTTATTCTCGATCTATCCTTTACCAATATTTCGAAACGACAAATCTGCTGGAGTATATGGAATGTAACCCAATTACGGGCAGAGCGTCTGCACCTGGATGGCAGTCTTGGTCCGGAAACAGAGTGTGTTGTTACAGCACCGTTGAATTCTCGCAGCCGCTTTCCCAAGGGTTTTAATGTAATGGACGGCGATAAAAACAACCCTCAGTGGGGGATTGACAACCAGAATAAATTATTTGTCGGTAAGTACATGTGGGAAATTGGTAAAGTGGGAATCGATTCGCCAAAGGGATGGATTGCATTTACCAATTGTGCTCAAGGATATGCATTTGCAACCCAATTTACATATTTTCCTGAGAAAGAATACCCTGATCAGGGTGCGACGATTGAGTGTTGGACGACGGGTAGGGGAACAGTCGCTAATTTGAATTATGAAAATAATCCAATATATCTGATGGAAATCGAGGTGCTTAGCCCATTATATACATTTCGTCCGGGAGAAACCCGATCTTTTCAAATTACCTGGGGCAGTTGCCGCTGCGAGGGCATGGTTGTGGATGTCAATAAAGCTGGCTGCATTCATCAGCCATTGAAAGCCACACCAACAAGCGATGGATTGTTTCTTTCCGGTTCATTTGGGGTTTTTAGTTGTGGTGTTCTACAGTTGGTATGGCAGGACCAGCAAGGAAACCCATTAGGTGTTGAAGTGCTGCAGGAAGTCAGCCCATTGGAATCTGTGAAACTTGAGCAGTGCTTTCAACCGCCACCCCGGGCAGCTCGGGTCGAACTGCAATTATTGTCGAACGGTAACAATTCGCTACAGACGTTGGCAAAGAATACGTTCCTTGGATCTTAAGTTGACTTCTTTTCGATAACAACTTTTTACCAAAAGGAAAATGAGGATGAGCGATTTATATCAACCAAAACCCGAACATAAATTTACATTTGGATTATGGACAGTCGGCAGTACCGGGCGTGATCAATTTGGCGCCCCCGTGAGAGAGCTTCTTTCACCGGTAGAATTGGTTCACTTGTTGGCGGAAGTGGGGGCATATGGCGTCAATTTTCATGATAATGACCTGGTTCCCTTCGATGCTACCCAAGCAGAGCGCGATCAAATCG
Organism: Anaerolineales bacterium UBA4823; assembly: GCA_002402275.1. GTDB lineage: Bacteria > Chloroflexota > Anaerolineae > Anaerolineales > UBA4823 > UBA4823. The sequence continues at coordinate 10,948 of DHFN01000094.1, forward strand.
TAGCAGATTTCAAGAAAGCGCTGGCTTCGACCGGTTTGGTCGTTCCCATGGCGACCACTAACCTTTTCAACCATCCCGTATTCAAAGATGGCGCTTTCACGTCGAATGATGCTAAAGTCCGAAAATTCGCATTACAAAAAACGATCCAAGCCATTGACTTAGGTGTTGAATTAGGCGCCCAAATATTCGTTTTCTGGGGTGGTCGCGAAGGCGTCGAATCGGATGCGACCAAAGATCCCACATTAGGATTGAAGCGTTATCGTGAAGCGTTGAATTTTCTATCCGAATATGTGATTAATCAGCGTTATAACTTGAAATTTGCCCTCGAATCGAAACCCAATGAACCTCGCGGCGATCTCTTTCTGCCCACAACCGGCGCGATGTTGGGATTTATAGAGACCTTGGATCACCCTGAAATGGTGGGCGTCAATCCGGAATTTGCACATGAAGTGATGGCAGGCTTGAATTTCCTACATGCGGTCGCTCAGGCGTGGGAAGCCGGTAAACTTTTCCATATCGATTTAAATGACCAGAATGTAGGCCGTTTTGATCAAGACTGGCGCTTTGGTTCGTATAATATCAAGCAGTCTTTCTTTTTAGTGAAATTCTTGGAAGACGTTGGTTATACCGGCAGCCGCCATTTTGATGCTCATGCATACCGCACCGAGGATT
>DHFN01000115.1 GCA_002402275.1 Anaerolineales bacterium UBA4823
ATCCAAATTTGAAAAAAAGGAGCACCTTATGGAAAAAGACCCTCAATTCTTAGAGATGATGAAGAAAATTCCAACGGTATTAGCACCTTCGCTAGCAGAAGATTGGCCCGAACTTCCAGTGATTAAGGCGGAAGGAGCCTACTTATATACAGCCGATGGAAAACGCTACCTTGACTTCACTTCCGGTATCGCGGTGACCAATGTGGGACACTGTCATCCGCGTGTGCTGGCGGCTGCCCAAAAGCAAATGAATGAAATGATCCACAGCGCTGTTGGAGTGACCATCCATAAAACATTGTTAGAACTTTGCGAGGCGCTTCCGAAAGTGCTCCCAACTGGTTTAGATATGTTCTTTTTTGGCAATAGTGGAGCTGAAGCCGTAGAAGGTGCGATTAAACTTGCCCGGTATGTAACCAATCGGCCAGGCATTATTGCCTTTGAAGGGGGGTTCCATGGACGAACCTATGGCGCTGCGTCAGTTACGACGGTAAAGTCGAAGTACCGCAATCATTATGAACCTCTTGTGCCTGGGATTTATTTTGCTCCCTATCCCTATCCTTATCGCTGTCCTTTTGGTTCGACACCAGAGGCTACTATGGAATGGACTTTGCAAGGGATTCAACGCCTTTTTCAACACCAGATACCTCCTCAACAAGTAGCTGCGTTTCTGGTCGAACCAGTTCAAGGAGAAGGTGGATATGTTGTGCCGCCAGTGGAATTTTTACCCGCTTTAAGAAAGATCTGCGATGAGTATGGAATTTTATTGATTGTAGACGAGGTGCAAACCGGTTTCGGTCGCACGGGGGAAATGTTTGCTTCTCAGCTGGTGGGGGTTACCCCGGATATTATATCCATTGCAAAAGGGATTGCCTCAGGATTTCCACTGGGTGCGACTGTTGCCAACCATGAATTGATGAGTAAATGGCTAGCCGGGGCGCACGGCACTACATTTGGGGGGAATCCGATTGCCTGTGCGGCGGCTTTAGCGACCCTGGATGTGATTCGGGAAGAAAACTTGTTGGAAAATTGCCGGCAGATGGGGAAACGCTTTATGACTGGTTTACTGAATATCCAGAAAAAATATCCTCAAATCGGCGATGTTCGCGGGGTGGGGCTCATGTTAGCCCTCGAATTTGTCCACCCCAATTCGAATAAGACACCCTATCCAGAGCTGACGATGAATTTATTAAATTCTATGTTAGAACAAGGATTGGTTGCCTACATGGCGGGCACGTATGGACAAGTAGTTCGCTTTATCCCTCCCTTAATTGTCACCGCTGAACAAGTGGATGAAGCATTGGGAATTGTGGATGCCAGTTTAGCGAAAGTGGTAGGTTAACCAGCAGGAGTATGAATCGGTTTGTTTAGATTTGCAGGAAGGAGGTACAAACCAGATGATGCAAAAAGTTATTTGGGGCGTGTTGAGCACTGCGAACATTGCGACCCAAAAGGTAATTCCAGCTTTGCAGCGCAGCCAATTTTGTGAAGTGTACGCAATTGCTTCACGGAATATAGGTACCGCCCAACGGACTGCTCAAGCGCTCAAAATACCCAAAGCCTTTGGGAGTTATCAGGAATTGCTCGCTGATCCCAAAATACAGGCAATTTATAATCCGTTACCCAATCATCTGCACTTACCCTGGACTCTAAAAGCATTAGAAGCTGGTAAGCACGTATTGTGCGAAAAGCCGATCGGACTGGATGCCGGCGAAGCGCAAGCTTTACTTATAGCCAGTCAAAAATATCCGCATCTAAAAGTGATGGAAGCGTTTATGTACCGCTTCCATCCCCAATGGCAGCGAGCTAAGCAACTTGTAGAAGAGGGAGAAATTGGAGATATACGGGTTATTGATACGATATTTTCTTATTACAATGTAGACCCACAGGATGTGCGCAATCAGGCTGCAATCGGAGGTGGCGGTTTATTGGATATTGGCTGCTATCCAATTTCAGTTTCACGCTGGTTATATCAAGCCGAGCCTACAACGGTCCAATCCTGGCTGGAGATAGACGAGCAATTTGGGACGGATCGTTTGGCAAGCGCAATTTTAACTTTTCCAAAAGGAGTTGCTGCTTTTACAGTTTCGACCCAGCTTTATCCCTATCAAAGGGTGCAAATCATTGGCACAATGGGCAGAATCGAGGTCGAAATCCCCTTCAATTCCCCAAACGATCGAGCTTGCCGGATCGGATTGCAGCGTGAAAAACATCAAGAAGAAATCCACTTCCCAGCCTGCGACCAATACACCTTACAAGGGGATGCTTTTGCCCAAGCAATTTTGCAGGGAACCCCCGTACCAACACCCTTGGAAGATGCGCTAGCAAACATGCAGGCTATTGATGCCGTGCGGGCCGCTGCCACTGGCTGAAGTCCCAATCTGCCAGTGCCCGCCGCAATTCGCTTACACTGTTAAACTCGAATTTGTGGAGTGAATTGCGGGCATGGGATTTGATGGTGTCATAGGAAACAATTAACTGATCGGCGATCTGGCGATAGGAATATCCCAGACAGAGCAGTGCTACTACCTGTTGTTCGCGTCGGGAAAGCAGTTGCCAACGCCGCAAGTATTCTTGAGCCGCAAAACGCTCGGACAATGCGTAGGTCAACAGCTCATTGGCGACTTGTTGAACAGAACGTCCTTCCTGTTCTGCCAAAACCCCCAACATGTGGTTTAATTGGTTGTCAAAAGTAAAGGTGCGTTGCTGCGCTGGAGAAAAACCCAACGCTTTGCGCAACCAATCCCAAACCAGCATGTATGCACCTCCTTTTAATAGAACTTATGTTCTATATCTATTTTATAGGAAAATGTCAAATATGTCAATGGATCAACAACATATCCCAGATATTATCGGTTCGATTTCCTTCAAAGCAGATCGTCGGCAGTTACAACGCATTTTGCATGTCCGAGATGACAGCCGTTATTTGCCAATGTTAATGGACTTGGTGGATGAAGCCGAGAATTATGCCCGCCCGAAAGCGGTTTATCGGGAGGCTTACGTGGAGGAGGGCGGGGAAGATTGGGTAGCTTTGGATGGCAAGCGCTTTATTAGCCGGATTATGCGGGTAAATCTTGAAGAGGCTGGGCGAGCTTTCTTCTTTGTGGCTACCTGTGGACGGGAATTGGAAGAGTGGTCATTGACCATTCAGGATATACTCGAGAAGTTTTGGGCGGATGCAATCAAAGAAATGGCTCTCGCTTCAGCAGTGCGAGCGTTAGAAGAACAATTACGTCAGCGCTTCCAGATAAGCGGGATATCCGCTATGAATCCTGGTTCGTTAGCGGATTGGCCGCTCACAGCTCAACCGGATGTATTTGCCATGCTGGGAGATGCGCCTTTGGTTATCGGTGTTACCCTCACACAAAGTTGTGCGATGAATCCGGTTAAATCCGTTTCGGGAATTTACTTTCCTACTGTGACTAGCTTCGCGAGCTGCCAGTTATGCCCGCGAGAGAACTGCCGCGGCAGAAAGGCGCCCTTCGAATCGGAATTATTTGAAAAGCGTTATCAGGTTTCGCAAAAAGCCGGTTAACCTCCGTTTGACGAATCTTTCTTATGGATTATGTGTTCTAGGTTTACAGTTTTGCAAGCTAATGAGGAAAAACCTTCACGTTTCACTGCCCTGGTTCTAAAATAGTTAACAGCAAGTTAAAAATTGGGTAGTTTTTGACCCCGTGAAAACATTAGCACTTCGAGCGGAAATTTTCCGCCGTTTCCTTAAACCGATTAAAACCATCTATTGGGTTGCCAGTGGAAGTTTATTTCTCCTTGCATTTCTATTACCGGCTGATAATCTCGAAAATATCCATTGCCTGGAATTCTTTTGTGTTGTTGTTCTTTATATCCTGATAGTTTTTTATCTCATCATTCCACATTTTGGGTTTCGGCGTTGGGTCCTGTACTTATTTCCATTACTTACTGTCAGTTTAGTAACCATCGGTTATGCTTTATTTGGTGAATATCCGATTGCCATAAGCTCTTTATACGTCATTGTGATCTTATTAGCGGGGGTTATTGCCGGTGGAGCGATAGCTTTTCTGACCGCTAGTTTATCAGTAGTAGGCTGCATCGTTGTCGAAAGCTCATTTGGGTATCCTATTCAGTATCAACTTATTTCTTCCGGATCACAGTTGATTTTTTTTATGATGGCGGTATATTTAGGAAGTACCCTGGGAAATAATTTAATCACTCGATTAAATGAGAGCCAACAGAAGAGTGCAAATTTAGCATTATTACTTGAAGCAAGTCTAGTGGTTTCTTCAACATCTGATTTGGTGAAAGCCTTACCAGAGCTAGCCCAAAAAATCCTTTCCGGGTTACCGGCTTCTTTTGTACGAATCGATATTTTAGAAGGGAAGAATGTGAATGGCTATGGTCTTGCAGCTCACCGGACCTCATCAAACCATTCTCTTGAAGTCAATCGTCAATTTTTATTAAACGACTCCCTACTGTATTCACGCCTATTAGAGAATCCACAGGTGTCAATCTGGTCAGCTGATCAGTTTCAAAATCAGGATGAGCAATTATCCTTTTATGATTTGTTTCCTGAAGAAGTCAAGATATGTTGTCTCGTTCCTCTGGTGGCTGGCAAAACGGTGTTGGGTTTTTTGGGGGTTGGAGAGGCTCGCGATAGCAATCGTGAGGTGTTTGATGAGAAAAAACTAGAGTTTCTCGGAACTTTGGCAAATCAATTGGCGATTGTTATCGAAAACGCCCAATTGCATCAAGCAGAGCAACAGAAATCAATGCGTCTGGAAATATTATACGAAGTTGCCAATGTCTTTGGGTCAACGATTGAATTAGGAGAACTATTAGAAAAATTATATCAATTACTGATCCAGGTGATTCCCGCGGACACTTATTTTGTTGGGTTCGCGGATAAGAAATCACGAATGGTGAATATCGAGTTGTTAATAGACGAAGGGGAGCGATTTAAATCAGAAAGTGTCCCTTTGGGCGAAGGTCTGATTGGGTATGTCTTAAAAAATCAAAAGCCTTTATTTATCCATGCCATGAGTCAAGAATGGGATAATCTTCCGGTCAAACCAAAACTGCTGGGAAAATCGAAGGTCTCTCAATCCTGGATGGGTGTTCCACTGGGGGATGGCGCCCATTTCAATGGCATCCTCTCGGTTGCCAGTTATAAACCAAATGTTTTCTCTGACGAAGATTTAGCTATGCTCATAAATGTAGCCCAACAGGCTGAATTAGCATTTGATAATGCGTATCAATATGCGAGAGTAGAAGAACAAGCTAGAAAGGATTCATTAACTGGAACATATAACCATCAATCATTTCTAGAAGAATTAGATAGTATGGTTAAGGATGCTGAAATCCAGAAAATTCCGATTGCCCTCATTATGTTAGATCTGGATCACTTTAAAGAATATAATGATCATTTTGGACATGTTTTTGGGGATGAAATCTTACGCGCAGCAGTGAATGCTATTCAAAGCCACCTTAAATCCAGCGATGTCATGGGTCGTTGGGGAGGAGAAGAATTTGGGGTCATCCTTCGAGATGTAACGATTGAGGAGGCATGCAAAATTGCAAATCGTATTCGTGAAACCCTGGCAAAAACAGAGTTGTTTAAAGGAAATGGAAAGAAGATAAAATCTCCAACTGTGAGTCAGGGAATTGCTTATTATCCCTCTCAAGCACAAGAAACTCAAGACCTGGTTGAAAAAGCCGATCAAGCATTATATAGCGCAAAAAGCGCCGGGCGAGATTGTATCCGGCTATATGGAAAATTAGATCCCTGCGAAACTTAGACCGGGATTTGAACCTTAGTTATTCACCCAAAATGATTATGTTCTCAGGCTATGAACTTGCTTAAGCAACCTGATCGAGGACACGATCAGCTTCCATCATGCTATGTACCTCAACTGCTGTATAACCAACGCTACGCGACGTACGTTGAAATTGGTTGGAGATGACGAGATTTTTATCGGAGACCACTCGGATGGCTACACCTAGACCCAAATCTTTCAAGGTTTTCATGGCATTCTGAAGTTCTTGGCGCCCTTCCTCCGGAAGTACTTCCAATTCATGAATATCAGATATTTTAATGAAACCTGATTGTAGCTTTTGAGCATTTTTTATCAAGGCTTGGCAAGCAGATTTGACTTCTGCTGGTTCCATTTTTCCCTTAGCAATGAAGAGTAACTTGTTTTCAAATGGATTTGTACGCACATCAAACATAATCACCTCGAAGCATTGGTTGAAAATATTTTTCGGGGATTTCCCGTATCGTTTCATTATACAAATGGTTGATAATAAGGGAAGGGATTTATAGAGAAACTTGCAGAAATGTAAATTCAGCAAAAAACATCCCTCCAGGCTTAATTGAATTAAGCCTGGAGCAGTTATATTCTATAAATTTACAAGCGGGCAGATTGCCCTTTATACCCGTTTGTACGAATGCTTTGCGATAAAACGCAAGGGTGGCTAAGTTAATTAATAACTTATGATCCGAGGTAGTTTTTTGGCTTGTTCGACCCAATCCTCAACTTGAGATAAAACAGGCATTTTGCGGACAAGTTTCTTTGCTTCGTTAATTTCGACAAGTTTTTGATATAAATTGGCAGGGTTACGCTGTGCCAGTTCGACTACTGTATCCACTCCGGCTTCCTCAAGTAGGTCTGCATATTCAGAAGCAACTCCTTTGATGCGGAACAGATCGAGGTGATTTTCCCACTCCAGAATTAATTTCTCGCTTATATTGCTCTTCTCTGCAAGTTCTTTGCGTCCTTTCGGAGTAGCTGCAGCAGATAAGAATTGATCGGTATTAGCGATCCCCGCTTCGTGCAGTTTCTCAGCATATTTAGTGCCTATGCCCTCAACATCTTCAAGTTTTGCCATTTTTTCCTCCAAGAGCAGTCGAATAATAAGATTGAATAACTATAAAAGTATTATAACTTTAATTCCAAATTATCTAGGTAAGACGGTTAAAAACACCGTTGCTATGATTAAACGTAGAGGCGACCCGTATTTAGTTATCTATCGCTTGATTGGTTCTAAACCCATTGACGAACGGCATGACGGAAAGCCCATATGGGTCGCCCAAAAAATGTTCCCATTTAACGTAGGGGCGACCTGTATCAATTTATCCTTCGCTTGATTGGTTCTAAAACCATTGTCGAACGGCATGACGAAAAGCCCATACGGGTCGCCCAAACGAATTGTTCCCATTTAACGTAGGGGCGACCCATATGGTTAGTTTGCATCGGAAAGTTGGAAAGATACTGTTTGATTAAAGACAAGATAGTGTGGTATGGCGGGTCGCCCTTAAGGAGTAGGGGGAATGTTGAAAGAATAGGCAAACTGGTGTGGAAAAACGGGTCGTCCAGAAACGGAGTAATTAGGGCGACCCGTATTTATATATCTATCGCTTGATTGGTTCTAAACCCATTGTCGAACGGCATGACGAAAAGTCCATATGGGTCGCCCTTACGGAGGG
>DHFN01000216.1:0-8649 GCA_002402275.1 Anaerolineales bacterium UBA4823
AAATACGCAACTTGGGTCTGGTTATAATATCGCTATGCGCGACCTTGAAATCAGGGGTACCGGTGATATTTTAGGAACCCGGCAATCAGGACAAGTCAGCGCGATTGGGTTACACCTTTACACTCGTTTTCTAGCGGATGCTGTCCAACGTTTAAAGAAGAGTAACGTGATACCTCAAGTACCTCCCGAACCAGAGTCCCTTCCTGATGAAGTGAGTTTAGGAGTAAGTGTGGAACTCCCCCTTCCGGCTAACATCCCTATTAGTTATGTTCCGGATAAGACCATGCGATTACGCCTTTACCGACGCTTGGCTCATATTCAATCTTTAGCAGAAATTGATGAGTTATCCGATGAATTTCAAGACCGTTTTGGACCTTTACCAGAAATGACTCGCAATTTATTCTATCAGCTAAAAGTAAAAATTTTAGCTCAAAAGGCTGGTGTAAGCACCATTAATTTAGATAATGGTCAGTTAGCGATTAAATTTCCAGATGAAAATATTCCTGATCTTGCGTTCAATCTTCATCCCGCGGTGCGGATTGGAAAGACAGCGATCTGGTTTGCCTATTCCACTTTACCCAACTGGCAAGAGGTACTGATTGAGATTTTGAACACCCTTGCACAAACTTTTCAACTGGTCAAAGAATTCCAGTAGAGAATATTATGGCTTACCGAACTAAATTTTCTTTTTGGATAAAACGAATTTTTGATGTGCTCCTCTCTGCTATTTTATTGATTCTTTTATCTCCTCTTTATTTGTTATTAATCCTGATCGTGTGGATTTCGATGGGAAAGCCGATCTTTTTTTATCAATTGCGGCCCGGCTACAAAGGCAAACCGTTTACTTGTTATAAATTTCGCACAATGGTGGATCTGCGCGATCAAGATGGGAATTTATTACCCGATGAAATGCGTTTGAACCGCATTGGAAAATTCTTACGAGCTTCTAGCCTGGATGAATTACCAGAATTGATCAATGTGCTAAAAGGGGAGATGAGCTTGGTAGGTCCGAGACCCTTATTATTGAAATATTTGGATCTTTACACACCTGAACAAGCCAGACGGCATGCGGTCTTACCGGGCATTACCGGCTGGGCGCAAGTAAATGGGAGAAATGCTTTAACTTGGGAGGAAAAATTCCAACTAGATGTCTGGTATGTAGACCATTGGTCTTTTGGGTTGGATCTTAAAATCTTAGCACGAACAATCTGGAAAGTGATCAAAAGGGAGGGCATTTCGCAACCTGGCTTTGCAACCGCTGAAGAATTTACAGGTTCTGCCACCCGAAATAACCCATCCTGAAAGGGTTTAAGGCAACCCAAAATGACTAATAAACTTATAACCCCTCCCACTTGGCCGCGGTTATAATCTCATAGAAATTATTTGAAAAATGGACGATCAAGCATTCTATCGAAAACTTTATCAAATTCGTTGTTTCGAGGAAACCGTTTTGGATAATTTTCCCAAAGGGGTTTTCCCTGGTACTACCCATACTTATTTAGGACAAGAAGCTAACGCGGTTGGGGTTCTCTCAAATTTAGCCAAAAACGACATTGTTTTTAGTAATCACCGTGGGCACGGGCATTTTCTTGCTTATGGAGGAGAGCCCTATCTTTTATTTGCTGAATTAATGGGACGCAGCACTGGGGTCTGTGGGGGTCGGGGTGGTTCGCAACATTTGCACTGGAATAATTTTTATTCCAATGGAATCCAAGGGGGTATTGTCCCAATCGCCACAGGTATGGCTCTGGCTGAAAAACGGAAAGGAAATTCAACAATTGTTATAGCTTTTCTTGGAGATGGCACGCTAGGCGAAGGTGTCATCTATGAAGCCTTTAATCTAGCCAGTAAATGGCACGCCCCAATCCTATATGTCTTAGAAAACAATCGAATTGCTCAAACCACTCCAATCGAGATGACCTTAGCTGGTTCAATTTCAGCCCGTTTTTCCGCATTCGACATTCCATTTTGCGAATTAGAAACCAGTGATGTAGTGGTTATCTACCAAAAGGCTCATTCCTGGCTAAATTATGTCCGCCAGACCCAATCACCAGCCGGTTTCATCCTCCATACTCACCGATTTGGGCCCCACTCCAAAGGAGATGATACCCGCCCACTGCAGCAAATTTCCCAAATGCAAACCCAATCTGACCCCCTCACCATTCATGGAGCACGCCTAACTCCAGAATCACGGACTTTCATTGAAAGTGAAGTCAAAGTTGAAATTCAAGAAGCATTCCAAAAGGCACTTAATGACCCCTTTCCTAAGGTTTTGACAGAATGCTGACAGTATTGGAATCCCTTAATCAAGCTTTGTACCAGGTTTTAGAGGATGATCCATTAGCACTTCTCCTTGGGGAAGATATTCTTGACCCGTATGGGGGGGCATTCAAAGTAACCCAAAGATGTTCTACTCACTTTCCTGATCGAGTGTTAACTACTCCAATCTCAGAAGCTGGAATAATTGGGGTGGCAACCGGTATGGCGCTGCGTGGATTTCATCCAGTTGTAGAAATCATGTTTGGCGATTTTACTCCACTCATAGCGGATCAAGTTATCAATCATCTCGCTAAATTCCGGTGGATGTATAACGATCAAGTAAGAGTTCCATTAGTCATCCGTACGCCCATGGGTGGTAGACGCGGCTATGGTCCAACCCACTCGCAAACCCTCGAGAAACTCTTCCTGGGATTACCAGGGCTAAAAGTGATTGCAGCAAACAATCTAGCTGCTCCCGGGGATACTCTCTATTTCGCAATTCGATATGAAGAAGATCCAGTATTATTCATCGAACACAAACTACTCTATCCCCTGTCAATTTTTAATGAATCAGACGATCTGAAATTACTGAGTTTATCAGTCCATTCACAATCAAACTACCCGATCCATAAGTTTATTGTAAATAATGCGCCTCCTGCACAGTTAACGATGATTTCCTATGGATATATGGCAGAGCTAGCCCGCCAGGCATTGCTTAGACTTGCCTATGAGGAAGAAATCTTTTGTGAGTTGATTGTTCCCACCCAATTAAGTCCCTTAGATATTCATCCTTATCTCGAATCAATCCAACAAACCCACCGTGTTTTAACCATCGAAGAAGGCAACTTGACCTTAGGATGGGGAGCAGAAATCATCACCCGATTAGTCGAAAACCTCAGCCCTCCGATTCGTATAGCTCGGGTAGCTGCCAAAGAAAGCCCAATTCCAGCTTCTCCACCTCTTGAGGAAGATATATTACCCAACCTTACAGATATTCTCAAAGCTGTCCGTGTTTTAATGGATCCCTCCCAGTGACGATTTTAAAAATAGAGTTTGTCAATTATAATTATTAACAACCCATGAGCTCTACTACAAAACAAATCTTTTTTCCGTTTATCAACCCCAATGAGCCTGAAATGATTTTAGCAGCATTGTTGGTTAAAAATGGTCAATTCGTCTCTCCTGGAGATATGCTTTGTACTTTAGAAACTACCAAAGCAACTCAAGAGTTAATTTCTGATCAAGAGGGATATATTTTTGGGATAACTGCCCAAGCAGGAGAAATGGTCAAGGCAGGTGAGTTTTTTTGTATCTTAAGCCCTAACCCAAATTATCGTCTCGAAACACAACCGCCCATCGAAACCAACTTGAGCGAATTCCCTTCTAAATTGCGCATTACCCAACCGGCATTGAAATTTGCTCAAGAACGAGGAATTGATTTTCAATCTTTACCTAAAAATGAACTAATCACAATTGAAAAGCTTAAATCTCTCCAAGCCAATAACGTGGTTGAAGAATTTGCTATTCCTGATAGCTGGATTGATCCAGAAGCAATCATCATTTATGGCGGGGGTGGACATGGAAAATCCCTGATTGAATTAATTAGAGCAGCCGGTCATATCCAGATTGCTGGGATTATTGATGATGGCAAATCCATTGGCAGCTCGATTTTAAATATCCCGGTTATCGGGCATAAAGATCACCTCCAAATGCTCTATCAAAAAGGTTTCCGGTTAGCTGTGAATGCGGTGGGCGGAATCAGCAACTTGGCTGACCGAGTATCCGTTTTTGAATCTTTGCAATCTGTAGGGTTTTCTTGCCCAACGGTTATCCATCCCACCGCCTGGATTGAACAAAGCGCAATGATTGGAGATGGGTCCCAAATTTTTCCCCATGCCTATGTAGGCAGTGATTCTAAACTAGGATATGGTGTAATTATTAATACTGGTACGATTGTCTCCCATGATTGTGGGTTGGGCGATTATGTCAATCTCTCCCCGGGTGCTATCTTAGCTGGGGAAGTCAAAATTGGATCTAGTACCTTAATCGGCATGGGGGTGACGATCAACCTCCAGGTGCGGGTCGGCGAACACTGCCGGATAGGGAATGGCGCAACAATCAAACGGGATGTTCCCCCGAATACGATTATCCATGCCGGTGCAATTTGGCCCTCCTAATTTAGAATGAATTTTCAGACAGGATTGGTATCCTTCATAAAAAGCTAGATATTCCCCTAAGAAGATTATCAACCCAAGCGAGGCGAGGGTCTTTGTTTTTTTAATTATATGTCTTGTTCCCCCTGACATGCCATTGATGACTTTTAGGACAATCTTTAGTCCGAGGGATTATTATTGAATAATAATTCTTCCCGACCTGCCAAACGGTCTTGAATTCGTTGAACTACAATATTCAGGTGTTTTGGTTGATGGACATAATCCAAATCATCAGTTCTCAGGGTTAATACCGGGCAAATATCAAAAGTCTGCAGCCAATCTTCATAATAACTTTCCAATAAATTCAGATACTCTTTTGTAATCCCCCTTTCCATTCCACGCCCCCGGGCGTAAATCCGTTCCATCAGCACATCCACGGGTGCCTTTAGATAAATTAATAAATCAGGCACTGGCAACTGATTCACGATTAAATCAAAGACCGCCCGATAGGATTGGTAATCTCTTTCATTTAAATTTCCCATTTGGTAGAGCGCCCGGGCAAAGATATAAGCGTCTTCATAGATACTTCGATCTAGAATAACCGATTGCGGGAGAGCTACCATACTTAAATATTGCTTCGTACGATGCCCGAGATAAAAAACCTGTAAATGGAACGCCCATCTTTTCATATCGGCATAAAATTGGTTTAGATATGGGTTATCAGCAACCGATTCAAAAGCGGTTACCCAACCTAATTTTGCACCTATTTGTTCAGTTAGGGAAGTCTTACCCGTACCAATGTTTCCAGCTATTACGATCAGTCGCTTCATAACAACTTAACACTCGCTATATCCACATGCATAACACTTACGACAACCTTCTTCATTGACTAATGCAGCTTGCCCACATTCTGGACACAAATCGCCGATCTTTAAACGATATTGTTCTTCCATCTCAGCTTCACCTCCCTCGTAACTCAAGCTGACTAGCCCCCCATTGCCAAACTCGGACATTCCTTCAGCGGGTTGGTTGTCAATGGAATATTTCGAAGATCCACCGCTTTCTTTTTGTTCCAGATATTCAGCCAATACTTGGGCTACTCCATCTGGTAAGGAACGTACTCGGTTTGGACCAAACCCTAATGAACGTCCACCGCCAATCCCAGAGAGCTGGCGCCAAACCTCTTTTAATCTCTCATGCGGGTTGACCGGGGAGGCTAATCGGAGGACATAGGAGATTAACCTTCCTATAGCTTCCGAGACTGCGGCAGTATCTGAACCAGCTTTGGCAGTATTGATAAACACTTCGAAAGGGTTTTCATTTCCATTTTCATTAATTGTGATAAAAGCTTTCCCTAAGGGTGTATTGATGGAATAAGTAAACCCATGCAGGGCACGTGGGCGAGGTTTTTTTTGTTCTTGCCAAAGGGCTATTTGTTCGGCTTGATAAGATATTCCCGGTTCTTCATCATTCACCTTTTTCTTTGCAGTTGCCTTGGTTTCCAAAACGACTTTCTCTCGTGAACCGGTTACATACACCGTAATACCCTTACAACCTAATTGCCAGGCAAGCTGATAAGCAATCATCACATCTTCGATAGAGGCATCTGGTGGAAAATTAATCGTCTTGCTTAAACTATTATCCACAAAAACCTGCATTGCAGCCTGCATTCGAACATGCTCTTCAGCAGAAATATCCGTTGAGACGACAAATATTTTTTGGATTGGATCAGGTATCCCTTCAATTCCTTGGCATGAACCATGCTCCATGACCTGAGTAATGAGTTCTGAGTGTTTTTCAACATCAATTCCTGCTTCTTCTAGAGCCCTCTCGAATAGAGGGCTAGTGTAATTCAGTTGCAAATCTTTTCCATTATCATTGACATGCCGAATATAAGCCAGGGCAAAGACTGGTTCGCACCCGTACCCTTCACATCCTGCCACTGTTGCAATCGTACCAGTCGGCGCTATGGTAGTTTGCGCAGCATTTCGAATTCCGTGGTTTCGAATCCCTTCTTCAATTTTTCCCCAATCAAGCGATGGTCTATCCCAATTATGAGTATAGGGAAAAATAGGGTATGGAGGTTTCCAAACCAAGTTTTGAGGATCATAGATGCTCCCATTAATGGCCGGGAATGGTTCACGTTGTTCAGCTAACTCGATACTGGTTTTCATCGCATGATAACGAATATATTCGATCACTTGCGAAGCAAATTCTTGCCCCTCCGGTGATCCATATCGCACTCCCACATGATACATCAAATCAGCTAACCCCATAATACCCAACCCAATTCTCCGAGCGCGCAGCGCAGCTTCTTTTAGTTGTGGAACTGCCGGCACATAAGCGTTCGCATCCACAACATCATCTAGAAACCTGGTTGCTAAAACTACACTTTGACGGATTTTTTCCCAGTCCACCTGATGATTTGGTGCAAAATGTTGGGCTAAATTGATAGAACCTAAACAGCAATTTTCATACGGACCGAGCCATTGCTCTCCGCATGGATTGGTTGCTTCTAACGGATAAAGGTGTGGAACAGGGTTTGTTAGATTAGCAGCGTCCAAGAACAACACACCTGGTTCTCCATTATGATGAGCTTTCCTGACAATTTTTTCGAATAAGTCTCGGGCTTTCACAATCCGATAAACTTTTATGGGAATCCCGGCAGCTTCGGCTTGTTCTAAGGTTCCGTCAAAATCCCGATATAAAGGAGATGCTACATCAGGGAAGCGTAGCTCCCAATCTGCTCCTTGAATAACAGCCTTCATGAACGCATCGGTGATCCCAACCGAGATATTGAAATTGGTAATAGCGTTCTCATCGGTCTTACAGGTAATAAAATCTTCGATGTCTGGGTGATCCACTCGTAAGACTGCCATGTTCGCCCCTCGTCGGGTGCCGCCTTGGGCAACTTCGCCAAATGCTTTATCATAAACCCTCAAAAAACCCACCGGTCCGGTGGCTTGTCCAGCTGAGGATCGAACCAATGTCCCTTTTGGTCTGATCCGCGAAAAAGAGAAACCGTTCCCTCCCCCAGTTTGTTGAATCAAAGCTGCATCCCTTAACGTTTGAAAGATTCCTGTAGATTTGCGACCCATATCATCACTGATGGGTAAGACGAAACAAGCTGCCAATTGTCCTAATGGTGTTCCCGCTCCAGTGAAGGTCGGTGAATTTGGGAAAAATGCCCGGCAGGTGAGGAACTCATAATATTGAAAAGCCAATCCAATCACATCCTCATTCCATTGTTCTTCTACCCGTGCAATCGAATAGGCTACCCGCCAAAACATTCCTTCTACTGTCTCAGCAGGATTTCCATCTTTATCCCTCCGAACATAGCGCCGAATGAGTACCTGGCGCGCATTATCAGTCAATTCTACTTTTTTTAACCCCTCTGGAATCGGTGGTATCAACTGATTATTCTTAGAATAAGTTTGCTGGGTGGAATCTTTCAACATTGATAATACTCCTATAGAACACCTTTGAAATACTGGTTAGTAAAAGGAAAAGAACCCCTAGTTATTAATAGAAATCTCTAATTCTCTAACAAACGATCAATCTCATTCCGGATTGCTTTGAGGTCATCTAACCGTAAGTAGACAATTGCAAAACGAATGTAGGCAATTTGATCCAACCCCTTTAGCCCGGATATAGCCAGATCCCCGATAACCCGCGATGATACTTCTGCCTTGCCCATTGATTCCAAATTTGCTTCGATTTCTCCTACTAAGTGATCTATATCTGTAGCTGAAACCGGTCGCTTTGCACATGCGATCCGAATACCGCGGATTAATTTTTCCCGATCAAATTCTTCTCGGGTACCATCTGCTTTAATAACTAAGGGTGCAGCTAAAATGGGTCTTTCATAGGTACTAAAGCGTTGTCCACAATCTTCACACTCACGCCGCCGCCTAATACCATTCCGGTTGTCATGAGATGTATCAATGACTTTTATATTAATGCTTTTACAATATGGACACCGCATAGATTTCCTTTTAATAGAACAAATGTAATCACTATTGATGGGGGTTATTATTTCGTATATCCGCATATATTGGATATAACAAAACCATTTTAGCATAGCCTTACTAATTATGCAAGGGAAAAAATGATAAGAATAGATTAAAAAAAGAGACAGCCAGGCAAGCTGTCTCTTTAGCCCGTTTGAATTTATGCGAAGGCAATGATAAATTTACGGGCTCGAAACTACAAAAGACCATTGGGAGGAGGAATCCAA
>DHFN01000216.1:8694-8865 GCA_002402275.1 Anaerolineales bacterium UBA4823
ACCGATCACTCGAAGCCCGATTCCGTAAAAATGAGGGAATATCCAGTTCTTCAGTAATATAGGATCTGGGCTGGAAATCCCGTCTTGGAACTGATTGACCTTGGGCTGAATTTTGTGCCGATCTTTCTCCCTTCGTATCCCGAACTGGTATATTTTGTGGACGGCTTGTAC
>DHFN01000049.1:0-5699 GCA_002402275.1 Anaerolineales bacterium UBA4823
GCCATCCCCCTTCTGCTCGACACGCGACTACTGGAGACCGCCCTACGGATAGGTTGGTGGTGGAGGTGGTGGGGGATACTGCCCAGGTTGTTGATATTCTGGTGGTTGCTGTGGTGGATATTGGGGTGGTTGTTGATATTGTTGTGGGTGTTGATTATAGATTGGTGGTTGTTTTCGTTTTTTCATAATTACAGCAGCTACAATTCCTATTATTACTACAATTACAATAATAATAATTAAAAACCAACCAGAATAATCTGCTTCAGCTGTACGTTCACTTGTGAAATGTGCTGTTTTGGATGGTGATGAGGAATCGCTCACAGTAAGAGTGACAGTGTATGTACCTGCAGACGTATATGTATGAGAGGGGGATTGTAGTGTACTACTTGTTCCATCACCAAAATCCCAAGAATAGGTATATGGTGCCAAACCACCACTAACTGAGGATGAAAAGTCTAACGATAATAGACCGTTCCCTGTGGTGGAAAGACTGGAATCAAAAGTGACACCAAGTGAAGTCGTTGTTACTGTAACTGTGGTCGTTGCGGATTTAGTTTTTGGTGTTGATGAGGAATCAGTTACTGTAAGAGTCACAGTAAATGTTCCAGACGTAGAATAGGTGTGTGATGGAGATGATTGTGTACTAGTTCCACTATCACCAAATGCCCAGGAATAACTATAAGGGGATAGGCCACCACTAACCGTTGATGTGAAACTTACTGATAGTGGAGCTAAACCAGAGGTTGGACTCGCAGAGATAGTAGTTATAAGTGCTGGTGAAGTTATAGTTAACGAAGTGGTAACTGATTTGGTTTTTATTGTTGGGGATGAATCTTGAACCGTGAGTGTTGCAGTGAATGTTCCAGGTGTCGTATAAGTATGTGTTGGAGATTTCTGCGTACTGGTTCCACTATCACCAAATGCCCAAGAGTAAGTATATGGTTCTAAACCTCCACTCACGGTTGTTGTGAAGGATACTGGGAGAGGTGTAGTTCCTGAGGTGGGATTTGCTGAAATCGCCACATCAAGTGGTTGAATAGCAATAATTTGATGCGTCATTATCCAGGTTTTGGATGACGCCCATAAATCTTCTCCTCCTTTGGCGTTAATGTTTACTGTGGCTGTATGTGCTCCAGTGGTGACAGATGGGACAATGATTGTGATATCCCAGGTATAAGAACCACCAGGTGGAACACCAACAACCTGTGGTGTTGGCTGATATGATAATCCTGCGGTCATCCAGTCATATATCACTTCTACACTGACTGTATCAAATGAGGTAGTACCTGTGTTTGAAAGTGTATATTGAAAAGTAGTAGAAACACTAATATATGCACTTGCGGGTGCTGATACAAGTGTCGCACGATTTTTCCAATCCGCTAACGCATTACTAGGTATTAGCAATATTCCAATAAGGATTATACTTAAAAATATACATACTAACCTCTTTCCCACACCTATCCTGTTCAGTTTATTCATCTCATCCACCTCCTCTATATCTCCTGCATCCTTTTCCAATTTATAAACTTAACGGGCGGTCTCCTTTTTTTACTGATATACGTCCCTCCAGCCTTTGTTTTCATTCGCTCAGCCCCCAAGTGAATGCGCAAGGTGGAATAAATACCTTGCGTTGTTGCTCCCCGCCCCTTCGTTGTACTCGTGGTTCCTTCGCCGTAACGTTTGGTCTATGGTGGCTCGGAACCGTGCGCTTTGCTGGCGTCCCGTTGTTTGGAAGACGCAAAGCTCCGGCGAGGCATCACGNNGCATCACGGGTCGCTCCCGTCAATTATAAAAAAAGATTGTTCTCGCTCCAGGTCTGCGCTTTGCTAACATATGGCTGTGTGCCCTACGACGCTAATACGTTCTCATGTGCTATGCTAAAAGACGTGTTTGGCGGTTACGCCCACCCTTGCGCCCCTCCGCTTCCAACGAATTCGCTTCGCTCATTCGTCTGAATTTTCTCGCTGTGCTCGAAATTGGCCCCCTTTCTACGGAAAGCCCACCTGCTCGGGGCGCTTTGGATATTTTCAGTTATTTTCTGGTGGTGGCTGTTGATTTTTTCCTGTGGAAGGTCCTGGTTTTTTCGGTTTACGTTTAAGTGTAAATACCACCCCACTAATTACTGCAATTATGACCATTACTGCCAATATTGGAAACAATATAGACGAAGCATTATCATCACCAGTATCTGTAGAATCGTCATCAATTGTGGTACTTGGTGTTGCTGTAATCTCATTTGAATACGCTCCTTCGCCTACATCATTCACTGCGGATACTTTGTAATAATATGTTTGGTTATTGATTACACCAGTATCTACATAGGTCAGCACATTCCCAATGGTTGCCAGTAACGTTTCTCCTCCTGCAGTGTTTCCACGATAAATCATATAATTTATGATAGTTGAGCCCCCATCAGAACTTGGCGCCGTCCATGTAAGTGTAACTTGACCGTCACCAGCAGTAGCTTGTAGATTCTGGGGTGCAGAGGGTATTGTAATTTCATCTATGGGTGTTGCACTTACCTCAATTGATTCGGTCCCTTCGCCAACTGAGTTGATTGCGCTCACTTTGTAAAAATATGTCTGGTCGTTAACTGTAGATATGTCGGTATATACCAACAGATTTCCAATGGTGGTAAGTAATGTATGAGTACCGGAAGTTATTCCTCGATAAATTGTATAATTTATTATTTCTGAACCGCCTGTCATATTAGGGGGTGACCACGAGAGATTAACACAACTATCCCCAGCAATCGCTTGTAGATTTAGTGGTGCTGATGGTGGAGTGGGATTTGGTGTGACACTTATTTCAGACGTTTTATTTCCTTCTCCTATGATATTGACTGCTCGAATCTCATAATAATAAATAATTCCATTGGTAACGACCGTATCCAAATATAGATGTGTGTTTCCAACCACCGCATAACGAAAAGTGTTACCAGAAGTAGTACCCCTAAATATTTGGTAGCCAGTGATTACTGAACCGCCGTCTGACTGTGGGGATTCCCACGACAGTTCTACCTTTTCATTTCCAGATATGCCCTGAAAATTCTGGGGAATGCCTGGTTTATTAGCAGTACCAAAAGCATATAATTTACCATTCTGTGAATAAAGATAAACTGTTCCGTCGCTACCTATGATAGGACTTGAGAGTTTTGCTTGAGTTGTAGAAAAACCTAAACTACCAGGTGCAGTATTCATCCATTTTAGCGTACCATTTGAGTTGATTGCATAGATGCCATTTTTAACTAAAACAGGCGTAGGGAAGGATTCAGAAGATGATGAAATAGAATAATATATTGTGCCATCACTACCTATTGCGGGACTATAAGCACCATCCCAATTGGATTGGGAGAATTGGTTAGCGTTATCGAAGGCATACGACCATTTCATTGTGCCATCTGGGTTGATTGCACATCCATAGCCCGCATAAATCGTGCCATCATTACCTAGCGCAGGACTATATGTAATGTTTCCTGTCATATAACTCCATTTAAGAGTTCCATTTGAATATATCGCATATATTTGACCATCAGAGCCAATATATAACGTCCCATCGGAACCAATCGCTAGGCCATATAATCCTTCAACACTCGAATAAATCCATTTCATTATGCCACTTGAATCCAATGTAAATAATTTGGTGCCTGAAGTAAAATAGATATTACCATCTGTATCTATTGCTGGACTGTAATCTACTGGATAGCTTGTTTTGTAATTCCATTTCTGGGTACCGTCGGGATTAACAGCATAAAATTTGCTGTCTTCACCGTAACTATCAGAACAACCGAAGTATATCGTTCCATCATTACCAATTGTCGGATGAGAATATATTGGAAATCCAGTGAAAAAACTCCATTTTAATGTTCCGTTTGGCCATATAGAAAGCAATTTACTATCGTATGATGTTGTGAATGAACATCCCAGATATATTGACCCATCATTACCGATCGCTGGGCTGGATGTGATAGTTGATTCGGCTGTGAAATTCCATTTTAGGCTTCCGTTTGCATTTAATGCATGAAGTACATTACCCCGACTAAGATATATTGTCCCACCATTTCCTATTGCGGGGCTATATGCTGTAGCAGTACCACCAAATGAATAGGACCATTTTAACGTTCCGTTGACATGGCTCGTATCATAAGGACTCAAGCCGGTGTGTCTCGCATTACCCCCATAGCAAGGCCAGGGAGAATTAGCCAACTGTGCCACTGAATTGTCGGAAGTGAGATTAAGCATTCCAATTAATCCACTGGCCACTAATATATAAACGATTGTTATGCTTGTAAATTTTTTCACCAAGTTCATATCACGAGTCCCATCTATTCTTTCTTATTTAAAATCTTGTTTTCCCATCTTTATTAAAAAGAAGGATATTCATTGAACTATGCGGTTTTTGAACGTTGCTTGAGGGTATTGAGTTTATTCATCCATTCGTCCAATTCGTTCCATTATATTAGAAAAAAATCTTGCTTTATATTCGCCATCATCAGGGTATATCTCAATTATAGGGCCACCTGTTGTTTCAATAGTTCTATATGATGCCTTTGATGTCTTTTCGCAATGGAAGGAAAAACATGACGATAAATCAGTTACATCTTTCAAACCCATTAACTTCGATGAATCATCTTCCCATCTGGCAAATTCGGATGCTGAGCATTTCCAGCCTTTATCTTCAGCAAAATCATGAATTATTTTCAAGACACCTGATTCAATAAACATATCATTTAAATCACCTATTGCCAACAATATTGGAAATCTACTATCCCAAGGAATGTTATATCTCCTATTGATATCTGTTTTTCTTGCTCTTTCAGTGAGATTTTTCAGATTAAAATTTCCTCTGCGTTCATTGAAATCTATCAATACCACTTCGTACTCTTTATTAATTCGTTCCAGTTCTCGCTTGACATCCTCAATTTCCATGTTATAGCTCCTTTCTCTCAACATTTGAGACAATTAACCAATAGAAGCAAAGGTATAAAATGGTTAATGGGGGGTTACCGAAAGTATTAACGACCGCCAAACACTACGTAATATATGCACATTCGAAACGGGCACACAGCCTTGGCCAGTAATCGCTTGCCCCAAGTGAATGCGAAAGGCAGATAATAAGCCTTTCGTCCCTGCTCCCCGTCCTTCGGTTGTACCTCAGATTCCTTCGCTGTAACGTTTGGAAGATGGTAGCTCGGAACCGTGCGCTTTGCTGGAATTACGGCAGTATAGGTCGCAAAGCTCCGGCGAGGCANNGCATCACGGGTCGCTCCCGTCAATTCTAACAAAAGATTGTTCTCGGGCTAGGGTCTGAGCTTAACTACTAGACGGCTGGAGGACCTTTATTTAAACTGCAATCACCATATGAGCCAATATCCAGATAATTAATTCCAAAGTAAATATTGCCAATATTGTTAGAGATTCTATAATTTTCTGTTTCTTGTTCAAAAACTTAATTTGCATCAATAAAATGCCAGTTAAATTAAAACATACAATTAGAATAAGCAAAAAAACAATATTGCTCATTTGGTACAATTTATCATTATCTGTTCCTGCAATATACCATCCTGCAATAATGCTTAATAATGGAATTAAAAAACCAGCTAATTTTAAACAGATTGATATGCCTTTATAGCGTGGATATGTCGTCCCTCCAGCCTTTGTTTTCATGCGCTCATCCCCCAAGTGAATGCGCAAGGTCTC
>DHFN01000049.1:5729-8093 GCA_002402275.1 Anaerolineales bacterium UBA4823
CCTCGAACCGTGCGCTTTTCTGGATTAGCGGCGATGCCAGGACGAAAAGCTCCGGCGAGGCATCACGGGGCTTCCCGGCGTAACAACAAAAGATTGTTTTCAGCCCAGCTTCGCTACGGAGTGCCCTACGGGATAACGAGGGATGGCCTTCAATCAGCTTCCTTTCCTTTCATAAATGCGGTATTACAAGCATTACAAAATCCTGATAAATCTTCATAAGTAGTGATGTTCTCAGACTGACAATTAGGACAAATATACTTTTTATTTTCATCTTTATAGCCAGCTGCGCTTACATTTGAACCGAATATGTGTGTGATTATATCCTTCGTTTCAAAATCATCTTCGAATTTATGATTGTCGATTATTACTGCAGGTGTTTTGTGAATGCCTTTTGTTCGTGCATATATCGCATCATGATTGTTTGAGATATCAAATATTTGTAATTCAAAATTATGCGTACTGGCTATTTTTTCAAGTTGCTCTTTAATTCTACATTCTTTCTCGGAGAATTCAACAAAAGTTTTCTTAGCATGCCAGGATGTTTGTTTTCTGCTAAATCCACCATATCCTATTGGTGGTAAATTCTCTCTGCCAGTTCCTTTCACCACTCCTTTTTCTGATTTTAAATACAACTCTATTATCATTTTTCTCCTCTTCATGTTAAAAAATATAAAAAAAGAGAGTTTAAACTCTCTTTTGTTAATGTGTCAACATAAAGCAATCAGCCTTCTGACAATCGTTCATGCACAGTGGTATTGATAAGTCTCGTGTATCTAAACGAGCAATAGCAATTTGGTCGTTTAGAATTCTTACGCCAACAGCTTCAAAACCATCAAATGTGATTACAAAGTCTTTGCCATCAACTTTTCCTTTCATGGTCGTTTGATTTTCTTTTGCGTCGTAATAAGTATGTTGATAGTTTTCAGAATCACATTTCATATATTGGTAGTAATGCTTAAGATTGCCATTATCATCCAAACCAAATGTTGTTAAAAACATGTTATTTTCTGGAATGATTATCACCTCACCATTATAATCTATTTTCAATATTTTGTACATATTCATGTGATTGCTACTATGCATTTCAAGTGTGGCTTTTACATATTGACCATATGCATTAGTGACTGTGTGTTCTTCAATTGTCATATCGGGGTGTTCTGAAATAATTGTTCTATTGAGAGTTTCTTCTGAATCAATTTGGTCAATACCCATTATGCAAAACTCATTAAGGAATGGACTGAAAGAAAACCCTATTTCTGGACTTGAAAGAACCTTAATGTACATTATGCGTGTTTCTCTATCACTTTGCCGTGTTGCATTGATTCTAAAAACTGGGTTTAAATGAGTATCACTGGGTACGTATGTCCCCTCATTCAATGCTACGTTACCTCCTGGGGCCGCAGTGATTATTGTTGGAGGTACGCCGCCTGTAAAAGACCATCCATCTGGTATTTTTGAGGGATCTACCTCTACAGTGAATGTTTCACCACCAAATAGATTCACATTTCGAAGGAAAACAGGTACACTGACTGGTGAGCCTCGCTCTGCCCCAACAGACACTAAACATACATGTCCTTCATTGTTTTCTTCATCTGATTCAGCAATAATGTTTGTTGTGTCAAGAATTGCTTCAATATTCATCTGGTGTGTGGTTAACGCAGTTAGTGTAATCTCAACAGCCTTTTTTGTTCCAGCTTTTATTGGTGGCTCAACCCATATTTGATGAGTCACAGTTGGTTCTTGCCAGAACCCTGGCAATTCAGCATAATTTATTCTGAGCCAGAACCCCATCTCTATGGATACCTCTCCTTGGTTATAAACATACACAGTAAAAGGGACATCATTCCCCTCAATTACCGGATATATCCAGCTCATATTTTTTACAACCAAATCTGGTTGACCTTTTTTTGCATCTACGGGTGTTGGCAAGGCCATCAACCCGCTCATTATCATTACACACACAATAATTGATGTCAATATTCTTTTTTCAAACTCCTCCATATAATTCCTCCTTTTCACATGTATATATGATTTTAGACTATTTAAGTACATGTAATACTTTTTAGCATGGCATTTTTGATTCCCCCTAGTGTAAATTCTATTCAAAAATAAAAATCCACATTAATAATCCAGTTACAAAAATTATTATTCCAATGATTATTTCTGCACTATACTCCGATATAGAACTGTGATAGTATGGCATACTACCTAAATATAGTCCGCCTATTGTAATTAAACCTCCAGTGATTGCTAATATTAACCCAGTATATTTCAGACGAGGACTTCTCATTCACTCAACCTCTATATTCCTCTGGCCATCCCTCTTTCTACGTTTCTAAACGGGCACTCCTCCGCTACGCCAAG
>DHFN01000114.1 GCA_002402275.1 Anaerolineales bacterium UBA4823
GCATGATTGGCTCGCCCCTTCGGATCGCTGCCGGGACGGAGTAGGTATACTATGCCCGCGCCTAATCCACTCTGGTAGGGGCGACCCATCTGGTTACCTTTTCTACTCTTTCGGGAATAAACTTTTGCCCAAGGATGGGTTGGTCGGCAAAGACGGGTCGCCCTTATAATGGGCAGGTTCGCATGATTGGCTCGCCTCTTCGGGTTGATGCCGGGACGGAAAAGGGATTAGGAATTGACAATAAGTAGTAAAATAAAATGTTGGAATAAAGAAATAATCTACTCAAAAGATTCAGAAATGTGTGTTTCGCTAAGAAAGCGGCTATTGTTTTTTAAATAAACCAATCTCAATTAATGGAAGAGTTCAATGAGCAACAGTCGAACGAATCAAGATGATTTTTATCACCGCCCGAATACCCGGACGGAAACCATTCCTGTAGGAGCGGGGGTTCCATTCGGATTTGAAAAAGTGCATAATCCGGTTGTTGGAATAGGCGGTGTCTGCGGCGCCTGGGGGAATAGCCTGGATAACCAAGCCCTGAAAGACCATATCACCCAAAAACTAGGCGACCCGAATCAAACCAGCGAGGTGCGAAATCCGGATGAACTTGGGTTTGCCTACCGGCATATTCTTCCAACTTTAAGTGAAACGGAACATCGTGAGCTTGAACTACAGGTGGGTGCCCGTCTGTTGGAAGAAGCCTGTCTAGCAAATGGATGGAAAACCGATCAAGTTGAAGGAGTTATTCTTGGGATGAGCGCCCCAATCACACTGGATTATGTTGACCAAATTTGTAACCGGGCGCATATCCCTGAACAGTCTCTCAAAGTCAGCATCCACAAAGCCTGTGATGGTTCAGTAGCTGGTTTACACCTCTCCCTTAACCCGAAACTCTCGCCTTCCAACATCCCCAATATCGCCCAAAAACTATTTGGCAAAAAAATCCTTGTGGGCGGCATCGAAGGATTAAGCCGTTTCCTGCGCAACTCAATGGACATCAATGCTTTACAGCTCTTTGGAAATGGGGCTGGCATCATTGGAATTATTCCGGGTGTGACAATGAAATATATTACTGGCAGCACTCGTGAAGTTTATGACGAAGAAGGCGTCCTTCAGGTTCATATGAATTACCCCCATTCAAAAGAGACAATGCTGGAAGCGACCCAGACCGATAGGAATACTATTCGAGTAGCTGGTTTAATGCATGAACCGCCAGACGATAATCCCATCGCCATGGCTGGAATGATGGGCATGGTGAAACTCTTTATCCGCAATGGAGTCCAAATTGTCACCGAAGTGTATCATTCTTATCGCCAGATCATGGAACAAACCGGTTCCGCTAGCCAAGAGATCACCGTTGCCATCGTCCACCATGCCAATTTAAAAATCAACCAGCTGAAAGAAAAGCATCTCAGCAGTGCCAATATTCGGTTTCCCATGCCCTGGTTGATCCATGACTTCGGAAATGTCAGTGCAGCATCGAACATGATCGCATTTCTGCGCTGGCTGCCAAGGTTAAAACCAGGCGATCATGTTCTTTTCGATGGTTTTGGCGCTGGTACCTATTATGATGCGCTGGTGGTAGATCTCCCGAAATAAAATTTCACAATTAAATCAGACCAGCGCGGTTGAGAAACTCCATTTCCGAGCTGGTCATTTGATTTCAAAGCCCTTCGTAATAGACAAATCCTCCTCAATTTCCTCTCCTTACTTTAACACCAGCTTCCCCTGTACTTCCTTTTCTGCCTGTTCCCGTGTCCACAATTGAGGGTGATATTCCCCTTTTACCCAAGGTTCGATCAAGTCATCATAATGCTCACTCCCAATATGACCGCTTTGCCCTGGTGGAACGATGGTGACCGATTGGGTCAAATCATCCAAATCAACTACTTGGCGGAACGAGGGTGCCCAGGCATTGTTGTGATAAGGCTGATGGGGTAAATAAGCCGTCTGACAGGGTGTATCAGAATCACCACCTATCGGGTAAGGACCCCGGTTATAGGCTAAATTAAGCGGTTTTTGCAAACCCAGCGGATGAGGGAAGACTGCACCATGAATTTTTCCCCATTGCCAGCCTGAGGGTTGTCCACCCAAATGCGATTCCAGCCATTCGGCTGCCTGAGTCAGACTCTTTTCCACCCAGGTTTGAATGCCGCCGGCTTGTTGAACCCACCAGCTTTGTGGTTGATCGAGCATCCGTAAAATCACGCTGACATCATGACCGTAAAACTCGTTGGCAGTTAACAAAACTGGATTGAATGTCTTCCCAAGATACTGTTCGGTCAAATCACTTCCCAGGGCAGGTTCCAACAAATTACGCCCCAATGCTAGACGGACAACTTCGTACACACATCCTCCCACGCTTTCAGCAGATAGCTCCCCATCCCAACTTTTTAGAATTTCCAAAGCTCGACCGGCTTTAAGATTCTGAACCGTTATCCCTTGCAGCTTTTGCGAAAGTTCTCTGCCAGGCAAAGTGGTGTAATCAATGTGCAAGCGGCACATCTCCTCCCTAGATAGCTTATCTTTTGATTGCAAGACCTGTTCGATCCGTTTAGCGCGTGAGCCATTCATCCAAACGTCGCCTAGATAATAGGGATAATCATCCCCAACGATCTTATTATTCGTATGCACAAGATAGCCTTGCTGCGGATTCAAGGCATGAGGCATCTCTTCAAATGGCACTTCGCCCACCCATTCATACTCGCCATCCCAGCCGGGTGCCGGCGTCCTTCCATCGCCTTTGGCGCGGATGGGCGCCCTGCCGGTCATCCAATAACCGATATTTCCCTGCCGGTCGGCGTAACTGACACTCAACTGGGGGGCTTCGATTTGGTGCATTGCCAGAACAAACTCATCCCAGTTCTTAGCCCGATCGAGACTCAACCAGCCTGCCAATGACGGACTAGGACGTAAAGCCATCGAACGCAGGGCTAGACGAATATTGGGTTGACTGACCACATCGGAAACAATCGGGCCATGCCTGGTCATAATGACGTTTTCAAGATAAGGCTGAGGTTTACCCTTTACATTAATCACTTCCTCGATAACATCGGACTGGACCCACTCATCCCCGAATAAATACCTAGAACTATGCTGATCCTCCATTTTCTCAAGATACAAATCTTCACAATCAATAAACGCCAGTGTCATCCCCCACGCAATCTGGTCATTATGCCCTACCAAAATTCCCGGAATCCCCGGCAGTGAGACGCCGGTGACTTGATAGCCTCCGCCGTTCAGGTGAACTTGAAACCAAAGCCCGGGCATCGAAAGCGGCAAGTGCATATCGTTATACAAGTAGGTATGTCCATCAATCGTTTTCTCTTTTGCGACCACCCAGGAATTACTGCCCTGACCTCTCTGGAGAAACGGTCCTTGTTCAGAGATCAGCTTGCCATCCCCCTCCCGTAAATTAAATTCAATCCCAAGTGGGAGGGTGATTGGATTTTGGGAGGGATAGTGAATTTCGATTTCATCGGCGTCTTCGATACCCAACTTTTGTTGAATCTGATAACGAACAATTTCCCCATGCCAGGCGTGCGAAAGTTCCCACATAATCACCCGCCCAAAGGCGGTACAATCTTGAGGCTGCCAGGGTTTTGGTTGATAACCCAATAATTTAAATTCGACCGGTAATTTCGAACCGTTCTTCTCAAGATAGGTATTCACCCCATCACAATAAGCCAGAACAGCCGCCTGCATTTCCTCTGAGGCGTTAGCCCAATCCACACTGCCCAAGCGATTGAAGCCAAAAGTCCGCACCGCCCGATCGGTTTCCAATGCCAAATCACCCAACACTTCACTCAATGTGCCCTGAGCCGTCCGGCGGTTGAGCTCCATTTGAAATAAGCGTTCCTGAGCCTGAACCACTCCCTGAGCAAAAAATAAATCATGAGCTGATTTGGCATAGATATGGGGGACACCCCAACGATCACGCAGAATTTCCACCTCATGCTCGGTTTTCCCCCAATCAAAAGTCCCTTCGATCTGAGGCAGACTGCTGCGGTCAAACGCTGCCAACAAAGATTGCAAACCTTTTCCAATAATATTCGCCATAATCTACTCCTCTATTCTTCAAGGCAACTCAAAAATGATCATTGAAATTAAAATCCAGTTCAAAGATTAATCAAAAATGCCAAATTCATTCATCCTATTAATTTTAATCTATCCTCCCTATTTATATCCTTGGAGTTTGCGGGCAAAATATACTGTTTTTATTTACTGTTAGTCAGGACCTGCCATCCAAAATTCCCCTCTTCAGATGGGCAAGGGGTGTTTTCCTCCAAACTGCCCCGTCAGGCAGAGCCTGCCACCCCTTCACAGAAAGGGGATTCTTAAATTGAGACTGTCCAAAAAGTTATAAAGGCCATATCGAGTGACGCCAGATATCTTAAATATTATGAAAAGACCCCTCGCTTCGTTCGGGGTGACAACGCATGGTTGGGGCACGGCATGCCGTGCCCGTACAGCCTGGGTATGAAT
>DHFN01000005.1 GCA_002402275.1 Anaerolineales bacterium UBA4823
AGCAGCGATAAAAGGAGCCTTAGATAATGTCCCTTATCTGCGCATTCCCTATTTCAATCTAGAAGTTCCCCAAAGCTGCCCGGATGTCCCGTCTGACATCTTAACACCCCAGGGTACCTGGAATGATTCGAAAGCTTATGATAAGGTAGCCGACCGGTTAGCCCAACAATTTCGCGAAAACTTTCGCCAATTCGAACCCTTCGTAGATTCAAAAATCGCAAGGGTCATGTCCTTGCCTTATTAATCCGGTATAGTCATAGGAGTATGAAGATGAATACAAAAATAGATGAAAAAGCCCAATATAGCCATCTCAATTCTCAAACCGCTTTTCGAGAGCTGCGATTATATCCCCGCAATTGGAATATGACCGAAATGCCCCGACCACTCAATGGACACTCGGTTAATATTCCAAAAAATAAATTTAGTCTTGATGATAATGCTCAAAGCACTTTGGCTGAAACTGAAGTTTCATTTGATGAATGGCAGTTAACCCATCATTTGCCGGTGGATAATCCAGACCATCCAGAATTTTTTACCGCATTTTAAAGTCTATGGTTAACCCAACAACATTATTCGATAAAATTTGGAACCGCCATGTGGTGGTGCAGGAAGCCGATTCGCCGGCAATTTTATATATTGACCTGCATTTAATTCATGAAGTGACTTCTCCACAAGCTTTTGAAGGGTTGCGCCAACGGGCACTTAAAGTTCACCGCCCTGATCGCAGTGTGGCAACCATGGATCATTCAACCCCCACCAACTCTTTATCACTGGAAGGGCTGGATGATATGGGGATCAAACAACTTCAAAAAATGCAACAGAACTGTGCGGAGTTCGGAATTAAATTGTATGACATGGAGGATCCTCAACGGGGTATCGTGCATGTCATCGGTCCAGAACAAGGATACACTCAACCAGGAATGACCATTGTCTGTGGGGATAGTCACACAGCCACCCATGGTGCATTTGGAGCGTTGGCTTTTGGAATAGGCACTAGCGAAGTGGAAATGGTTTTAGCGTCTCAATGTTTACTCCAATACCAGCCAAAAACTTGTCAAGTAGTCTTTGAAGGAAAACTTCCCGAGCGTGTAACTGCCAAAGACATGATTTTAGCCTTAATTGCTCAAATAGGGATTGGCGGTGGAACGGGGCATGTTTTTGAATATTGTGGTGAAGCGATACAATCCTTGAACATGGATGAACGGATGACCCTTTGCAATATGTCCATCGAAGCTGGTGCTCGTGCTGGGATGATTGCCCCGGATGATACTACATTCGAATACCTTGCTGGTCGTCCGTATGCCCCTCAAGGTGCTGAATGGGACAAAATGCTTCAATACTGGCAAAGCTTACCATCCGATGAGGGAGCTCATTTCGATAGTCAAGTGGTTGTGGATGTTTCTCAATTAGAGCCAATGGTTACTTATGGAACAAATCCAGCGATGGGTGTTCCCATAACTAAACCAATTCCTGACCCTGTCCAAGAAAGCGATCTCGATCGGCGAACAGCCTTAGATAAGGCTCTTAAGTATACTGGATTTACACCTAACCAACCCCTTTTAGGTCAACCAATCGACGTGGTTTTTATTGGTAGCTGNNGCCCAGGGCGTTCGTTTGATCGTAGTGCCTGGCTCAGAAAATATTCGTCGTCAAGCAGAAGCAGAAGGATTAGATCGAGTATTCAAAGAGGCGGGCGGCGAATGGCGTTATGCCGGGTGCTCAATGTGTATCGCCATGAATGGTGATCAACTCATGCCCGGACAAGTTGCCATTAGTACCAGCAATCGCAATTTCGAAGGAAGGCAAGGGGATGGTGGGCGTACCATCCTTGCAAGCCCGCTCACTGCTGCAGCATCCGCAATTTTTGGCTGCGTTTCAGATCCAAGGAGGTTATAAATGCAACCATTTTCAACCCTTACCTCCGCTTTAATTCCACTTCTCTATAATAATATTGATACCGATCAAATTATTCCTGCCCGTTACATGAAAATAACCGATAAAAATGGGCTGGGAGAAGGCTTATTTGCTCGATGGCGCTATCTGGCTGATGGCTCACTCAATCCAAACTTTCCCCTAAACCAACCCTATTATCAAGGAAGGCAGATTTTACTAGCTGGAGATAATTTTGGATGCGGGTCATCCCGCGAACATGCACCCTGGGCTTTAGCCGCCTGCAATATCCGGGCAGTTATCAGCACGTCTTTTGCGGATATCTTTCGCAATAACGCCCTTAAAAATGGTCTATTACCCGTTCAGGTTGATAAGGAAACTCACCACAAATTAGTATCTCTGGCTGGTGAAGAAGAAAAATTCTTCTCAAATGCAAAGAACAAATCTAATTCCAATGACTGGCAAGTGACCATTGATCTTGCTTCTCAAACTCTGACCTTGCCCGATCGGTCGAAAGTATTTTTCCCGATCGAATCTTTCCACAAAACTTGTTTACTTAAAGGAATTGATTCAATAGGCTATATTCTCGAGTTTACTCCACAAATTGAATCCTATGAACAATCCGAACGTGCCTATCCTTATGGAGTGAAGAAAATATGACGTCCACACCTTTTATTCCAGATGTATTCATCTATGATACCACTTTGCGTGATGGAACCCAACGCGAGGGAATCTCTTATAGTTTAGAGGATAAAATCCGCATAGCGGAACGACTAGATCGAATTGGGGTGCATTATATAGAAGGCGGCTGGCCTGGTTCAAACCCCAAAGACGTCCACTTTTTTGAACGAGTGGCAAAAATGACCTTTCAGAACGCAAAAATTGCCGCCTTCGGTTCAACCACCCGCAAGGAGACTCCCCCTAATCAGGATGCGAATATTCAGGCATTGCTCGATGCCCAAACGCCGGTTGTTACCCTAGTTGGGAAAAGCTGGGATCTGCATGTCTTTCAGGTGCTAGAAACAACCCTGAATGAAAATTTGAGAATGATCGGCAGCAGCATTGCTTACTTAAAGGGAAAAGGCAAAGAAGTTATCTATGACGCTGAACATTTCTTTGATGGTTATAAAGCGAACCCTGCCTATGCATTAGATACCCTTCGTGCAGCTGAGCAAAATGGCGCAGATGTAATTGTTTTAGCCGATACAAATGGAGGGTGTCTCCCTTGGGAAATCGAACAGATTGTCCACGATGTTTCCAAACAGATCCACTCTCCTTTGGGAATCCATTGCCATAATGACAGCGGCTGCGGAGTAGCCAACACCCTAGCTGCAGTTCATGCGGGAGTGATCCAGGTGCAAGGGACGATCAATGGGTATGGAGAGAGGGTAGGAAATGCGGATTTATGCGCGGTGATCCCTGGTTTACAACTAAAAATGGGGAAAAATTGTGTCACTGATGAAAACTTAGAACATTTAACCGAGCTCTCCAATTTTGTCTCTGAAGTGGCTAATCTTCCCCATGACCGGAATCAGCCTTATGTAGGAGCTAGTGCCTTCACCCACAAGGGAGGAATTCATGTGGCAGCCATGTTGAAAACCGAGCAGTCATACCAGCATATCGATCCTCAAAAAGTGGGAAACCAACGCCGTTCGGTGGTCTCAGAGCTTTCCGGGCGCGGTAATTTAATCGAAAAATCCCAAGAATTCGATATCCCGATCACAACCGAACAAGCCAATCGTTTATTGGGAGAGATAAAAGAATTGGAATCTAAGGGTTTTACCTTTGAAGGCGCAGAAGCATCCGTCAATCTCATGTTAAAACGCTTTCAACCTAATTACCTGCCACCTTTTGAATTAATTGATTTTACAGTCGTCGTGGAAAACCGTCAGGGACGGGGCATGCTGGCAGAAGCCACTGTAAAAGTGAGAATCGGCGATCGCATTATTCATACTGCTGCTGAAGGGAATGGACCGGTCAATGCCCTAGATGCTGCCTTGCGTAAAGCATTGGAAGATGTCTTTCCAGCTATCCGAGAAGTGCGCTTAGATGATTACAAAGTTCGGATTGTGGATAGTGAGAATGGCACAGCTTCAGCGGTGCGTGTCCTGATTGACACTAAAAATGGCACCCGGCGCTGGAGCACCATTGGAGCCAGCACAAACATCATCGAAGCAAGTTGGACTGCCATAGCGGATAGTTTTGAATATGCCTTGGTTAATCCCAAAGGACATTCAAAGGACCTAGAATAACATGAAAGCGAATATTGTTTGTTTACCCGGTGACGGGATTGGACCCGAAGTGGTCGAAGCCGCAAAAAATATCTTAATAGCAACTAGTCAAATTTTTGATCATCAAATAAACCTAAACAGCTATCCAATTGGTGGAATTGCGATCGATTTATACGGGAATGCCTTACCCGAATCGACATTAGAAGCATGCTTGAATGCTGACGCGGTTTTATTAGGAGCAGTGGGGGGACCTAAATGGGATTCGCCCGATGCGCTAGTGCGCCCTGAACAAGGTCTTTTAGCCGTCCGAAAAGGTCTTAACCTATTTGGAAATCTCCGACCCGTAAAACCCCATCCAAAGCTGCTGCATGCTTCCCCCCTGAAACCAGAAAAACTGGCAAATGTGGATTTTATTTTTGTCCGTGAATTAACTTCCGGGGTTTATTTTGGCATGCCAAAAGAGCGGCGCAAGTTTAATGATGAAGAAATCGCCATTGATACGATGAGCTACACAACTTCTGAAATTCAGCGAGTTGCCCGTTTAGCTTTTGAGTTAGCCCGTCAGCGGCGCAAAAAAGTCACTTCGATTGATAAAGCCAATGTGCTAGAAAGTTCGCGTTTATGGAGAAAAGTGGTAACCCAAATCGGTGCTGAATATCCCGATGTCACCCTAGAACATATTTTAGTGGATGCTGCGGCGATGTATTTATTGAATAAACCAGCTAGTTTTGATGTGTTGGTGACTGAAAACATGTTCGGCGATATTTTGACTGATGAAGCCTCAGTATTAACCGGTTCGATGGGGAACCTTCCCTCTGCTTCATTAGGGGAGGCGCTTAATCAACATGGTAAACCACGTGGTCTATATGAACCCATTCATGGTTCGGCACCGGACATTGCTGGAAAAGGAATAGCTAATCCAATTGGAACAATCTTATCTACCGCGCTCCTATTAAGGTATTCGCTTGGCTTGGAGCAAGAAGCACTCCTTATCGAGAAAGCAGTTGACCAAACCATAGAAGCAGGTGTCCTAACCGCTGATTTAGGCGGAAATTATTCGACCTCTGAGATGACTCAAACCATCCTTAGTCATATGACTGAGAATGTTACCGCCATAAAATAGTTTTCTTAACGTTATAACTTATCAAAGGAGTTTTATTTATGAATATCACGTCTAAATATATCTGGATGAACGGCAAACTGGAAGAATATGAGAAAGCGACTATTCATTTTCTCACCCCAGCATTGCACTATGGCGTGGGAGTTTTTGAAGGAATCCGGAGTTATTCCACGGCAGATGGTCCAGCGGTCTTTCGATTGAAAGAACATATCCACCGCTTAGTACAATCCGCTCATATCTTTGGGTTCCAAGAGTTACCCTATAGCGAAGATGAACTAGCCAATGCTGTCCGCATGACGGTTGCAGCCAATGGCTTCGACGAGTGTTATATCCGCCCCTTAATCTATCTGGGTGAGGGGGGGTGGAATTTAACCGTAGACAGCGGTAAAGCAAGTGTGGGCATTGCGGTTTGGGAATGGAATGACTATCTGGGGGAAGAAGCCCTCGAAAAAGGAGCCCGGGCAAATATCGCCTCGTTTACCCGCCATCATCCCAATGTTATGATGACCAAAGCCAAAATCACCGGTAATTATTCCAATAGTGTTTTGGCAAAAACCGAATCAATTCGATTGGGCTTCGATGAAGCTATTCTCCTTGATCCACAAGGCTTTGTGGCTGAATGCACCGGAGAAAATATCTTTCTGGTTCGGAATAACAAATTATACACTCCATCTACTGCCGAAGTCTTAGAAGGGATTACGCGTGATTCCATAAAGACCATCTGCAACGACCTTGGTTATGAGGTAATCGAACAACCAATTTCGCGGGATCAGTTATATATTGCTGACGAGGTTTTTGTCTGCGGAACCGCTGCTGAATGTATTGCACTGACAGAAATTGATTTTCGCGTGATTGGAAACGGACGAATGGGTCCAGTTACCCGGGCTATTCAAAGGACTTTTCACAACGCTTTGCATGGTTTAAATCCCCATTCAAAAGAATGGCTAGATGTTGTCAATATTCCCGTCGAAGACCTGTTCAAAGTGGCCCAAGAACAAACTCAATCATAAAAATCGCCATTTCATTAATAATCAAGTCATTGCTTCCAGACCTGCGCGGTTATAAACTGTGCAGGTCTGGCTTAAGTGCCCATTATTAACAAAATTCAAATAGAAATCGTTCATTAGGAAATCATTTTTATGGTATGATGCTTGCTTTGGAGAGTTATACAGCCATGGATGATAAAATTACAATTATTGAAGGACCACCTCCAACTTTCGAGTTAGCTCCAGAAGCCTGGGTTTTAGGATTGAATGAAGGTCCAGCTCAATCTGCGATGGTGATGACTCGCTTGCGTACTTTCAATGGACCGGCGTTGGTAGAACGCTGTTACAATGCCTGGCGGAAAAACAACCCTATCCACTTGGAATATCGCTTACCAGATGGAATGCAGCAAGAAACCCCCATCGTCGCTGCCAGAACTGTTGATGCCGAAGAAGGGCAAATGTTGATCCTTTGGCTCAGGATACCTGCGGAAGATGCTGAGTTAGAAATTGGATTTGATGATAACAACGATGAGAACGAGTAAAATGTTTTTATAGGGGCGACCCATCTGGAACAGTTGACAACCCAACAGTTTTTAATAATGTGATTACAAGATGTTGTCATTTGCAAATACGGGTCGCCCTATAACCCATTTTTTACACACGGGCGACCCCCTTGCCACGTAGGGGCGACCCATCTGGAACAAAGGACAACTCAACAATTTTTAACAATATGATTACAAGATGTTTTCGTTTGCAAATACGGGTCGCCCTATAACCCATATTTTACACACAGGCGCCCCCCTTGCCACGTAGGGACGACCCATCTGGAACAAAAGACAACCCAACAGTTTTTAACAATGTGATTACAATATGTTTTCGTTTGCAAATACGGGTCGCCCTATAACCCATTTTTATACATGGGCGACCCGTCATTAGCAATAAGACCCTTTGCTTATCTTATTCACCTATGAATGAATCCCACTCGCTAATAAATATGGGTCGCCCCTACGAAAAAAACCACATAACGATTGTTATTCATCGTGGATCGCTCCTGCAAACTTTATACCATGCCAGGTAGGGGCGACCCATCTGGAACAAAGGACAACCCAACAATTTTTAACAATATGATTACAATATGTTTTCGTTTGCAAATACGGGTCGCCTTATAATCCATTTTTACGCACGGGCGACCCGTCATTAGCAATAAGACCCTTTGCTAATTTTATTCGACAATCAATGAATCCCTCTCGTTAATAAATATGGGTCGCCCCTACGAAAAAAACCACATAACGATTGTTATTCATCGTGGATCGCTCCTGCAAACTTTATACCATGCCAGGTAGGGGCGACCCATCTGGAACAAAGGACAACCCAACAATTTTTAACAATGTGATTGCAATTTGTTTTCATTTGCAAATACGGGTCGCCCTACTTTATCATTTTTCTTCCCAATTGATTGGATTAGCTTGGATGTATTGGTAAATCCTTTCGAGTTCATCCTGGTTACGGATAATGTGTTCGTAGTAGTTTCTTTGCCAAACAGGAGTCTTAGACCAATCCGGTTGCGACAAAAGGCGTTTGGTGACCCTGGATTTAAATTGACCAACAATCACTCCTAATGAACCACGAGTAGGACCACCCCGTCCGGATGTCACCCTCAAACCATGATTCACCTCGGCGCTTCCATCATTGATTAGGATGATACCGTGAATATGGTTTGGCATAATCACAAATGCAATTATTTGGATTTGTGGAAAGCGGAACTCTAAACGTTCCCACTCATATAGAACGATTTTACCCACAGCATTTAAATACATTTCTCCGCTTATTATTTCACCAAACAGACAGACATGATCTTTTGTATTGATGGTTACAAAAAACATATCCCCACTAGAATAATCATACCCTTGTAGTCGAATCGGACGCCGATGTTGAAATTCAGGATCATTTTTCATTATATTTTTGACCTGTGTTCATAAATACAAGAGGTATCACCTATTGCGTATGGGCGACTTTTCTCCCTGCCACGTAGGGGCGACCCATCTGGAACAGTTGACAACCCAACAATTTTTAACAATGTGATTGCAATATGTTTTCATTTGCAAATACGGGTCGCCCTATAACCCATTTTTTACACACGGGCGACCCGTCATTTTTAATAAGACCCTTTATTTCGTTTGGGCGACCCGTCATTAGCAATAAGACCCTTTGATAATCTTATTTGCCTATGAATGAATCCCTCTCGTTAATAAATATGGGTCGCCCTTACGAAAAACCACTAACTCGACGTTATCCACACTGGGTCGCCCCTGCGAAAGAACCACTAACTCGATGTTATCCACACAGGTTCGCCTCTGCAAACTTTATACCCTGCCATGTAGGGGCGACCCATCTGGAACAGTTGACAACCCAACAATTTTTAACAATATGATTACAAAATGTTTTCGTTTGCAAATACGGGTCGCCCTATAACCCATATTTTACACACAGGCGCCCCCCTTGCCACGTAGGGACGACCCATCTGGAACAAAAGACAACCCAACAGTTTTT
>DHFN01000004.1 GCA_002402275.1 Anaerolineales bacterium UBA4823
ACAATTTTTAACAATATGATTACAAGATGTTTTCGTTTGCAAATACGGGTCGCCCTATAACCCATTTTTTACACACGGGCGACCCGTTATTTTCAATAAGACCCTTTGCTAATTTTATTTGCATAATCAATGAATCCCACTCGATAATAAATATGGGTCGCCCCTACGAAAAAACCACTAACTTGATGTCGCCCTGCAAACCATTTCCATATTGCGTTTGGGCGACCCGTCATTAGCAATGAATCCCACTCGATAATAAATATGGGTCGCCCCTACGAAAAAACTACCACCCTCAGGGGCTCAACAGGACTTCAACACTAGAAAGATAGATAACATTCGCAATACTCCCCTTCCCTTGCCAAACAACCAAAAGCGCCGGCGTCACTTCCGCAACTTCATAAGGTAGGTCCACCGTAAAGCTGCCCATTCCGCTTCCTTCAACAGGCTGCACATCTGTCACCCGCTTACCAACGATTCTTCCATCTTGAGTGATCAATTCCAACATCAAATAGGTATCTCCACCCAGGCGTGCTAATCCACTCGCAATAACACTTCTCCCTTGGATTAATGTCAATGGTAAAGGTTGTTGAATAACAATTGGTGAGAGGTTATCGGCGGGCAAAATGATATCGGATTGACCAATGGATAACAAAATCAAGGGAACAGAGTTCACTGCAGTTGTCCTGCCGAATTCATCCATAACGGCTAGCGATAACCAAGCAGCTTCGGCTGTACCGGGAATTTCAAAAGGGATGCTGACATATAAAGTAGCAAAGCCTTGCCGGTTGGTATATGGCAAAGGTTTGATCTGCCGCACCAACACTCGCCAGTCTTCTCCATATAAAGTGATCTCAACCTGACCGCCTTTACCCGGTTTAAGATAAGCATAGACTGTAAAAGGGGAGGTTACTTTCGAAAGCGGGCCTGGGCTATGGAACTGAATAATGGCTTGGGATACAGGCTCGATTGAAGGGGGCGTGATCGCCAGAGGTAAAGTCAAATTCGGATCAGGAGTGGCAGTCTCAATAAAATTGGCTGTTGGCGATGGCAACGGATTGGGTACGGGCGAAATATGGGTTTCTGAAGGTTGTGGGCTGGTTGAAGTCTCTTGAAATGTCGAATTCTCCGCCTGGAGGGTTAAGGCTATGATGGTAGGGATTGCTCCGCTTGGAATTGGAGTCGGAATCTTAGGGGTGGGAAGATTACACCCAGCCAAATTCAAACCCAGCCAGAGGAATACTCCTAATTTCCAATAATAACCCAAGGATTTTCTGCTTCTATCAGCCAAAAGGTAGCCACCCCTTCATTGAGACGTATATTGTTGTATGATATCTAATAAAGCCTGGAGTCGAATAGGTTTATTGATATAATCTTTCGCTCCAGCACTTCTTGCCATTTCGACAGCATCTAAATCTGGGCTAGCTGACAACACCAAAACTGGAATTCGGGTGGTTGCGGGTTGTTCTTGCAGCTTGCGGACAAAGGTTAAACCGTCCATGTCAGGAAGGCGCATATCAGTAAAGATCAAATCCGGGGATTGCATGGCAGCTAAATCTAAGCCAGTTTTCCCATTATCAGCAAGCAGAGCCTGATGTCCAAAAACTTCCACCGCTTTCGTCAATGTTTCCAGAGTAAAGGGATCATCATCTACAAAGAGTATCCGTGCCATGCTACTTCCTCAATAATATCAACTATAACCCATAAATTTGTCCATATTTTTGGCGAATGTACTGGATATATGGCTTGGGAGAAATCCCCGATCCAGTGACTCGTTGCACCAATTCTTTCCCCTCATATTTTGCACCATGATGATGGATTTTCTCACGCAGCCATCCTAACAGCTCTTGAAATTCTCCCTTTCGGATCTGGTTGTCCAGGTTGGGAATATCTTTATTAATCGCCTCCCACCACTGGGCAGAGATTAAATTCCCAAGAGCGTATGTGGCAAAATAGCCAATGGAGCCATGTGACCAGTGAACATCTTGCAGTACACCCATCGAATTGTTCGGTGGAACAACTCCCAAATATTCCTCCATCTTACTGTTCCAGAGATCCGGCAAATCGCGAACATCCAACTCCCCAGATATCAAAGCGATCTCGATTTCTAAGCGCAGCATGATATGTAAATTATAAGTTGCTTCATCTGCTTCAATCCGGATCAAGGATGGCTCCACTTTGTTGATCCCTTTATAAAATGTTTCCAGAGAGACATTGCCGAGCTGAGCCGGAAAAACTGCTTGCAAGTGTGGATAAAAATACTCCCAAAAAGGCAAAGATCTTCCGACTAAATTTTCCCATAAACGGGATTGAGATTCGTGAATAGCCAAAGATGCCCCATCGGCTAAAGGAGTACGAGCTAGCGCAGGGTCAAAGCCAAGTTCATACAACGCATGCCCACACTCGTGCATGGTACTAAAGAGGGCTGACCCAATATAATCGGGTAATATGCGGGTTGTGATGCGTACATCGTTTAACCCAAAAGACGTGGTAAAAGGATGGGCGGTTTTATCTTGGCGGCCACGCTGCCAATCATAGCCAAATTTGGTAATCACTTCCACCCCAAAATCCCATTGCTTTTGCTCATCGTAATATTGGTGCAATGCTGAATCATCCACTTGAGGACGAGCTCCTATCTGACGAATTAACTCAACTTGCTGAGGGCGGAGTTCGTCGAAAATTGCTTGCACCTCTTTGGTTTTCATCCCCGGCTCAAATTCATCCAACAAGGGATCATAGATATGTTCGTAAGGACGAAAATAATCAGCATATTCGCGTCGTAAATCAATGATCTTCGCTAAGAAAGGCTGGAACTTTTTGAAATTATCTTGCTGGCGGGCTTCCTTCCAAGCACTATATGCCACTGCAGAAGTTTCAGACAATTCTTGATAATATCGTGCTGGGACTTTGATGAGACGCTCGAATTCTCGCCGGGTAACTTTTATCAAACGAGCTTCTGTTGAATCCGGGTCCATCCCCTGAACTTCTTTCTCGGCTTGCTCCAATAATTGAGCAAATTTTGGCGAGGTAATCCGTTCGTGAATTAAACCAGCCAACGTTCCTAATTGCTCACCACGTTCCTTAGCCCCAAGCGGTGGCATATAGGTTTCCTGATCCCAACCAATGATTGCGCTGATATATTGTAAATCCTTAATTTCTGCTAAAGCTGATTTTAATGACTCTAAATTTGCCATCATACGCTCCCTGTCACCTAAGGTGTATCAAGTAATATTTTCTTATTTATACCACTATCCATATCAAATCACTTAACTTTTTTGAACAGGTATGCTTGGAACATGGTGAAAAAACGTCTTACAAAAATACCAAGCTAAATAGGTACTGAGTATTTTTCAAGACTTGCAAATCGTGAATTAAAGAAAAAGGTCTCCTTACTCATCGGAGACCCTTTTTGTCTAAATTAAGGTAATCTTACTGGTTCTTTTAATCCTGCAGCTTCACGCAGTGTTTCCACCTTATCGGTATGTTCCCAGGGTAATTCGATATCATCCCGTCCAAAATGCCCGTAATTGGCAATTTTTTGGTAAATTGGCTGGCGAAGGCGTAAATCGCGGATGATCGCGCCGGGGCGCAGATCAAAAAATTCCGTCACCAGGCTGGCAATCTGGTCGTCGGATATTTTCCCGGTTCCAAACGTTTCGACACTGATACTAAGCGGATGTGCAACTCCAATTGCATAGGATACTTGAATTTCACAACGTTCGGCTAATCCAGCCGCAACGATATTTTTCGCTGCCCAGCGAGCTGCATAAGCTGCTGAACGATCTACTTTAGTGGGATCTTTTCCACTAAACGATCCGCCACCATGACGGCCCATCCCACCATAAGTGTCAACGATGATCTTTCGTCCAGTCACTCCGGCA
Source organism: Anaerolineales bacterium UBA4823 (assembly GCA_002402275.1). Taxonomy (GTDB): domain Bacteria; phylum Chloroflexota; class Anaerolineae; order Anaerolineales; family UBA4823; genus UBA4823. The sequence continues at coordinate 3,879 of DHFN01000004.1, forward strand.
TCGCCCATAGGCCCACCGATCACGAAACGTCCTGTGGGGTTGACATAGATGCGTGGTCCACCATTCATCATTTCAGCGGGAATGGTGGGCTTAATCACTTCTTCATAGATCGCTTCGCGGATTTGATCCATCGGAATCTCAGGGGCATGCTGTGCACTCACCAGTACGGTATGCACCCTGGCTGGTCTCCCATAATGGTATTCAATGGTGACCTGAGTTTTCCCATCAGGACGCAGCCATGGCAGGATCCCCTCTTTTCGAACGAAACTTAATCGGCGGGCGAGTTTGTGAGCCAGGTAAATGGGCATAGGCATAAGGGTTTTAGTTTCATTACAGGCAAATCCGAAAACCATCCCCTGATCGCCAGCACCAATTGCCTCAATTTCAGCTTCACTCATGATTCCTTGCTTTGCCTCTAAGGCTTTATCCACCCCCATGGCAATATCGCCGGATTGATGAGCGATTGCCACCTGCACGCCACAAGTGGCTCCATCAAAACCTTTTTCACTGCTGTCATATCCAATATCAGTAACCACTTTCCGAACCAATTCATCATAATTCAAATGAGCTTGCGTGGTTATTTCCCCTAAAAGCATGACGAAACCCGTTTTGGTGACGGTTTCGCAAGCGACCCGCGAGAGGGGGTCTTGTTCCAGACAGGCATCCAAAACAGCGTCGCTGACTTGATCGCACAATTTATCGGGATGCCCTTCTGTCACCGATTCTGAAGTGAACAATAGACTCGGTGAATCCATAAAAGTAGTAGACATTTTGTACCTCCTAACGATAAAAATTGCCCCTTCCGGTACAAAAGAAAGGGCAATTGGATAGCAAACTAGAGCTGCCCTCTCATCTTCCAGAACATCCGTCTGCCGGAATTGGCACCTTCAGTTGGTCTAAACCATTACAGGGTTGCCGAGGTTTCATAGGGCCGGTCCCTCCACCTCTCTGGATAAGAGCGCCGAGTGGGGCTGATATTAAATTTAAAAAATCATACCATGCAGTATTCGATCTGTCAACTCAGCGCGTTTTCCCGAAAATATTTACTTTAAATTAACGACTAGAAATGCCGGTACTTCCTGTTCCCTGTCACCCCACCGGACTTGATAATAGGGCAGCCAAGCTAATCCAAACATCTCCAGCAAAACGTCTTTCTTCTGCGCAAGGAGGGTGATTTCGGTCACATTTTGAGTAACTTCCCCCCATTTCTTTTTTACTTCTTCTAATGCCTGCCCTTTTTCTTTTTCAATCTGGGCGATTTGTTCTTTGTATTCTTTAATGACTTTTTGAGATTCCTCCACATTTTCTTTGGCTTGGGTGGTCATACGATGTTTGGATAAAGACGATGTCACCCGGCGGGAACTCCGCCGGCCCCCTAGTAACCCAAACAAATTCTCGGCATGCGTTCCATATTCTTCCATTCGCCGTTGGGATAATTCTTCCTGATCCATATCCAATTCACGTTCTTCTCGTTCTATTTTGGTTTGGATATCCTTTATTTTTTTGTCAAAACTGGCAGCGATTTTTTTTATTTCCCCATCCAAAGCTTTTTGGGCGGCCTCCAGACAGCGTTTTTGAAAATCAACTTCTGCCTCGTTTGGAGACCCAAATATCTTTAATGCCTCATTGGAAAGAATTTTTATTTGAGCCGCGCGATAAGCCCACTCCAAAAAATCTTTCCGCATAGCTGCCATAGTTTTAGAGTCACTCAGCGGTGATTCGATTGGATAGTAACGCGCTTTTAGTTCTGGTGTGGAGGATAATTGACGCATATCGATCGGGGAACATCCAAATTCGTCCCAGCGCACATATCCTCGCCGATCGGGGTTCTGAACAAGGAATGTCTTATGATCTTCGTAATCCAAATTATATTTCTGGTTGAAATATCGAATGGTTGCTTGTCCTACCAACACAGGATGATAAACTAAGCTGGAGGAAGTTGGTTCAGTGGTGGAAATCAATTGCGAAGCACGCAATGCCTGGCTAAGAGTACAATTCACCGGCAGGATATATTCTTCCACTCCTTGCGGTACTGGCGGACGGGCGGTTAATATAGCAGATGTTGAAGAAATCCGCTCGGTTGTGGATAATACCTCAGAAGTTTCTCCTATAATTCGGGGAGCGCCTTCTATTTTTGGCTGCAGTTCGGCTTTTTGAGGATTGACTAGCTGATTCAAAGCTGGAATCTGGAGACGGGTTAAAGGACCAGCTAAATAATTCATTGCCCAGCGGGTTTGAAATAGAAGGGGTTGTTTCTCATGTACATTCTGCATTAAAAATACCCGCTTCCCCAAAGTAGAAATCAGGCGATCGAAATCGGCCCGATTTAAACCCCCGGGCAGAGCACTCTCCAGTCCATCTAATAAGCGCTGCTTATCCTGATCCGTTTGCAGTTTTCCAACCCACCAAGTACCGGCATTAGAAAGACCTTTATAATCAATGTCCACTGGGTTTTGGGTCACCAACACCTGACCTACGCCAAAAGCCCGGGCTTGTTTGAGCATCCGCAGAATAACCGTTTTAGAAGGGGGGTTGGCAACTGGGGGAATATATCCATAAATTTCATCAAAGTACACGATTGCACGCAAGGTACTACTGCCAGACTGAGCCCGCATCCACGACTCGACTGCCGAATAAAATAACGTCACAAAAAACATCCGTTCGCTATCGCTGAGATGCGCAAGATACAAAACACTATGTTTTGGACGTCCATCTTCAGCGAACATAAATTGCTCAATGTCTAAAGGTTGTCCCTGAATCCAAGGTTGAAAACTAGGGGCTGCTAAAATGTTGTTGAGCAGCATCGCTAAAGCGAAACGATCCTTTTCCGGAAAGAATGTATTTACATCAAAAACCCCTAATTTAGTAAAGGGGGGTGATTGGGTTTGGATGATGATCTCCCCCAAATCCAAATCCTTCCCCGTTGACCAGGCATTTTCAAATATATTTGAAAGCAAAATGTGTTCGCGGGAACGAACTGGGTCTAAATCTTGCAAACCGACCAACCCTAACAGAGCAGTAACTGTACCACTGATCTTCTCCCGAATAACCTCTTGATTGTCCTGCCAGGAGAGTTGGGGTGCTTTAAGGGAAGCCAAAATATTAATGGGTACCCCAGCAGTGGATCCAGGAGTATAGATTGTAAACTGGGCAGCAGATTGTAATTTGCCAATTCTCTCAGGATCAATCCCCCAATCCGCTAAGCCCTGCTTCCATGAAGCGGCTGTCTCTTCCGCCACCTGGGGAACGGTTTTGCCGGCTCTCCGAGCAGTATCACTATCTATCCAGGGCTCAAAGTCTTGGGGCTTTAATTCTGGAAAATGCAAAACGATATTGGTCATGTCCCCTTTTGGATCCATCATCATGGCTGGGATACCCGCTAAAGCTGCCTCTTCCAAAAGGTTGATACACAAACCCGTTTTACCCGATCCAGTCATTCCGACCACTACGGCATGGGTAGTGAGGTCAGCAGGATCATAAAGCAGCGGTTGATCAATCGTTTTACGCTGAGCTGGATCGTAGATCCGCCCTAAAAAGAATTTACCTTTCGTATCCATATTGACCTCCTGTTGCCTTTATCTACATATTATCCAGAAGTGTGACCATTTAATCCCATCAAAGCTCAGTTCATTGTTATTATAAATGTTTTTCTATATATAGGGTTCTTACAACATGGATTAATGAGGTTGTACAAAATGTCCGAAATGTCATATCAATCGAAGCGAGATATCTAAAACGCAACGAAAAGACGCCTCACTTCGTTCGGGGTGACAATCTTCTTTTAGGACAGTTTTGAAACCACAAGAGAGCTTGTTGACCCCAAATCCGGAGTTGCGGTCGTCCAAAATGTCCCGGTTGGAAGGCGGCTTTATAGACAACATATCAATTTGCTAAAAGCATGAGCTATTTGGGATTAATGCAGCACGATTAGATTTAGCATTGGTTAACTTGGATTTCATACTCCTAATTGATAGTAATGGCGGTTTGGGTTATTTTAAAAATAGAATAGTCCATAAATCCTTGACGAATATAGATATTAAAAATCTCCTTCTAAAAATCTCCATTTCTTGTTGACAACAAAAAAAACATCATTAAAATGAAATTAACCACATTTATTCACTCAATTTATAATCAGAAGGAGGTTCTTATGGACTGGAAACAAATTGCTAACGAACCCTGGGTTTGGATCAGCGGTGGCGTTACAGCAGCCATGGGGCTATACATGGCATGGTTTTTCTTGCGAACTGCTTTGCGTTTCATGCATGGACAAGGTTTCACACCTAAACAAACCAGTGCGATGATTCGTGGCGCAGCAATCACTGCTATTGGTCCGGTACTAGCAAACATATTTGTCATGATTGCTTTAGCAATAGCAATCAGTCCCGCCTTTGCCTGGCAACGGGAAGGAGTGGGTGTAGGTTCAGTCTTCACCGAGCTAGCCCAGGCGTCTAATGCAGCCATCGCAGCTGGAGAGAAATTTGGCGATCCAAGTTTCACTATCAAAGGTTTCGCTGCAGTAGTCTTCATCATGAATATTGCTGGTTGGGGTTGGTCTGTTGAAGCAATTTTTACCCGCTACCTCGGAACAATCCGCGAAAAAGTCACTGGCGGAGATCAAGCTTTGTTGGCTGTCATTGCAGGCGCGGGCATGGTTGCAATCTTCAGCTATTACTCAATCAGCAATGCCGTAAAAGGATCACCTTACCTAATCACAGTGCTGGTCGCGGTCTTTTTATCTATGTTTTTATTCAAACTGGCAGATTGGATCAAGGCTCCGCACTTAAAAGAGTGGGCATTAGGGATCGCTATGTTTATAGCAATGTTCGTTGGAAAATTAATAGCAGGATAAATGGAGGATGAAATGAGCGACGTAAATGAAATTAAAGTTGACCCTCAAGCTTTTGAACAGGATTATTTGAAACCAATCCATCATGTCGGGACTATCTTTTCTATCGGCATATTCCTGGCACTCTTCCTGCCCTCAATATTCCTGTATATTTTTCATGGAGTTTTTCCTGATTGGCAAACAATTGCTGGAGGCTTTGCCCTAGCCATGACTTATGCAGTCCCATTTTATATCAGCGAGCCCATTGCTTATTACCCCATCCTTGGGAATGCTGGCTGGTACCTCACCGGAACCGTAGGAAATGGCTCAAATTTAAGGGTACCCTGTGCCGCAGTTGCCGAAGAAGTCGCTGGAGTAACCGAAGGGACCCGGGAAGGTGAGCTAGTGGCAACAATCGGAGTAGCCACCTCAGCCTTGATAAGTATTCCCGCTATTTTAATCGGTGCATTATTGATCAACTTTATCCAACAATTCTTCCCACCTTGGCTTTTAGATGCATTCAATAAATTTCTTCTACCTGCTGTATTTGGCGCAGTCTGGGGAGAATTTATCTTACGGGGTTGGAAGTATTTACCCGTTGCTGTGCTTTTAGCATACATTCCTATGGCACTTCATGTACCATCTGCCTGGAATATTGTCATTTGTGTCTTGGGTAGCATGGTTGCTGGTTGGGCAATGTTACGTTATTTCAAAATCAAAGCCTGAAAGTGAGTTATGCCTATCGGGAATCTATAAAGAAAATCCATCCCCTTTACCTAAAAATGATAAGGGGGATGGTGAGTAAATCCCTCTCGAGAAGGATATTAACCTGAGTTGATGGAAAATATATATTGAAAATGATTCCTTGCAATATAGGTTAACGCCAATAAAAGAATATTACAATCCTTTTTAAATCATTAAGGAGATTACAGAATGGAAAATAATCCGATTCACTTACTCATTCAAGAAGATGAAATCACTCGGTTATGCCAAGAATTTATCCGCTTTGATACAACCAATCCACCGGGGGATGAGCGACCAATGGTTGAATATATCCGTGATTATCTTCAACCGTATGGCTTTGAGACCGGGCTGATCGAGCAAGGGGATAAACGCGCAACGCTGGTTGCTCGTTTGAAAGGGAATGGTAAAAAACCCGCTGTCGTTTTCAACGGGCATGCTGATGTCGTCCCAGTTGGAGCAAGTCAATGGCAACATCCACCTTTTGAGGGCATCATTGAGGAGGGAAAAGTATGGGGGCGAGGAAGTACAGATATGAAAGGCGGTGTGGCTGCAATGATTGTAGCAGCCAAAGCATTAGCCCAGGCCCATGCTCCGCTTGAGGGCGATTTGATTGCGACTGTCACCACAGATGAAGAAGTCAGCATGAGTGGAGCTAGGGAATTGACCCAATTACCGGATGCCAAAAACTGGCAGGTGGTAATTATTCCTGAACCTACTGCCAACAACCTAGGCTTAGCTGAACGAGGTGTATTCTGGCCTGAATTCACTACCTATGGAAAAACTGCCCATGGTTCAACTCCTGAACTAGGAATTAATGCTGTAATGATGATGGTCCATTTACTGACTGAATTAGATAAACTCCCGATTCCCTTTCAACTACATCCGATTTTAGGAAATTTTACTCGTAGCATCAACACAATCCAGGGTGGTGTTAAAGTAAATGTCGTTCCCGATCAATGTACGGCGCTAGTAGACATGCGCACCGTACCCGGACAAGATCACCAGGAGATACTGAATCTTTTGAAGGATTTTCTTGCAAAACTCACAAAAAACGTTCCTGATTTCAATTCGAATATCCGGATAACCTTTGAACTTCCTCCTGTAGAAACTTCTTTCCAGGAACCAGTTGTACAGCAATTTATCAACGCGGCAAGATTAGTTGTTAACAAAGATGTCCCAGTAGTGAAGATTCCTTTCGCTACCGAAGCTGCTATCCTGGTGCCAGCTTTAAAAGTACCCACGCTGATCTTTGGACCAGGAGAACCCACTTTGGCACATCAACCTAACGAGTATATTGAAATTTCTAAAATGGTAGAAGCAGCTCAAATTTATGCTGCTGCTGCCCTGGCATACTTAAAAGGATAGAGTGATATTGCTTGCGGACAACATGAACAATTGAACAATTGCGTTGGAATTTGTAGGAAGCTACCTTCACACTACAATGACGGTTTCTTTGAAGCTATATTTGATAAAAGACAAAACAGTTTTTTATTTGCTTAGCCCGATACATCGCTACGTCAGCGTGTTTAAGTAAGGCTTCTGAATATTCACCATCTCCAGGGTAAACGCTGATGCCAATACTGGCACTCAGGTTATACTTTTGGCCATTCAATTCAAATGGTTCAGCGGTTGCCTGGAGGATTTTATTGGCAACCAGCTCACAGTTTTGACGATTAGTCACCCCTTCGAGAATAATCGTAAATTCATCACCTCCCAAACGTGCCACCGAATCGCTTTTACGAACACAATTTTGTAACCTTTGAGCTACTTCTACCAAGACCTGATCTCCCCAAGCATGACCTAGAGTATCGTTGATGCTCTTGAAATTATCCAAGTCAAGCAACATCACTGCCACACGCCATTTCTCATCATTGCCAGATTTTGCTCGGCGAGCCCGCATGATCGCTTGATCAAGCCGGTCATGAAATAATTCACGGTTCGGTAAATCTGTCAAAGGGTCGTGAGTTGCTAAAAACCGCAGCCGCTCTTCAGTATGTTTACGATTGGAAATATCAGTAAAGATCACAATATAGTTGGTTAAATTACCCTGCTGATCTTTAACCGTACTAATGGTGACCCACTCAGGGTAAATTTCTCCATCCTTACGCCGATTCCAGATTTCACCCTGCCAGGCTCCAATTACCGAGAGGGATTTCCACATTTGTAAGTAAAAATCTCCATCCCTTTGATCATGATGAAAATCGTGGGCTACCTTCCCCTGTACTTCAACGGGGGTATAACCGGTGATATTGCTAAAAGCCTGATTAACCAGAATAATTTGACCTTGCGAATCCGTAATAAAAATTCCTTCGGGAGTAGTTTCAAAAGCTTGGGCAGCCAGACGTAATTTTTGCTCATGAAGAACTCGGGGAGTGATATCTTTCAAGGTGATCAGATAAACTGGCTGATCATGACAAACCGCTGGCTGGACACACATTTCGAGTTGGATTTTTTCTAGATTGGGCTTTATGTACTCAATGGTTGTCGAATCAGATAAATCCGATGGAAAAGGAAAAGGAAATGGATAATGATCATATTGGTCAGGGGGAATTTTTAAGAGATCTTCTGCAGCTTGATTAGCATACAAAATAATTCCCGATTCGTTCACTAATAAAATCCCGTCACGATGGTAGGTGACGACTGTTTGGAGATAATAGTCTCTAGGATGGTTATAACGAGTTAATTCCATAGGATAACTTGCCAAATTATACATGGATTTTCCCTTTATAGAAATATACACATTTGGTGCAATCCTTATGCCAAGCTAATTTCTATTAATAATCTACTAAAAGCTTCCAAATAAATATGCCAGCAAAGACCGAATATTAATTATTAATGAAAAATCGCTTGCCTTTCTGAATGATGCTGCACATTCTATCGAAAACAAACTAGAAAAGGTTTATTTCTTTTTTTCAGCAGTTCTTCGGATGAGAAAGTCCATCACCGGATATATGGCATTTCCAAGCAAATTATTGATCGTATATAGAAACTTTGCCTCAGTGCCAGGTAAAATAATATATTTCTTCTGGATCACTCCTTTTAATATTTCCTGAGCTACCTGATTGGCAGAAAGTACTCCAGTTGTACCGGATAAAGCCCGGGTCTCCACTGGTTTATAGGGCGCTTCATAAGCTAATTGAGGAGTATCGGTATCTGGAGGAAATGCAACGGCAACCTGGATACCTAATGGTTTGAGTTCGCTGCGCAAAACATCCGAAAACCCGCGAACAGCATATTTTGAAGGTCCGTAAGCAGAATAACCAAAAACTCCGAGAAAACCAGCCACTGAAGAGATATTAACAATCACACCGCTGCCCCGCTGAATCATATCGCCAAGGATTGACTTAACCACATTTACAGTTCCCATATAATTTACGGCGATCATCTGCTGGAATATTTCAATGGGTAAATTTTGCACATAGCCAGGATGAGTGATCCCTGCACTATTTATGACCAGATTAGGGACTCCGACATTTTGTTTCATCTGGTTAACTAGCCCATTTACTTGCTGCCAATCTGAGACATCCCCAATCAAAATACCATGGCTTTGCTGTATAGAATGAGGTAATTCATCTAAAGCTTGTTCCAAAACTTCTTTCCGGCGTGCAAGCAGCCATACATTTGCCCCTGACTCAGCTAAACAACGTCCTAATGCAAAGCCAATTCCGCTCGATCCGCCAGTGATCAAAGCTGTTTGTCCTGAATAAAATTCAAATGAATTTTTCATTAGAGCAAATATATCACACAAAAAAAGCCGAGGGGGTAAATCCGTAAACATTGTTTTAGCATAACAGCTACTCAGCCGTAAATTATTTTTTCCAAAGGCTTCTGGCTTTCATAAGCCAAATATAGCTCAAAGGTTCATCTCGAAATCAAGACAAGAACCTGCTCGGAAGCGGTTTGGCAACCTAATCAATATTTTTCTTTTGTTATTGGTTTAAAATATCTTGAATTGTGATAGAGTGAAAATTTTTATAAAAACCTTATTGAAACTGTGGAAGAGTTTTATCCCATTTGACAATCCTACACGTCCTATTTGGAGTAAAATTGAAATTGTTTCAACTTTAGAATTGATACAATTTCTCGCTTTCTATGTCAGACATTCAGATCCTTCTTACCAATGACGATGGTATCCGTTCCCCAGGTCTCTGGGCGGCTGCCAAAACATTGAGCGAAATCGGATACGTTCATGTGGCTGCTCCGCGGGAACAATACTCCGGTGCCGGTCGCTCTTTGCCATCTACCTCCGATGGAATCATTCAGGAACACTTGATGCAAGTTAATAACAAAGAGTGGACAGTTTACTCTGTCGGTGGCACTCCTGCCCAAACCGTCCTTCATGCAGTATTGGAAATTCTGCCGCGCTGCCCTGATTTAGTTGTCTCTGGGATCAATTATGGTGAGAATCTTGGTACCGGGGTTACCGTATCGGGCACCGTAGGAGCTGCATTGGAAGCAGCTTCCTTAGGGATACCGTCATTAGCGATTTCTCTAGAAACCGAGACCCGCTATCACCTTTCTTATTCCACTCAAATAGATTTCAGTGCTGCCGCTTACTTTTCACGCTATTTTGGTAGTCTATTATTAAAATGCAAGCTTCCGTTTGATGTGGATGTTTTAAAAGTGGATGTCCCTTCTGACGCCAAGTCAGAAACGCCCTGGGAGATTTGCCGCTTGACCCGCAAACAGTACTACGAGCCTTTAGCTCCAGAGCGCAGTTCCTGGTCACAGCCCGGTCGGGTGGGTTATCGCTTACCAAAGGATTTTAGCGAAACCTTACCGGGAACCGATTCGTATGTGTTACGAATCAATCGCCATGTGGCAGTTACGCCCCTCAGCCTGGACATGACCTCGCGGGTTGACCTTGAAAATGTGGAGGAGTGTTTGCGGGATTGAAAACCGTGGGCAACCTAACCGACTCCATCACTCTGGAGTGCTGAAGCTTGC
>DHFN01000125.1 GCA_002402275.1 Anaerolineales bacterium UBA4823
AAATAATCAAGATCAGTTCGAAGATGCATATTCCGTTCCTGGGGTAAGATTACATTACCTTCTTAACGAATATGCATCTTCGAACTGATCTTGATTATTTCCACATCATCATTCTCCGCCATGCAGAATCGATTGCGAATGCAAACAATGTTCACCAAGGACAATTTGATTTTCCACTATCCCCTCATGGAATTGAGCAGGCAAAAGATGTTGCCGAATTTTTTATTTCATCTGGGCAAAAATTCGACTACCTTATAAGTAGTCCCTTAGCTAGAGCTAGACAAACAGCAGAAATTATAGCTGATGAGCTCGAAATGACCGTTGAATTGGATAATAATTTGATGGAACGAGACGCTGGGGTAATTTCTGGTATTCACCATAATGAAGCTGATCAGAAATATCCGCCTCTTGATTTTTATACGCTCTATACCAAGTTTGGTCAAACTGGTGAAAGTCAATGGGAATTATTTTTAAGAGCTGGTCACGCAATAAATCAACTAATTGCTCATCCGTACGGAAATTATCTTATCGTCTCACATGGTTCTATCATGAATATGATTCTCTACGCTATCTTAGGGATTTTTCCCCAACCTAATTTCTATGGTGCACAATTTATGTTCAAAAATACATCCATGATAGAGCTTTATTTTTATCCCCAAACCCACAATTGGGTTTTTGTCAAACTGATTCATCCTCCATATATCTAAAAGGCAAATCGTCTCATGGAACTCCTAAGAATTCTTTCGTTTGGTGCCGGAGCAATCGGAACTTATATTGGCGGAAGTCTTGCTTTAATGGGTCATGATGTGCACTTTGTTGAACGGACTGAGGTTGTACCACAGATAATCCACCAAGGGATCACAATCCATAACAAGTCGGGTGTACACCATTTAGATCAACTAACATTCTATGATAATTTGGAAGAAGCATTCAATTCTCTGCATTATGATCTTGGTTTAGTAGCGGTTAAATCCTATGACAGTCAAAAATTAGCCAATTCCTTGCTTCCATTCAAAACAAGCTTACCTCCCTTACTATGCCTTCAAAACGGTGTAGAAAATGAAAATATTTATCGGGCACATTTTGGAGAGAATGAAGTCATCGCTGCCAGTGTCACAAGTGCCATAAGCCGCCTATCAATTGGGGAGATCATCGTAGAAACCGAGCGCGGCGTAGGAATTGCTAAGGAACACCCCTTATCTATTGTGCTCTCAAACTCATTATCACAAGCGGGTATAAAAACACGCTTATATCAAAATGCCGAGAGTATGAAATGGTCAAAGTTGTTAACGAACCTTTTAGCTAATGCCACCTCTGCAATTCTCGATTTGCCCCCTTATGAAATATTCTCTCATCCTTTATCTTGTCAAATTGAGATCTACCAAATACAGGAAGCATTAAGAGTGATGAAGTCTTACCAATATCAAGTAGTCAATTTACCTTCCACCCCCGTTCGATTCTTGATGATGATCATAAATAATTGTCCGTTCAAGCAATCCCAATTTATCCTTTTTCATTTTGTTGGTAAAGGTCGTGGGAATAAGATGCCTTCCCTTCAAATTGATTTGTCCCAAGGAAAGAGCGAGAGTGAAGTAGATTTCTTAAATGGCGCGGTAGTGCGTTTTGGAGAAAAGACAGGAATTAAATCCCCAGTCAATAAATTCCTAAATCAAACCCTATTGAGTATGGTTCGAGGTGAAATCGCGCCCGATAATTATCGTCATAATCCCCAAAAATTATGGAATACCCTTTTACAAAACCTGTAATCAATCTATTTCCCGATAATCAATGTTGGGTTTTTAATTTTCACAAAACACCCCCATGCCTAGACCTATCTTATAATAAATAAATGAAAGAATTTTAATTTTATTGTTGTCAAATTCCTCACCAACGGTTATTATGAATACTCAATCTATCAAGGAGAAAGTTCTAACAATGAAACAAAAACATTATTCGACATTATTTCTCATTTTTTTATTATCAGGGATCATCCTGGCAGCCTGTGCAAGTCCCACTCCTCAAATTGTTGAAGTAACCCGTGAAGTCCCCCAAACCATTGTAGTTACTCAAGTGATCACCCAGGTTGTTACCCCAGAGCCCTCATTTACCCCTACTTCTACGCAAACCCCTATACCAATCCTGGTTATCCAATCAACCCCAACCTCATTACCCACCCAACCAACCATGACTTACGGAGAAACCAATAAATTAAAACAATTTGGTTATGCAGTTTATTACCCTATTGAAGGTTGTGGTGCTTCTATCGTTCGCCCTAGCTTTGATGTCTATGTTAGCGCACAAGGCGGAAAAAATGCAATTCGCAGCACATCCGATATCAGTAGCCCCCATAATATTATTGGTTATGCACTTCCTGGTGAACATTTGAAGGTGGTCAGTGGTCCAGTTTGTTCATGGGGATGGTTGATGTGGATGGTAGAAACCGATTACGGATTGACCGGTTGGACACCGGAAAGCGACGGTTCGACCTTCTGGCTTATCCCAGATACTTCCGGAAACTAAATTAATCTCTTATTCAATCACCCCGTAGAAAAGTGGATAGGGTTCAACGGGGGTTTCTTTTATCGAGGTTGCTTCTCTCAGCATGGTGATGATTGGTTCTACTAAGGTAGTTTTTCTAACATATAATTTAAAAATCGGCTCTTGAACCCGAACCTCTTCGCCCACTTTTTTATTAACAAGCAACCCCACCCCATAATCTATTGGGTCCCCTTTCTTCTCTCTTCCCGCTCCAAGGTAAACAGCTGCTAATCCAACTTTCTCTGCATGAATTTGCTGAATATAACCGGATTTTTCAGCCAAAATTGTAATTTCTGTTTCAGCTTTAGGAAGCAATTCTAGGTTGTTAATCGTTCGGACATCGCCTCCTTGAGTATGAATCCATTCCTCGAATTTGTCCCAGGCTTTCCCGCTTTCTAAATGGGATGTGGCTAGTTTTTTTGCATCGTCAAGTGTATTAACGATTTTCCCCAAAAGTAACATTTGGCTAGCAATTTCGATACAATGGATTTGAAAATCAGCTGGACCATTTAATTGTAATGTTTGAATAGCTTCTTTAAGCTCAATCGCATTCCCTACTGCTTTTCCCAAGGGTTGGTTCATGTCAGACAAATAAGCAACCGCTTTCCGACCAGTTTGCCGCCCAATTTCCACCATTAAATCGCCTAAATAACGGGCATCTTCTAGGTTCTTCATAAAAGCCCCCAAACCAACTTTAACATCCAGCACAATGGCTTGAGCCCCTGCAGCAATTTTTTTACTCATAATAGATGATGCAATTAAGGGAATAGACTGAACGGTACCCGTTACATCGCGGAGCGCATAAAGCTTCCCATCCGCGGGTGCCAAATCCTTACTTTGTCCACATACCACGATTCCAATTCTTTCTAATTGAGTGAGAAATTCTTCCGTTGATAACTCGGTTTTATAACCGGGTATCGACTCTAACTTATCCAGCGTACCACCACTAAAGCCCAAACCTCTACCCGACATTTTCCCAACTGCTAATCCGCAAGATGCTACTAAAGGTGCAACAACCAATGTGGTTTTATCCCCCACCCCCCCAGTAGAATGTTTGTCAACTGCATAAGGAACTACACGCGCTAAATCTAATAATTCTCCAGAGTTTGCCATCGCTATTGTCAATGAAGTTGTTTCCCGCTCATTCATCCCATTCAACAAAACTGCCATNNTCATTGGTCAGCTCTTGATGATCCCGTTTTTTGATGATGATATCTACAGCCCTCATATTATTTTGTTTCCTGTTAGCATATTTCGTTTGCTCTTTTCCAGATTTTATCGAACATCTCTTCAGTTAGGCGACCGGTTTGTGTATTTTGTCGGCTAGGATGATAGGATGCAATTAACCTTAACGAGCTATTTGGGATCGTATATTCAGCTGCATGATTGAATTTAACCTCATTTGTCATCTGGAAATAAGAGCGAACCTGGTCAAAGGCAATCCGACCTAAAGCCACAATTGCCTTTAGGTTATCCAATGCGTGAATTTCTCGATATAAATAGGAACTGCAATTTTTAATTTCCTGAGTAGTCGGTTTATTTCCGGGAGGAGCACAACGGCAAACAGCACTGATGTAGATTTTATTCAATTGCAACCCATCTTGAACAGATAAAGAATCGGGTTGATTAGCGAAACCTGCTTTATATAGTGCCC
>DHFN01000007.1:0-169 GCA_002402275.1 Anaerolineales bacterium UBA4823
GCACGGCATGCCGTGCCCCAACTGTACGGGTACGGCATGCCGTGCCCTAATCGTACTAATCGTACTCTAAACGTGCACCAACGATTGCGATCGCTAACATACGCACGAAATTCAAATTCATCTTATTTCCACAAATGCTGTACGGGCTGTACGGGCACGGCATGCCGTG
>DHFN01000007.1:252-3399 GCA_002402275.1 Anaerolineales bacterium UBA4823
CAAAAAACTCTTCGCAATGATAGTTTCCTTCAGATAGAAAAATGCTGGCTATGTTGAGTCACTCGCAGTGATAACCGATCAGAATTGGAGAAAATGATGAATCAGACTCGATTAACCCTTGACATAGAACGATTGTTCGTGTTATATTAATAGCACAAATAATCTGTTAATTCGTGTTGGAAAAGAAATGAATCAGGCTGCCATCAATATAGAAAACCCAAGGGAACAATCGCTAAGAAGGAATGAAGTTTTTGCTCGAATAATTTATTCCCTTCCTATGCAGAAAACCTTTGGAAAAATTTATTTAAATGGGCAGCAATTAATTTTCTAGCTAAAGACTTGTAAGGTAAAGGAGAACCACGATGATGGCGAGACGAAGATCACCTGGGTTGAGTGAAAGGCATAAACGGATTCTCGAGGTATTGGAACAGTTTCAAATTCAATTAGGTTATCCGCCTTCGATCCGAGAAATTTGTGATCAAACCGGCATCTCTTCCACTTCTCTAGTCAATTACTATTTAGAGCAATTGGAGGAGATGGGGTTTATCCAACGCGACAGTCGCGTATCTCGAGGTATCCGCCTGGTACAAATGCCTGCGAATCTAAAAGGGGATGTAGTAAGCACATTTCGTCAAACAGCTCATAAATTACAGCAAACCGCTGAGGAATTATTTGCCATCCCGATAGTAGGGCGGATCCAAGCCGGTGAACCACTTCCAATTCCGGATAGTGATTTTGCCCGGTTCGACCCCGAACACGCGGTATCCATTGCGAGTAGTTTATTTCCCAAACGAGAAAAATCGGATGAATTGTTTGCCTTGGAAGTACGCGGAGATTCAATGATTGACGCCATGATCAATGATGGGGATATTGTCATTATGCGGCCCGTCAAAGAAGTCCATAACGGGGATATGGTAGCAATTTGGCTTAAGGATGAACGTGAGACAACCCTGAAGTATTTTTATTTAGAGAATGGACAAGTTCGTTTACAGCCTGCAAACCCCAATTATCAACCCAAAATCATCAGCAACCCGGAAAATGTTGAAGTCCAAGGTAAAGTGGTGATGGTCATCCGCCAATTCAAGACACCGTTGGTTTAATTAACGACGGCTTCTGATGAGAATGGGTAAATAGAGGTAGGACACCCTCTGAAAAATCGCTTGCCAAAGATCATGGTCAGAGCTGCGCATGGGAGAATTTAGGTAATCCTGGGCAGTATGCCAGTCGGACGGGAAATCCGCATTGATGTGCATCGGTTCGATAGACCTAGCTTCCCATTGTTTTCCCGACAAGATGAGGATGTAGTCTGTCACCTGCGAAATTCCTTGATAAACATATGAATAACGGCTTGAATATTCTGTGTTGAGAGTTAAATCGTTTAGACCACTGGCGGTTAGAAATTGCAATGGTTGTGAGGTGGGGTAATCATTCAGATCACCAGCCACGATAATCGTGTAATTTGGATAAGAGGTATGATAATCTTGAACAAGCTTGGCAATAAAGTGAGCTTCTTCTTTACGGCGTTCTGATGTGTAAAGTGTCCAAGATGTATCTTCTACCTTCGATTTCCAATGGCAAATAATGAGGATAATTGGATCCGAAGAAGTTTGGTTGACTGAAGGGTTAACATTAAAAAAAACAATCAATGGTTCCCGTGAGAATAGACGATTGCCATCTACAATACCATTTTCGTCAATGTCACAAGTAATAGCATTGATTGGATAATGAACATCTTGGTTACCATCCGGACCCAAACCATCGTTTACATCTGTGCAACCTTGTTCTTGGTAAACCGCTTGAATGACGATCCGATCGGTTCGGTATAACAAAGCGGTATCCTGTCCGCGTAAATCGGCAGTATTTCGCCAAACCACCTCATAGTCGCTAGAAATTTCTGCTTGATCAACTAAATCGGTTAATACTTCTTGATTTTCAGCTTCTTGAACAACGATTAATTCCGGTTCTCCTAAGATATCCTTGAGGACCAATGCTCGCTTTTTTAAACTATTTTGATATTCTTTAAGGGTCAAGACTTGGTCCAAAACATTCGGATCATCTTCTGTGTCAAACAAATTTGCTAAATTGAAGGTTGCCAGACGAAATGAATCAGAATCTGGTAGCGGTTGTGCATGGGGCAAGGCTGCCACTGGCGTTTCAATGACCTGGGGTGGAGCAAGCAAATAAATCCGATAAGCTTCATAAGCCTCATCCAGTACACCTATAATCTGGTTTACCTGATCCCCCACTTTGAGGGGATGATCGAGTTTATATAAACCAGCATCGTCGAGAGCCAAAACCCCTCCAGTACCTTTAATATCATCTTGGAACAGCCGGGATAAACCCAAACTAGTGGGGGCAATCCAGGTGTCTGCATAGGAATCGGTGGCTCCGATCACCCAATTACTGGAGATGCTGACCAGCATTGCCTCATGATTTTCAAAATAATAATTCGATTCGCTATTCTTTTGTGGTGGGGTCAATTCGATAGGATCAGGAAGAGGATTGTTGGAGGAAATAACCCAAACCTTGTCAGAGGTTGTCTCAATTTCGGTCTTTCCGAAATATTCATAGACATGACCAAGTACTTCTACCAGATCCCCTGAGTTTACAACATTTGCTTTTGGGGAAAGGAAAACCCAGGTGGCATTCGAGGTTAATGGATTTGCATCACATTGGTCATCTTGGATGGCAAAAAGTCCTCGTTTGGCATCGAAATCGGCTGTAACGATGCCGCGCACATAGACATCATAACCTTGGTAAGGTGAAACAAAACTACTTCCTTGAATTTGGCAAATTGGAGTGAATGTTTCTTTGGATAAAGCCGGATAGTATTTTGAAAAATGGGATATCCAATTTGGGATTGACCATGACAATAACGGAGCGGAGTTCATGAGGATACAAGGGACTAATAAACAATACAAATGGGTCTTTTTTATTCCCAGCATGGCTGTTGTTTCGCTTTCTGGATCGGTATGGTTAAAAAAATTGTAGCTTTAGAATTAAGATTGTCAAGCGAATCAACTGCCAAAACTGGATAATTTTGATATTCAATTCATCCGAATCCTATAAGAAATAGAAAAGCGAACGAGAATTTATTTCTTAGTACCTGCGCCGTTTTCTATAAAAATTTCCATTGTAGGAGATCGT
>DHFN01000040.1:0-5317 GCA_002402275.1 Anaerolineales bacterium UBA4823
GACAAACCCGCCCTTACAAGATCGGTTGGTACCCGTGTAAGGGCGGGTTTACCAGGTGGCACTCAATACCTCAAGATACCAGGTCTGATCGCAATCAATCTTGATGGTTTTACATGACAAACCCGCCCTTACAAGNNGTCAGGGCGGGTTTACCAGGTGGCACCAATATCTCAAGATACCAGGTCTGATCGCAATCAATCTTGATGGTTATACATGAGAAACCCGCCCTTACAAGACTGGTTGGCACTGCGTCAGAGCAGGTGTATCAGCTGGCACCAATACCTCAATATGCCAGGGTTGATCGCAATCAATCTTGATGGTTATNNTGGTACTGCGTCAGGGCGGGTGTACCAGGTGGCACTCAATATCTCAAGATGCCAAGGTTGATCGCAATCAATCTTGATGGTTATGTAAGACAAACCCGCCCTTACGGAATTTCTATTCCCTACCGATACTAAGAACCATGACCTGCAGCCAATAACCTCTCTGACGTTCCAATGCCGATGCATTTCATCCTCTCTGGCAATGATATAATCAGCCTATGTTGTCTTCATCAAGGATAAGCGGTGTCTTCGCTGCATCCATCACTCCCATCAAACCAAATGGCGAACCAGATTATTCTGCTCTCCCATCTTATCTGGATTTTCTTGCCCAGCGGGGTTGCCAGGGAGCTTTAATCTTGGGGACAACTGGGGAGGGTCCTTCCTTCTCAGTTCGAGAAAGAAAGAAAATTTATCGCTCCGCACTGGAAATCCGCCAAAAATACTCTTCGTTTATTCTGTTAGCAGGCACCGGTACACCAAGTCTGGACGAAACCAGACAGCTTACCCGCTATGCCTTTGAAATTGGGATGGATGGTGTGTTGGTCTTACCACCTTATTACTTCCGCAAAATCACTGACGAAGGCTTGTTTGCCTGGTTTGATCAAGTCATCCAGAAAGCTGTCCCCCGTTCCGGAAAATTGTTTTATTATCATATTCCCAATATGACCGGGATTAATTTATCCATTGAGTTCCTGCATAAGTTACATGATCAGTATCCTGATCAATTTGCTGGATTAAAAGACTCATCATCAGATGTTGATTTTGCGCTACGCTTAGGCGAACAATTTGGGAATGAGTTGTGTGTATTGACTGGTCAAGATCGGTTATTTGGTATAGCGTTGCGAAACCATGCTTCAGGTTGTATTACTGCTGGTGCCAATCTCTTCTCACCCTGGTTATCCCAAGTGTGGGAAGCTCACCAAAAATCCACCAACTCGGATGAGCTTGAAAAGAAAATTCAAAAGGCACGCCTGGTGATGGATCAATATTCTCCAGCCAGCGCTTTGATCAAAGCAGTCATTCCCACTCTTTTCAACCTTCCCAATTGGCAAGTCCGTCCGCCAGTTTTACCACTCGATCAATCCCAAACTCAAGAGGCAGTTCAGCAACTCAGCTATGAATGCGGGATCCAATCCACCTAGTCCATCCTCTCAAACCAGGGTTATACTGACTACCATCGTTTTCCTGGTTTTATTTATTCTGACATTGATCATTTTGATCATTTCTTATCCAATTCTTTTTGCCCCTCCTCCTACAGCAACAGCTACCATAACACTCACCCCAACTGAAACTCCTACAATTACCCTTACACCGACAATCACTTTAACCCCTACCCCTTCTCGCACACCACGACCAACTTGGACTTCCACAAATTCACCAACCATAACCAACACCTTACCGCCCACCGAGACTCCTACACCCACAGCTGCTTCAACTTTAACTCCAGCCGCACCATTAGGCGGCGAAGCGAATTATGTTTTATATGATTGGAATGCAGAGCGAGCCAATCAACTGGTGGAAATGATCCAATCCTTCATAAATCAACCCTTACAAGCTTCCCAAGTTGGGGAAAACCATCAAAATCCTTATCTCACTTATGTGGTTCTTGCTGAAAATGAAGCCCTGCTCCGGTATCCTGATGCACCTCAAGCTATTCAATGGCGATTGTGGCGCGCCCAAAACCTAGCCCACCTTGGAGCAGCTCAAGCAGGTCAAGCTTACGCAGAAGTCATTGCCGATGGACTAAATCACCATCAAACCGATTTAGCTAACCTCAGTCGGTGGATTACTCATTTGGAACCCTCCTATCAAGTTTTTTTGACCACCATCCATAGCCGCTCCGAAGACCTAAGCACTCATATCCTGGAATTAAAACAAAATGGGAGTGCCTTTTTCTTAATTCGTGAAACAATGTCTGCCTATCAGGTTTATCCATTGCTGACGGGTTTTGAAGGGGACCAACCCCTAGCTACACCATCCGCAACTCAAATAGCGAGCCAGTATTCTGCTATAAGACCAGAATACAAGAGTTTTGCTGCGGATCTAACCGGCGACGGGATCGAAGAGATCATCATTTATCGCCAAAACCCCACCCAAATCCAATGGCTGGATTTGCCCCACATCTATGACCAAGCTAAGAACCCGCCTCAAGAAATCCCCTATGATCCGATCAAAGCACCCTTTGAAATTGGAATGACCTACACCAATCATTGGGATGTTCTAAATCAAAACAATCAAAAAGTGCTCACTTTTAAAAGCCGCCTCTTCCCTACCTGCCCCATCGATCTTCAGCGCAGCTATATCTGGGATGGAACCACTTTTCAACCCTATCAAACCAATGTCGAACTTTTTCCGTACAACTCCACCTTGGCTTATTGCGCTTACCTCGTTGAACATTCCCGAAACACCTGGGGAAATCCAGCAGCTATCCAGGTTATTCAAACCCTTTTGCCTTATTGGCCCCCCACCCTAGACCTAAACGGAAAACCTTATCCACCAGACAGCAAGGATGAATTACACTACCGTCTGGGAATTTATCAAGCTGAATTAGGAGAACGTCAAGCCGCACTTCAATCTTTACAAGATCTGCTCATACATCCTTCGTCAACTACCAGTCGCTGGCTGCCTCCAGCTAAAACTTTTCTCGATCTCTATAAAAACCCCAATGATACCTACCGCGCTTGTGTTAGTGTCTCCGAATGTCGGGCAGGGATGGTCCTACAAAAGTTATTGGAATCATTAGCCGGCCAGCAGTTAAATGACCTGCTGCCCTATTTATCAAAGATGGGGGTCATTTTGAGATCCACTGGCTACTTCGACTTCGATGGAAATGAAGGCAAGGAATTTTGGTTCACCGTTCAACACCGAGCCGGCGAGAAAATCGAATTCTGGGTGCTATTTCCCTCAGGAGACCATTGGGCAGCCCTTCAAATTGAAACGATTGATAATCAAAATCCGCAATTATTACTCTATGATAACACTCAGACCCCTCCGCTGATCTTGTTGAATAACCGATTTGCTTTTCAAATTCAATATACACCTTCTGACCAACAACCATATCTAAAGGAATTCGATTTACCCAAATATTATCCTGATAAATTTAAGAATCAACTGCAGGAACTCGAAAGTCGCCTTTTTAGTGGAGAATCACCCGCTGGAATTTATCAAGAACTGTTGTTCATGCAAAAAACGCCTGGTTTGGTTTGTAAAGCGAACTGGAGCTGTGATCGTTATTATTATCTATTGGGTTTATCTACTGAACTTTCCGGGAAGCAATCTGCTGCCGTGGCAGCCTATTACCGCTTATGGTGGGATTACACTAAATCACCCTTTTCCACTATGGCGCGCTTGAAATTACGCCAATTGTATGTGCCATCACCCACCCCCACTCAAACCTATACGCCAACGGTCTCCCCAACTAACACTTCTGTGCTGCCCACTCAACCTGCTGGGCTTACTCCAACACGCAGTAGAACTCCCAATCCAAATCAAACCGCGACTGCCACCAGTGCGCCATTGCCTAATACAACGTATCCCAGTCCTAGCCCAGGAACACTAGCAACCTATAACCCATATCCTTAACTATGACCAATCCATCCCTACCAACCAATTGGCGTTTAATCATCACTCCACCCGCTTTAGGTTCCTGGAATATGGCTATTGATGAAGCAATCCTTGAAGCTGTAGGAAAAGAGTTGGCTCCACCCACCCTACGTCTCTATGCCTGGCAGCCGGCTTGTTTATCGTTAGGCTATGCTCAATCCATCCAAGATGTTGATCTCATTGCGCTGTCAGATTCTGGCTGGCAGCTCGTCCGCAGACCTACTGGAGGGAGAGCCATCCTTCATGTGGACGAACTAACTTACGCGGTGATCGCGCCTCACAATGAGCCTAGAGTTCAAGGAACACTCCTTGAGAGTTATCAACGCTTGGCTCAAGCATTGCTAAAAGCGTTGCAGCTATTAGGAATTCCCGCTGAAACACATCAAATTCAGCTTCCTTCGGGGACTCAGTCAAATTCCCCAGACAACAACTCAACCACATCCCAAAACACCAGCCATGCGGATATCAATCCAATTTGCTTCGAGGTGCCATCGAATTACGAAATCGTGGTGGCTGGAAAAAAAATTATCGGCAGTGCCCAAGCCCGCCGGAAAGAAGGAGTTTTGCAACATGGTTCCCTCCCATTGTATGGTGACATTACCCGTATCAGCAAAGTGCTGTGCTTTCCGGACGAAACTCACCGCCAAAGAGCTGCCGATCGGATCAGGCAACGTGCCACGACGGCTCAACTTGCCAGTGGACGAATAATTGATTGGGACGAAGCGTCTCGGGCTTTTATTCGGGCTTTTGAAGACGCCCTGCAGGTCCGATTGGTGCATACCGATTTAAGTGGGAGTGAATTGATGCGAGCAGATGAATTGGTACAGGAAAAGTATTCAACCCTGCAATGGAACTACCACATACCCTAAAACTCATCTTAGAGACCTTTCAACGAATTCACCTCAATATCTTAGAAGAATAGTTAATTTGGATTTGGGCTTAACTAAAAAGTTCAACCAATAAAAGGATTTTTGCGAATTTAATGAAATCAATTATACTTGAGTTAGATTCCAGCCTCGCTTTAAGCCTATGCACCTTGGTGTCATGATGATTCACATCCGATTGCCTGGTTGCGCTTCGTTGAAGGAAAAACGCAGCCGATTAAAACCGCTTCTAGTCCGCTTACATCGTGAATTTAACATCTCAGTAGCAGAAGTGGATTTCCAGGATACCTGGCAGGATGCCATGCTGGCGGTTGCGGTCGTCGGAAATGACCATGGGCATACTCAACGATCTTTGCAAGCTGTATCGGATTGGATTGAGGAAAACTGGCAAGACGTCAATGTGATCGAGGAGAGAACAGAGTTTTTCTAAACGGAGAAGGACATGGATTATCAACTGAATGGATTACGTGCACTGGTTACCGGTTCGAGCCGTGGTTTAGGGTTCGC
>DHFN01000040.1:5335-5937 GCA_002402275.1 Anaerolineales bacterium UBA4823
ATCCAAGCTGCTGCTGAAATTGAACAAGCCAGTGGGAGAAAACCACACATCATAGTTGGAAATATTGCTCAAAAAGGACAACCCGAAAAGGTGGTTCAAGAAGCCGCTCAGAAGATGGGTGGATTAGATTTACTAGCAACCAATGCCGGGGGACCGCCGGCAGGACGCTTCGAGGACTTTGATGATGAGAAATGGCAAAGTGCCTATGACCTCTGTTTTATGGTGCATGTGCGCTTGATCCGAGCTGCTTTACCATACCTCCGTCAATCAAAGGCAGCCTCGGTGCTCACTTTCACTTCGAATTCCGCCAAACAACCTATTCCCAATTTGGTCTTATCCAACAGTTTACGTTCAGGTGTCTTGGGATTGACCAAAAGTCTCGCCCTGGAATACGGATCCCAGGGTATTCGGTTTAACTCGATTCTGCCCTCTTGGATGGAAACCGAACGAGTGGTTGAGTTAATGAAAAGCAATGCCCAAATAAATCATACCACCGTGGAAGAAGAACTGCAAAAACAAGCCCACGAAAGTCCGTTTGGGAGAATGGGCAGTGTGGACGAGTTCGCCCACGCAGCCGTTTTTCTCCTTTCCCCGCTTGCCTC
>DHFN01000040.1:5956-18778 GCA_002402275.1 Anaerolineales bacterium UBA4823
CCGCTTTGCATCAAAAACCATCCACGAATTAGGATCACGAATAAACGAAAATAATTAGGGACCGGTACATCATTTATATTCCGAAGCCCAAAAGAAAGAGGCTATATCAATTGTTATTGGTTTTATCAACAAAATATCAAGCTGTATGGTGGCTAATTATATTGGAAAAAAGCTATTAAGCTGAAATTGGCGGAGGCAACAGATAGGACCTCGTCAAAAACATTTATCTACTGAGGCTAACCACATGATCAAATTAAAAAGAATCTACGAAAAACCAGATAAAAACGATGGTTATCGAGTTCTAGTGGATCGGCTATGGCCTCGGGGAGTTTCTAAAGAAAAAGCCGCTCTAGATCTGTGGCTTAAGGAGATTGCCCCATCTCATGAATTGAGAAAATGGTACGGTCATGATCCTGAGAAATGGCCTGAATTTCAAAATAGATACAAGGCAGAAATCCTGACCAACCCAGAGCCCCTCAATAAACTCAGAGAAATCACCAATCGAGAAGAGACGGTTACCCTGCTATATGCTTCCAAAGATGAAAAATTTAATGAGGCTAAGGTACTCTTGAATATACTTGGTGAATAGTAAACCCTTACTCATGGCGGTTTAACCACAATCCGATTTGAGAAATAAATGATCAACACGATTAAGAAGATTTTTCTTTGTTACCCGTGTGTTGATCATATTTCTTAATTCTCAATCTACATCATCACTCTCGCCCGGACATCCATCGCAATAACACCCTGACTAGCTTGCAGAACCCTGAGAGGATTGATTTCGAATTCCACAAATTGAGGAAAATCATCCAATAATTGGGCAAAGCGTTTGATGGCTTGGATCGTGGCTGTTCGATCCGCAGGAGGTAAATTCCGGTAACCCTCCAATTTTTTTCCCGCCCAAGTATTATCCAAAAGCTGCTGAGCTTCATAATCTGTAATCGGAGCCAAAGCAAATTCGATATCTTTCAAACCCTCCACTTCCACCCCGCCAGATCCGAACATCACTAATGCCCCAAATTGCTCATCTTGGACTCCGCCAATAATCACCTCCTGTCCTTCCGGAATCATCTTTTGGATATGGACCCCGAGAATTTCCGCATCAGGATGGGCTTGGAGAGCATTATGCTGAATGACTTCAAACCCCTGCACCACCGAAAGAGAATCGGAGACATTCAATGCAACTCCGCCGATATCTGATTTATGTACAATAGCTGGTGAGGCAACTTTCATGACCACTGGATACCCCACTTTTTCAGCCAAAGCAGCTGCTTCGGCAGCGCTCCTCGCTAATCCGGTTGGAAGAGTAGGAATTTGATAAGCATCCAAAATGGCTAGCACAGCTTCAGTGGGCAGATTTATCGCTTGCTGGAACAATTTCGCTTGCTCAAGATAGGGATTTAAAATTTCCTGTACTCGTTTGGAATCAACATCTTGGTATCGTTGAGGATCTTCCTCAGGCCTGCATAAAAATTCAGCCCGTTGCGCCAATACCGCCAATGCAGAAGCAGCTCTTTCGGGAAAACGATACTCCGGAACATGGGCTGCTCGGAAATGTTCGACTGCTTCCTGAATTAAACGATCACCCATCAGCGCCACCACCACGGGTTTATCTGCACTATAGATGACAGGAATCAAGGCTTTTGCCACCGCGCCAGCTGTTTGCATCGGCAATGGCTGTAGAATAGTCAAAACCCCATCAATACCCTCATCTTTTAACAAACAAGTTAAGCTGTCAGCGTATTGTTGAGGAGTTGCTGTGGCAAGCAAGTCCACTGGATTGTTTAAACTAGCTGCAGAGGGAAGAATCTGTTTTAAGCTATCAACGGTTGCTGCGTTTAAATCCGCTAATTGCATCCCGTTCCTTTCTAGCTCATCTGCAGCAGTGGCTCCCGGACCTCCCGCGCTGGTTAAGATAGCGATGGAACGTCCGTGAGGCAGGGGAGACCATGCCAGCGCTCTAGCCCAATCAAACATTTCTTCAGTGTTATCCGCTCGAATCACTCCAGCTCGCCAAAAAGCTGCATTGAATGCCCTTTCTCGGCCAGCCAATGCGCCAGTATGGGATGCGACTGCCCGTTGTCCACTCGCAAAACGCCCCACTTTTAATGCCACAATCGGCTTCAAACGGGTTACCTGGCTGGCTTCATGGACAAATTTACGACCATCCTTTACTCCTTCCAGGTAAAGCGTGAGCACCTGAGTATGATCATCTGCTACGATCGGCGCTAGGACATCACTTTCACAGATGTCTGCCTGGTTACCTAAGCTGATCAGATAGGAAAGACCTAAGTCTTGGCCGCGTGCCCAATCTATCACCGCAGCCAGGATGTTGCCTGATTGGGAGATAAACGCTACCTCGCCTGGTCGTGGGGGTGGCGGAGGAAGAAAGGTAGCATCCAATGGCAAGTACGGATCCATCAACCCAATGCAGTTTGGCCCAAGTAAGCGTATATGGTATTTACGGGCTATCGCAATGCATTCTTCTTCTAAATCTGCTCCTTCTTGCCCCACTTCCCGAAATCCACCAGAACCAATGATAGCCGCGCTAATTCCCCTCCGGCCAACATCCCGCAGCACCCCTGGCACATTCGCTGCTGGCACCAGCAATATCGCCAAATCAACTAGTCCAGGCACTTCAAGAATATGAGTATACATTTTATGTCCCAATAAAGTGCCCCCTTTGGGGTTGACAAAATGAAGTTCACCTGGAAAGTTACATCGGATAAGATTGCGAGCCAATGTATACCCTAACTTATTCGGATTAGTTGAGGCACCAATAAAGGCAATCCCTTTCGGATTGAAAAAAGGTTGTAAAGAGGGGTCAATTTGAGTGGTCATTACAATTCCCTTTCACCTGAAAATATTATTAAGACAAAAATACAGGCGGAACCCAAAATTTTCCATAGGAAAAGAAGGATAAGGCTAAAGAGATAATCAAGAGCAAAATCGAGAAGCCAATCAAGATATAATCCCGACGATGATATTCGAGGGTATCCAGCCAGCTGCGGGGACCAATACCGAAGGCACGCAGATCCATCGCATCAATGATATCTTCACTAGCAATAATTGCATGAATAGTAACCGGTACAATTAAAGGTGCCATTTTCCGGACTTGAGCAATCAACCCGCCGCGTAGTTTTTCCAGTTCATAACCACGTGCTTTTTGGGCATCCAATGTAAGCTGAAAATCTCTTCCAAAAGTAGGAATAAAGCGCATGGTTAAATCGATAGCATAAGCAAATTTATCCGGCAAACCTAATCCTCGGAAAGTGATGCCATAATGGGCAGGATTGATGGTATACGGAATAACGATGGTCATACCAGCCAGGCTGAAAACGCGTAATAATTGGCTTAAGGCAAAAAAAGTTCTTTCCCAGGTAATATTAATGGTCGGTTGCCAGCCAAACAGGGAAAAAGGTAAAATTAAACGGGTAATGAGGTGTTCTTGGCGGTACACCTCTATTCCCCCTCTTCCAGTCAAAAAGGTCAACAGTGCAAAAAAGAGGATAAAACTGATAATGAACAACATGGGACGCCGCATCTCTTGCCATTCTACGCCTGAAGTTAATAAAACAATCAATGCCACCAGTGCAAAAACAGACAGATAGCGTATATCCCAGAACAGCAAAGTAGAGACTAAAAAACACCCGTAAAAGATAAACCAGGCTCGGGGATCGAACCATTGCACCAAGGATTTTCGTTCTCGATAACGCCAGGCTACCAGCACAGTTAAACCCTTTCATTTTCTCGTTGCGCCGTCTTAATCACCAAAGACGGCGCAACATTCTTACATTCATTATCTTCCCGATTGACGTTGCACAGCTGCATACGCACCCACTAAAATAGGTACCAAGATGGCAGCAAAGATCAGATTCGGCCCTGCTGATGGAAGAAATTCTCCTACTATAGCAACACTCAATGGGAACCCATTAATCCAAACATCCGAAATGGCTGCAAAACCTATCCCAATCAAATCTCCGAGCATTCCCCAAGTAACAGCTGCTGCGATATCGAGATTATCGCGGAACAGATAACGGACCACCATCACGAGAATTAAACCGACTATGGCTGAAAGTCCCGCGAAGCCGGAGATTGGTTGATCGCCAAAAATATTTTGTTCCGGTGCAAAATAGAGCATATTCGGGACGGTGCGATTGATGACATAGACCAATGTGGCTAAAATGGATAAAACGATGCTGATGATCAATACTGTGTTGATACTTTTCTTTTTATCTGTAAAAAGCAACGCCATGCCAGCAACCAACCCAACCAGCCCATTACCGATGCTCCATTGGGGAGAAAGTCCAAAGCCAGTGAGAGCATCGCCAAACATGTTTCCCACTGCACCAGTAAAGAAGCCCACCACCGGTCCAAACGCATATCCGAAAAACATCGGGATTGCAATCGCTGGTCGTAACGCTACTTGGCTAACCGAGGGAACAACAAAGACGGTACCGTTGAACAAATAGGAAAATATGGCATAGAGGGCAGCCCCAATTGCCATATAGACCACTTCTCGAGTTCCTACTTCCCAAGCTTTATTCTCTCGGGTAACATAATAAATTATCAAAGCGATCAACAAACCGACGATCACAAATACAAAGCGTAAAAGGGGGTTTTCACCGGTTTTCAATCGTTCTATACCCAATACATTTCCGCCCACATAGACTAGCAATAAAAAGATCGCCAGGATGATAATCAAAGCCAAAGTGATAGAAGTTAATTTCCGATCCATGGGTTTACTCCTTTCATAACTATTTTCATGCAAACCTGATAGATAAGGATGAAAAATCCGCGTTGAATAACATTAACTAACCTGAAGGTGAGCTAGCGCCTCCGCTCGTAAAAATCGTTTACTGATGGGCAGCATATCGAGATTCAATCGCAATAGGGATGTAGGAACAACATTCCAAGAACGCAATTGATTGAAATCATTTAACACTTGATCGGGTTTTCCATCCGCCACAATACGCCCATTGTTCATTAATACTACCCGGTTAGCATAAATTACTGCCAGGTCAATATCGTGAGTAATAAAAAGGATTGCCTCGAAATTTGGTAATTGAACAATGGCATCCATAAAATCCATATAATTTTGATAATCTTGCCCGGCGGTGGGTTCATCCATCACTAAAATCCGTGAGCGCATCGCTAATACTGCAGCAATACTCACCCGTTTCTGTTGCCCAAATGATAATGAGAGTGGCGCCTCTTTCTCCTTGCCAGAGAGATTGACGATTTCAATAGCTTCCAGCACCTCCTTTTCGATCTGCGCGGCAGGATGACCTAAATTCGTTGGGCCAAACGCTAATTCATCATAAACCGTAGAGGCAAAAAGCATGTGACTCGGACTCTGAAAAACATAACCCAACGTTTTTGCCACTTCTGCTACGCTCAGTTTATGGGTATCCACCCCATCAATCAATACCCTCCCCTGCAATGGTTTGAGTAAGCCAATGGCATGTTTCACCAAGGTGGTCTTACCAGCGCCATTTGCCCCTAAGATCGCAATAACATCCCCTCGATGAATCTCAAATTGGATGTCCTGCAAGACAGCCGGGGTTGTTTCATATCCAAAATAAACATCTTCGAACTGAACCAAAGCGGGTTGACCGGTTTCTTCACTTTGTCTTTCTACAGATGGTAAGACTTTCAAATCCTGCGGAGGAGGATCTTGAATCGCTCGCTTAAGAACCTCTTGAGCTGGCAATTTAATCTCATGATAATTTACAACCTTATATAACCCCTCTACTGCCCCCTGGTAATGAACCATCCCATTTTCAATCAGCAAAACCTGATCCGGCCTAATATTTAGAACATCTTCCACTCGATGCTCCACCATTAAAACGCACATTCCCTCATCCACCATCTGACGAACGATTCGCAAAGTATCTTGAGCACTGACCGGGTCTAGGCTGGCTAATGGTTCATCTAGCAATAAAATTTTGGGCTGCATCGCCAGTACTCCCGCCAGAGCAACTTTCTGTTTTTCGCCTCCGGAAAGGTT
The DNA here is from genome assembly GCA_002402275.1 of Anaerolineales bacterium UBA4823. Classification (GTDB taxonomy): domain Bacteria; phylum Chloroflexota; class Anaerolineae; order Anaerolineales; family UBA4823; genus UBA4823. The sequence goes on from DHFN01000040.1 coordinate 11,967, forward strand.
GAAGGTCTCACGATCACGTAAATTCTGAATACCTATATAATCGAGTGCCTGATCAATCCTCAAGGTAATTTCCGAACGATCCAGCCCAAGGTTTTCTAACCCAAAAGCCACCTCATTGCGAACCCGCGTCCCTAAGATTTGACGCTCTGGATCCTGTAACACAGTTCCCACCAGTTGGGATATCCGAGCTAATGGAAGATTGTGAATTGAATTTCCTTCTATTGAAATTTCTCCTTGCAATTCCCCTTTATAACTACGTGGAATTAAACCATTTATACAGCGAATTAATGTCGTCTTCCCACACCCACTTGCACCCGCAATTAACATCAACTCACCCGGTTTCACTGAAAAAGAAATGCCCTGAATCGCGGGAGTTGAACGTTCGCGATAGCGAAAAGTAACATCCTTAACCCAAACAGCTATATTATCCATCTCTTAGTCAATATTTGTTTTGAATTTCGATGATTTAGATCAGCTTGATTTTCACAAAAGAAATTAACGTCAGACCTGCATAAAAGTCATCAACTACCAAGACAAGATAAACAAAGATTTATTTTTATGGTGTCTTTCTATTGTATCCTTTTGGTCTTGTGTTTAATCATTTTTTGGAGTGCTTTTACTCAAAATGAATTTTGATCCAAAGATATTATGCTGGTGCCCGATCTTTGAGGGTTACTTTCACGATATCTCCGATATTAATCCCCAATTTTTGGGCAGCATTCCCATTCACCTCACAAATAAGCAAATTATCACTACTGCCATATAAAGAAACTAAACTGCCTGGCGGTTTTTCGCCAAATGTATTCACAAAATCTTGAATCACCCCCCCTTTTACTATGACCTGCTGGATTACCTTATCTCCAATATCATCCCGCATGATACAAGTCGAGATATTCCCAAAATGATCGATATGAATCACTTCACCTTGTAAACCATCTGGAGTAGACGCTGGTTTAGGTAGATTGAGACGGACAACATCGCCGATGGGCGCGCCTAAATCATTCAGGATAACCCCAGCAGCAAGATGAGCAGCCACAGGAGCGAAGAGATCGCGGCCATGAAAAACATAACTTATCTGGGGTAACCAATATTCCCGCTGATTTAGATGGACAAAACGGACTACCTGCCCTTGTTTTTCACAGTTTTCAATCATCCGAGTAAAGACGCCATTATCTGGTCCTACCACATATTGATTGCCCAAAAGTCCGGCAATTGGACGGCGGTCTGTTCCCACCCCCGGATCCACCACAGCAACATGGATAGTACCGGCTGGAAAAAACCGGGCTGCCCGAGACAAAACTAAAGCTGCTTCGCTGATGGCTTGTGATGCAATAAGATGGCTGATATCAACGATTTGAGTTTGGGGTGCGATTTTCAAAATTACCCCTTTCATTGCACCTACGTTTCCATCCTTTAGACCAAAATCCGTAGTAAGTGTTATAAGCGCCATAATTCTTATATTTTAACACAGCTCTTGGATTCAAACTTGCAACCTTGCTTGCTTAGGCGCGATAGAGTATGATACAGAAAAATTTTGGATGGCAGGATGTTCTTTGTGGAAGAACCAAGTGTACTAGACTACGTCAAATACCTGTTAAAAAATTGGTACCGGATTCCAAAGCTGATCAAGGAGGCAAAAACAAGAGATCAAACCCCTCCATTGTCTGAGCAAGAAAATCTTGTTCAAGTGGTTCCGGTTGAAGAGACCGAAAAACGCAGATCTCATTTAAAACTTGGCCGCTACCCCCTTGCTAGCTTACTGGCTTTGGGGTCGGCATTATTTGGTCAACTGGCATTAGAGCCCCCGGATCCGAACAAAATTTTGGGGATTGAATTATATTTCCTGGCTGCCCTGATGTTCTTTATCGCCCTCTGGCGCAAGGAATTTATTCTCTCCCCTATACCAGAAAACGATGCAACAATTACTGAATTCAAGGTTTACCTGCCCGCTTTATTGGGAGCAATTGGGGTGGGTGGATTAGCCTTTCTGGCATTTGGAGGGGGTGATTTTAACACCCTTAATCTCCTCCTCTGGGTCTGTGCCATTCTGCTAATGGCGCGGGCTTTTTATCCTCTAACTCTCTTCCGAGTGGAATGGTTCCGTCGAGCTTACCAATTTATCACCCAAAAGAAATGGCAAATTTCGATTACCCGCTGGGCGGTTTTCATCTTCATCACTATCCTAATCATCCTTTATTTCCGTTTTTACCACCTAAACCAAGTTCCACCTGAAATGGTCAGTGATCATGCTGAAAAACTACTCGATGTTTCCGATGTATTGAATGGACAATGGCATATTTTCTACCCCCGTAATACCGGCCGCGAAGCCTTCCAAATGTTCCTTACCGCCGCGGTGGCGAGCGTATTTGGCACTGGATTATCCTTCCTGAGCCTAAAACTTGGCACAGCCATTGCCGGGCTGCTAACTTTTCCGTACATTTATCTATTGGGTAAAGAAATTGCCAACCGAAGGGTAGGCTTGTTCGCAATGCTTCTGGCGGGTACTTCTTATTGGCTAAATGTAATCACCCATGTAGCGTTGCGTTTTTCACTCTATCCTTTATTTGTCGCGCCAACCTTATATTATCTGATAAAAGGTTTACGGCAGCCCAACTCAAAAGATTTTATCTTAAGTGGATTCTTCTTGGGATTAGGACTGCATGGTTATACGCCATTTCGAATTGTGCCGCTTGTCGTTCTGGTTGCGGTAGGATTAGCCCTCCTTCATCGTTTCAATCCCGCCAAACGTAAAGCCATGCTATTTGGGTTGGTTATCCTTATCTTGATCTCGGTAATGGTCTTTTTACCCTTAATGCGATATGCCTTGGAAAACCCCGACCAGTTCAATTATCGTACGTTAACTCGCCTAAGCAACTTAGAAAAGCCTCTGGATAAACCAGCTTGGCAAATCTTTTTCAACAATCTCTGGAAAGCTATGATCATGTTCTTCTGGGATAACGGAGGGGTTTGGGTGGTATCCATCCCCGGCAGACCAGCTCTGAGTGTGGTGCCAGCTGCGCTCCTTTTCCTGAGTATGATTTACATTTTGGTTCGTTATGTCCGCCAGCATAATTGGATGGATCTCTTTCTTTTTCTCTCTATTCCGATGTTAATGTTACCCTCAATCCTTTCTTTAGCTTTTCCGGATGAAAATCCCATTCTCAACCGCACCTCTGGGGCAATTATTCCGGTCTTTATCTTGGTTGGAATTGGATTAGATCTGATTCTCTCCATTTGCGAAAAAAACTTTCCTCCTACACCGAGTAAAGTGATCGGAGGGATGATTGTTGTTTGCCTATTAGGTGCTGCTATCCTTCAGGATTATGACTTAATTTTTCATCAGTACCAAGATCAATACGCCCGCTCTGCCTGGAATACAAATGATATGGGAAAAATCATCCATGAATTTGCCAACACGATTGGCACGCCAGACAATGCTTGGGTTGTTGCCTACCCCTATTGGGTGGATACTCGCCTAGTGGGAATTAACGCGGGCTATCCTCTTAAAGATTATGCTATTTGGCCCGACCATATTCAGGAAACTCTTTCAATTCAAGGTCCAAAACTTTTTATCGGAAACCCTCAAGATCAAAATGGATTGCTCATTCTCCATCAAGTCTACCCAAAAGGTAGTTTACAAGAGAAGCATTCAAAATATGAGGGGAAAGATTTTTGGGTTTATTTCGTTCCACCCCAGTCCGTCCAACCTTAACCATACAGATAATCTCACTAAACTGGTGTTATCATAAAATTATGCAGCCACTCCCTATAAAAGAAAAAAAACCGCTTTCAAATCGAGTCTATCTGCTAGGTTTACTTCTCATTCTTTTAGCTTCAGCATACTTTCGCACCGTTGGCATATATTGGGGGGAAGAGCAATACTTACACCCGGATGAACGATTTCTGGTTTGGGTCGGTTCAGATATATCCCCTGTTCACAGCTTCAGCGAGTATTTTAACACTACCATTTCCTCTTTGAATCCCCATAATCGTGGTCACGGTTTTTTTGTGTATGGGACCTTGCCCATGTTTACCACCCGTTATTTAGTAGAGTGGATTATTGGTCATTCTGGTTTTCAAGAAATGCTCCAAGTCGGAAGACCCCTCTCTGCTTTGGCGGATTTGCTCACTGTACTATTGGTTGCTGCAACTGCTCACCATCTATATGGAAAAAAGGTCAGTTTGCTTGCAGCCGCTTTCTATGGGATGGCGGTTTTACCGATTCAACTCTCTCACTTTTTCAAAGAAGATACTTTCTTGAATATGTTCATTTTCTTGGGGATTTACTTAGCTATTCGGATAGCAGATATTCCAGAACCCAATTCAGAAATCCAGGATACGACTGACCCGCCGGTCAACTCGGCTGGGTTTTGGAAATCTTGGTTTAAATCTCCGCTATTTCTCCTTAACATCGCATTTGGTTTAAGCTTTGGATGTGCACTGAGCTCCAAAATCACTGCATATCCATTGGCTTTTGTACTTCCAGCAGCTTTTATCATCCGCTATTTCAACATTCATTTTACCGATAAAGATGAATACGCCCGGCAGTTATTTATCAAAAAAGCAATATGCTATCTGATCCTGGGTGGTTTCATCAGTATTTTGACTTTCCGAATCTTTCAACCCTATGCATTCAAGGGCCCTGGTTTCTTTGGGGTTCTTCCCAATCCAGCTTGGGTTGAAAATATCAAAGAGCAGCGCAATCAAAGCACAGGGGACGTGGATTTCCCTCCTGCTTTGCAATGGGCACGCCGATCATTTACCTTTTCGGGTAAGAATTTAACCCTATGGGGACTAGGTTTACCGCTCGGTTTATTGGCATGGGCGGGTTTTATTTGGATGGGCTGGCGTAGCCTACGAGGTGATTGGCGGAAGCATGCCATTGTGTGGGGATGGACGGCTTTTTATTTCATCTGGCAATCCTTCCAACCTAATCCAACCATGCGTTATCAATTACCGAGTTATCCTGGTCTGGCAATCATGGCAGCCTGGTTGATTATCTGGCTTTATCAATTCAAACCAGACGCAGCAAATAGCCCAACCGTTTATCTTGATTCACAGCCGGAAAAGCCTGCGCGGCAGCCATTCTTACTCCGGCTTCGATCATTTTGGAATTCAAAGGCAGCCACTTGGACAAGTTGGATATTAGCTATTCTCGTGTTGTCCCTCACAGCCACCTGGGCGTATGCTTTCACTCGAATTTATACCCGCCCGGTCACTCGTATTGCTGCATCTCGTTGGATCTATCAAAATGTTCCAGGCCCAATCAATGTACAAATCCAATCCCCTTCCGCAGCCAGTTACAACCAACCCCTTTCCTTCCCATATGGTGATGCTATCACAGCCACCCATCCGTATCAAACAACCTTTGAAGCTCATCTAACCGGGAACATTACCCAGGTTAGCTTGGGACATGCTTTGGACGTTACCAACTTGCGCACCGATAAAACTCTCCTTCTTACTCTTAGCAAATCAGCTCAACCAGATTTTTCTATCCAGTTGAAATTGACATCCGATTTTTTACCAATTTCCGACGAACGTGGAGAAAGTTTTACCATTCCTCTACCTAACCCTTTTCCGGTTAATCAAGGAGAGCAATATCAACTAGTTCTATCTATTGAAAATACCCAGGCTGCTATTGCGCTCTCGGGAGCATCCCCGGCAAATGAAAGCTCTTGGGATGATGGTCTTCCATTGCGCATGGATGGGTATGATGGCTATGGGGGTATCTATACCCCCGATCTAGTTTTTGAAATGTATTGGGATGACAACCCCGAAAAATTAGACCGTTTCCTTTCCACTCTGGATCAATCCGATTACATTTTTATTTCTTCTAACCGACAATGGGCAACTGTTCCACGCATACCGGAAAGATATCCATTAAGCACAACCTACTACCGTCATCTCATCGGCTGCCCCGATGAAAAAGATGTGATTTGGTGTTATAACGTCGCCAAACCAGGACAATTCCAAGGAGATTTAGGATTTGATTTAGTTCAGGTCTTTGAATCTTTTCCTTCAATCGGTAAACTCCAAATCAATGATCAATTTGCCGAAGAAGCCTTTACCGTTTACGATCATCCCAAAGTGCTGATCTTTACCAAAGATGAAACCTATGATGCAGATGCGGTATATGACAAATTTATGCAGGTTGATCTTTCGCAAGTGATCCACATGATTCCGGCGGATGTGCCCATGAAACCTGCCGGGATTATGCTGCCGATGGTACGGTTTGCAGATCAGCAGAACGACGGCACGTGGTCCGAGTTGTTTAACGCTCAAAGCCTGATGAATCAATATCCCATTGTTGCTTTGATGGTATGGTATGTTGCTATATTGCTGTTGGGCTGGGCGGTCTATCCCGTTACCCGGCTGGCGTTTTCAGGGCTGGCAGACCGTGGATATGGGGTTTCGCGGCTGGTCGGGTTGTTAGTTCTCGCCTGGCTTTGCTGGCTTACTGGTTCTGCTGCCATTCCGGTAACAAAACTGACTGTCTGGCTTGTTTTCGTTTTCATCTTTATAGTGAGTCTTCTATTGGCTTATCGCCATAGAATAGAAATAATTGATGAAATACAAGAGAAGAAACAGCTTTTTATTACCATTGAACTGGTATCGTTGGTTCTCTTTGTCTTTTTTGTGCTGGTCAGGCTTGGAAACCCGGATCTGTGGCATCCTTATAAGGGCGGCGAAAAACCAATGGACTTTGCCTATTGGAATGCGGTCATAAAAAGCATTACATTTCCACCATATAATCCCTGGTTCAGCGGTGGTTACATCAATTATTACTATTATGGATTTGTAGTGGCAGGTAT
>DHFN01000069.1 GCA_002402275.1 Anaerolineales bacterium UBA4823
CCCCCTTACGGTTCGCCCTCGGGCAAGATGTTGCTGGAAATGCAGTTGTTGTTGATTTAGCAGCAATGCCGCATCTATTAATTGCCGGCACAACCGGTTCAGGGAAATCCGTTTGTGTCAACTCCCTCATAAGCTGTCTCTTGATTCATAACACTCCAAATCAGTTACGTTTAATTATGGTGGATCCAAAACGGGTAGAACTTTCGAATTATAATGGCATTCCCCATCTTCTTGCTCCGGTTGTGGTGGATCTCAAACGAGTCGTTGGAGTACTTCAATGGATCACTCGCGAAATGGATACACGCTACCATAAACTAGCTCAAGCAGGAACCCGGAATATTGTCGAATACAATGCTCACCTTAAAGAGAATGGAGAACAGCCATTGCCTTTTTTGGTGGTCATCATTGATGAGCTCGCTGATTTGATGATGCTTGCTCCAGAAGAAACCGAGCGTAATCTCACCCGCTTAGCACAATTAGCCCGTGCCACTGGGATTCATCTCGTGATTGCCACACAACGTCCTTCAGTGGATGTCGTCACAGGCTTAATCAAAGCTAACTTTCCTGCCCGAGTTGCCTTTGCCGTAGCATCGGGTGTTGATAGCCGGGTAATCCTTGATCAACCTGGTGCAGAACGTTTATTAGGGCGGGGTGATATGCTATATCAGGCACCAGACGCACCTGCTCCAATTCGTTTACAAGGCACTTATGTCTCCGATCGGGAAATTCAACATCTGGTTGACTATTGGCAAAATCAAAGCCTCCAAAACCCATCTGTGTCCTCAGCAACCATTGATAGTTCTCCACTATCTCCCTCGTCAATCCCTTTGAAACAAATCCCTCTCTGGGAAGAAATGGATCCTGTAGAACAGCAAGATCCCTTATTGCCAGAAGCGATTGATTTATCTCGCCGTCAAGGGCGCTCCTCTATTTCTATGTTACAGCGCCGTTTAAGAATCGGGTATACTCGGGCAGCCCGCTTAGTAGACATCATGGAAGAAAAAGGGATTGTCGGTCCTCCCCTCCCTGGCACTGGAACCCGGGAGATCTTGGATTATGGCGATGCAGCTCCTCCCGCTGGTGAGGGAGAGTAGAGGCACGGCATGCCGTGCCTCTTAATAAAAAATACCGCCTCTCACCCTGAGAAGTGCTCATACAGGTTGGCATTTTTTCCTAGCCAATATTTTCATAACCGATTTCTATCCCTCAATAGAAAAAATCCGCCTTGCTATTCAATGTTATAATCGTTTTGTTTAAATGCCATCAAAACACAAAATTTTTGATGATAAATTTATCGGTTGGCAATGAAAAAAAATCCATTATCGAAAATTATTATAGCCATCATTACCTTATTGATTATAGGAGGAATTCTCTATCAAATTCCTCCTATTCATGATCGGTTCGCTTGGCGTTTAGATGAAGTACGAGTAATCATTAAAGGATACCTCTCTCCACCGGAAAAGATTGCTTTTGCACCAGCTCAACAACAAATCGAAGCAATAGTCAGTGCAACTATTGCAGCCTTAAATACTGCTACGCCAACAATTACCTCCACCCCAACAGCCAGCCTGCCCACAACCCCACTGCCAACTGCCACTGTTACTCCAAAGCCAACGCCATTGCCAAATAAAGTAGCCCTGAGCGGCGTACGTTATATGAATCAACATGGTCTATGGAATTATTGTGCCCCCGCAAATTTAGCCATGGCACTTTCATTTTGGGGCTGGAACGGAGATCGGCTGGACACGGGCAAGTGGCTCAAACCGTATGATAAAGATAAAAATGTCATGCCTTATGAGATGGAAGCCTATGTTAAAGAACAAACCAAACTTTCTGCCATCGTGCGTGTGGGTGGAAGCATTGATTTGATAAAGACTTTTGTTGCCAATGGCTTCCCGGTTCTGGTAGAAAAAGGCGCCTGGATTCATGATATCAGTGGGGTAAAAAGCTGGATGGGGCATTATGTGGTGGTCACCGGTTATGATGAGGTAAAAAATGTTTTCATTACCCAAGATTCTTATTTTTCCCCCGATTTTGAAGTTGCTTATGATGATTTTATCAGAGGATGGCGCTCTTTCAACTATACCTATATCATGATCTACCCCCCTGAGAAGGAAGCCACAATTAAGCTAATTCTTGCTGACGATTGGGATGAAAAGACAAATTACCTCAATGCAGCTCAATTCGCTTCGGATGAAATCTATCAAACTGAAGGAGTAGACCAATTTTTCTCTTGGTACAACCGCGCTACCAATTTAGAAGAATTGCAAGATTACGCTAGTGCCGCCCAAGCTTACGATGAAGCCTTCAAAATCTATAATCAGCTACCCGAAGACCGTACAATTCGTCCGTACCGCATTCTCTGGTATGAAACTGGACCTTATTTTGCTTATTTTTATGTTTATCGTTACTATGATGTACTGTCTCTTGCCGATACAGCCGTCAATGCTGCTTTGGATGAACCTGCTCTAGAAGAAAGTTTTTACTGGAGAGCTATGGCGAAAAATGCACTAGGGGATCGAGATGGAGCCATTGCCGATTTTCGGGAATCCCTAAAATATCACCCAGACTTTGAACCCACTTTGTATCAACTCAAGTTACTTGGGGTAGAACCTTAATGCGCTCGATCTTCGAGCCGTTTCTTGGCTTCTTCCCACAAGATATCCATTTCTTCTAATGTCATTTGATTGAGCTGTTTACCCTGCCTCCGGGCTTCTGCTTCTATAAAGCGAAACCGGTTAGCAAATCGTTCATTGGCAGTCCGCAGAGCACTCTCTGCATCAATTCCTAACCAGCGTGCAACATTGACCAATGAAAACAATAAATCCCCAAACTCTGCAGATCGTGATTGATCATCCACGGCCTGGTTGATTTCTATCAATTCTTCATTTACTTTTTGGAATACGCCACCGGGTTCTTTCCAATCAAAACCAACTCGAGCTGACCGAGATTGGTACTGTTCAGCCTGATACAATGCCGGCAGGTTGTGGGGAATACTATCCAATAGACCCTTATCCGCATTTCCATTTTCTGCCCTTTCGGCTGCCTTGATCTGTTCCCAATTCCGCAGCACTTCTGCGCTGCCGCTCACACTCAACGTTCCAAATACGTGAGGATGACGGCTGACAATCTTATGGTTTACTGCTCGCAGGACATCCGTCAGATCAAACTCTCCCTCCTCGTGAGCAATTTGAGCATGCATCAAGATTTGGAGCAGCAAATCTCCCAATTCTTCTTTCATAGAGTTGATATCCCCATTATCAATTGCCTCTAAAAGCTCATATGTTTCTTCTAAAAGCGAAGTTCGCAAGGAAGCATGGTCTTGTTCACGGTCCCACGGGCATCCTTCCGGTGAACGAAGATGAGTGACTACTTCTTGAAAAGACTCGAATGAAGCTTGCTTATCTAAGGCTGGTAAATAGAGCGAAGACATCCAATCAATATAATGGCTGCGATCTACCTCATAAAGGCAACACTGCTCGATTATTTGTTGATTTGTCCCAGCATAATGAACTAAGCTGACGGGATGCTCGGCGGGATAGGCTTCTAAAAGGGTCAATTTCACATCAGCTGCAACCTGACGGGAATATAATTGAGCAATGATAGCTGGGATGTGAATCGAAAATAGAGGATAATGAGCAGTCGCCAGATCCAATGCATCCATGATAGTTAATCCTGTCAACGGATCAATACCGAGGGCGGTAAAGATCGGTTCTAAGAAACTCACCCCTTCGATGACACGCACTTGCATCCCCTCTTGCTGAGCTCTTTGAATAATTGCTGGAGTTGTTGCCTCTGCTACATAAGGATGCCCAGGAACAGCATACAAAACCCCTTGGGATCGTTTTCCTAATTCGATCACTTTGTCTACAATCCCTTGATAAACCCTGGTAAAATCTCCTGCTTTCTGATAGATATCATCAAAAGAATAAATTCGCAAATGAGAGGGTAAACCAGCAATAGCAGGATGGCGGTTGGTTCTCAGATAGATTTCGGTATATTTCTCTAATTCTTCCCAAGCCTGGCGGGTTAATAGCCGCGCATCTCCTGGACCAAGTCCAAGAATTGTAATTTGAAAATTCTCGATAGTCATAATCTTGTTTATACCATATAATCTTTTTTCAAAATGACGATTTCCCCCAATTAAAAACCAATTGGGCGGGTTCCTCGTAATTGTGTGAAACCCATCCAATTGGTGTTATTGAGATAAAAACAATACGAAATTTAACGCTTTGTGTAGGTAGGTGCTTTTCGGGCACGTTTTAAACCCGGTTTCTTCCGTTCCTTGATCCGTGCATCTCTGGTGAGGAGAGATTCTTTGCGCAAAATAGCCTTATAATCCGGGTTCATTTTTAGCAACGCTCGGGCAACACCTAGCTGGACTGCACTGGTTTGCCCCGTGACACCGCCCCCATTCACATTTACCGTAATATCGAGGTTGCTTTGATTTTCACCAACAATTTTAAGGGGAGTTAAAATCGTTTCCATATCCCCCAGACGGGTGAAATAATTTTCAATTGATTTCTCGTTTACTACGAATTTTCCGGAACCGGACATGATCCGCACTCGAGCAGTGCTTTCTTTTCGTCTACCAATGCCTTCGTAATAATTCTCCATACAATACTCCTTAAGCCACTGGTCTTGGTTTTTGGGCTTCATGCGGGTGCTCATTACCGGCGTATATCTTTAGGTTCTTAATGATTTTCCGACCTAACCGATTATGGGGTAACATCCCCCATACCGCGCTCCGAATAACCCGCTCGGGATGTTTGTTAAGTTGTTGTTTTAGGTTAATTGCCTTTAATCCGCCTGGGTAACTGGAATGATGATAATAATATTTTTCAGTTAACTTATTTCCCGTCACTCGGATCCTTTCAGCGTTCACCACAACCACAAAATCACCCACTGCAACACCCGGTGTGAAATTTGGCTTATGTTTACCTAATAAAAGACGGGCAATTTGTGTGGCAAGGCGACCCAAATATTGGTCATTCGCATCCACTAGAACCCAATCTTGTTTGAGTTCATTTGCTTTCGGATAATATGTCTTTTCCACAGTTTTCCTTTCCACGTTCATTCGAACAATCCTGTTTGGATTATTTACAAACTAAATTTCCTTATGCCATTCTCGCATTTAGCTATACTTTACTTCTATCAGGGTTAAACCTCTAGCAGGAGCTAAAGGATAGCTGGAAAACGCTTTCTTCTTAAGGAGCACCTGTTCAAATTCATCTCTGGTTATATAACCCTGCCCAACTCGAACTAGGTAAGCTACAAGGCGGCGAACCATGTGAAAAAGAAAGGCATTGGCTTTGATATCAAACGAGAATCCTTGAATGCTGTCTTGAGACCAAATACTCCAATTCGCCAGAAAAACCGTTCGGTTTGTGTTCCCTGCAAATTTCGAAGGTTTCCCAAAGTTACCAAAATCATGTTCTCCCAATAATAATTGAGAACACTTTTGCATGCAATCTAAATCTGGAATGGGCCAAACCCGCCAGGCATACCTATCGAACAAAGGATATCGCTGTTCATCATAATAAATTCGGTAGCGATAATGCCTCCACAAAGCCTGGTAGCGGGGATGAAACCCATCCTCACAGTGCTCAATTGCCCGAACTGCTATATCATCAGGAAGATTGGTATTGAGAGCTGATTTCAATTCAATTAAGGAATGTTTCCAATCCAATCCAAAAGAAATCACTTGTCCAATCGCATGTACGCCTGTGTCAGTCCTACCAGCAAATAAAATGGTTTTCTCCTGCCATCCGAGCCTAGCAAGAGCTTTTTCGACTACTGCCTGAACAGTTCTCTCGCCCGATTCTTTCTTCTGGCGTTGGAAACCGGCGAACCGATTTCCATCATATGCGAGAATAGCTTTGTAATGTACCATAAATCACCATGAAAGATGAGAGGATATACATCCATCTCTACTCTCTAGTGATCGTTTTATTCCTCGACCAATTCTAGAACAACCAACTCAGCTGCATCTCCCAAACGGGGACCTAATTTCACTATTCGAGTGTATCCACCTGGTCTATTTTCGAAACGAGGTGCGATGTCGTCAAAGAGTTTTTTTACTGTAGCAGCATCCCCAATTCTGGCAGCCGCTAAACGACGAGCATTGACTGCTAGAATGGGCTCGCCCTTTGAGCTGTGTTTAGCCAAGGTAATTAATCTTTCCGCTTGACCGCGTACCGCAAGGGCTTTAGTACGGGTGGTTTGTATCCGACCATGCTCAAATAATTGCTTTACCAAGTTCCGTCTCAATGAGTTCCTTTGGTCTTTTGTTCTTCCAAGTTTTTTTCCATTCATTTTATGTCGCATTTTACCTACTCCGCTGGGGGTTCTTCGTTATCTCGGAGATAGCCTTTTTCATGCATTTTCTGGCGTAATTCATCCAGGCTCTTCTCTCCAAAATTCCGGATGGACATCACAGCTTCATCACCTTTTTCCAGCAATTCAAGCACCTCACCAACTGTAGTAATCCCGGTTCGCTTCAAGGAATTGAAAACTCTCACGGAAAGGTCTAAATTCTCGATAGGCGTCTCGATCATTTCACTCGTAAGACGACCACTCTGATCTAATTCCTCTTTGTATACAGTGAGTGATTCTTCGCTAATGCCAGCGATATGACGAAGTTGATCAATTAATAATTTTGCGGATGCACTCAATGCTGCTTCAGGGCCAATTGTGCCATCCGTCCATATTTCCATGACCAGGCTATCATAATTGGTACTCTGACCCACACGAGCACTCCCAACCTTCCAATTGATCCTTTTTACAGGATTGTAGATCGCATCTACGGGTAATTCACCGATAGGAAGTTTTCCACTGCGGTCATCTCCGGGAGAATATCCCCGCCCACGTTCCACGGTCATCTCAATTTCTAGTTCTGTCTTACTATCATCCACTGTGAATAGAAATAAATCCGGATTGATAATCTCCACCTCGGGTGGAACAATGATATCAGCGGCAGTAACAGCACCAGCGCCTTTTACTTCAAGATGTAAACGAGCAGTATCAATGTCATGTAGCCGCATACGTAATTGTTTGATATTCAACATTATACGGATAACGTCTTCGCGTACTCCAGGAATATCCCTAAATTCATGTTGAATATCCGAAATACGAATGGAAGTTACCGCGGCACCTTCCAGGGAAGATAGTAATACCCGACGGAGCGCATTTCCCAAAGTTATTCCGTAGCCGCGTTCTAATGGGCTGATGACAAATTTCCCATAATTACGAGCTTCCGCTTCACGTTCAATCTTAGGCGTTACCAAATTATTAAAGCCAATCACAATTCACCTCGTCTCCGCGCCCTGACTTTCTTGTTGGTTGCAAATCTTTCCAAACCATGTTCCTAATTTATCCAATCTTGCTATCGTGAATAATATTCAACGATGAGTTGTTCTTGTAAATTCCCATCAATTTCGGAACGTTCAGGTAACCGGGTAACACCTCCACTCAAGGTTTTCATATCTCGCGTTAACCATGGCAATATAGCTTTTGATTCAGCTAAGGCAGGAAGGTCTTTGAAAAAAGTTAAACCCAGTGAGCCGGAGCGCACAGAAACAGTATCGCCGATGTTCAAGTTCATTGAAGGAATGTCAACCCTGCGACCATTAACGGTGAAGTGACCATGAGTGACTAACAAACGAGCTTGGGCGCGACTTTCTGCAAAACCAAGTCGGTAGATGATATTATCTAAACGGGTTTCCAGAATTTGCAAAAGATTGAAACCTGTTAATCCTCTTTGTTTTAAAGCTACCCCGTAATAGCGCCGAAATTGACGTTCGTAGAGACCATAAACCCGGCGGGCTTTTTGCTTGGCACGTAATTGGCGGTTATAATCCGATTCCCTTTTCCGTTTGAATTGGGAACTTTTGCCATGTTGGCCTGGTGCATACCCGCGTCGATCAAAAGCACACTTTGCCGACATACAGCGTTCACCTTTTAAGAATAGCTTCTCACCTTCACGACGGCATATTTTACAAACTGCATCACGATATTTTGCCATATCGAACTAACCTTTTCCTTCCATTTTTTATTAACTCTATCTTACACGCGACGTTTCTTCGGAGGCCGGCAACCATTGTGTGGAACAGGTGTGACATCGGCAATGGATAAGATTCTTAATCCTAAAGATTGCACAGCTCGAATCGCCGATTCTCTGCCAGGACCTGGTCCTTTTACGATCAAATGAACTTCCTGGAGTCCCATGCCTTGGGCAGCTTTGATAGCTTGTTCAGCAGCTAATCGGGCTGCAAATGGAGTGCTTTTGCGCGAACCCTTAAATCCTGCTGAGCCTGAACTGCCCCAAGCAACTGCATTGCCATTTAAATCAGTTACTGTCACAATGGTGTTATTGAAGGTCGCCAAAATATGCACCATACCAGTAGCGATTGTTCTTTTAATTTTCTTAGTACTTTTCCTTCTTGTACTACGTACGGTTTGAGCCATAATACCTCGCTTTATTTCTCAACTTTTTCTACTCTCTTCATAATTCATTTAAGGGTTGGCACAGCCGGTGGGTGGAAGGTACCCAACCAACCCAAAAGTGGATAATTTCGATTATTTCTTCTTTGCTCCACGGCGACGGCCGCGTCCTGCCACTGTCTTCCGAGGTCCTTTACGGGTACGGGCGTTAGTCCGTGTTCTCTGACCTCTGACTGGCAAATTCCTCCGATGCCGCAAGCCGCGATAGCTGCCTATTTCGATCAAGCGTTTGATATTCATTTGAATATCTCTGCGCAAATCCCCTTCTACCTTAATATTTTGCGCAATATAATCACGCAACAAGGCAACCTCTGCATCCGATAAGTCCTTCACCCGTGTATCAGGATTTACATTTGTGGCATGTAATATCTCTTGGGAACGGGGTTTACCGATCCCATAGATATACGTCAAGCCAATCTCAACGCGCTTATTTCGGGGTAAGTCAACGCCTTCAATACGTGCCATTTTTCACTATCCCTGTCTTTGTTTATGCTTTGGATTTTCACAAATTACATACAAAATGCCTTTCCGTTTTACAACTTTGCATTTTGCACACCTTCTCTTTATTGATGATGACACTTTCATATCACTTCTCCTCTTTTTTACTCGGCATCTTCTTCCTTTGTTTTTCAGCCGAATTTATGATTATAACTATGATTAATTCTTTCGTCTAGGTTTCTGGCTCGTCAATGCCTAATTCAACGCTCGAAATTCAATTTTCAAATCTGAAACCAAGTCTCTTTTTCCATCATCCATCTATGGCAATGTCAGAATAACAGGCCCATTATCCGTTATTGCAATAGTGTGCTCATAATGAGCAGTTAAACTACCATCTGCTGATACAACTGTCCATTGATCCGCTAAAACTTTCGTTCTTTCGGTTCCAACCAGTAACATAGGTTCGATAGCAATCACCATACCCACTTTCAAAGGGATCCCTCTACCGGGGGTACCATAATTTGGGACTTGGGGACCTTCCCACATCGACCGTCCAACACCATGTCCTGTGTATTCTTTGGTTAGATAATAACCTTCTCCTTCAACGTAACGTTGGATTGCCGCTCCGATGTCACCAACCCGATTTCCGACGTGTAATTGATCTATGCCAATTTCCAATGCTTTATAGGTCACGTCAATCAACCTTTGGGCTTCAGCGGATATTTTGCCAACTCCGGTAGTGAATGCAGCATCTCCAACAAAACCTTCGTAAGTCGCACCACAATCTACCGAAACAATGTCGCCTTCTTGTAGCCGTCTTTTCCCTGGAATACCATGAACTAGTTCATCATTGATGCTGATTGTCGTAGATTTTGGATAAGGATAGGCACCTGGAACACCCAAAAACGTTGGAGTTGCGCCATGCTTTCTTATTACTTCTGTAGCAATCTCATCTAATTCAGCAGTGTTCACTCCAGGACGAATAGCTCCCCGGACAGCTTCCAATGCCAGAGCATTGATTCGTCCGGCTTCACGCATGACCGCAATTTCTGCGGGGCTTTTTAGGATGATTGATCTTTCCCAACTCATCTAATTTTATCTCTCTATTTCCTTAAGAATATTTTCCGCAATCATCTCGATTGATCGATTACCGTCAATCTCCTTTAGAATACCTTTATCCCGATAATATTCGATTAATGGTTGGGTTTGTTGATGATACACTCGAATCCGCTGTTGCACCGTCTCAACCCGGTCATCCTCTCTTTGGTAAAGTTCAGAACCATCTATATCACAGATACCGGCTTGTTCAGGGGGGTTGTTTAGAACGTGATAGACATGCCCTTGGGCTTTGCAGAGTCTTCGTCCGCTCAATCGGTCAACCAATTCATTTTCAGCAACCGATAAATAAATCGCCCATTCCACCTTTGATCCGAACTGTGCGAGCATCCGATCTAATTCCTCTGCTTGGCTAGGTGTACGAGGAAAACCATCCAAGATCGCACCCTTTGTACAATCGCTCTGAGATAAACGATCTTTGATCATCTTAATAGTGATATCGTCTGGCACTAGTTTTCCTGTTTTGATAAAACCTTCAGCGAGTTTGCCAAGTTCAGTTCTATTTCTTAAATTCTCTCGGAAGAGTTCTCCAGATGAGATATTTGGTAAACCCAATTTTTCACGCATGATTTGGGCTTGGGTCCCTTTGCCAGCTCCAGGAGCTCCGAGAAGAATAATATATCGCGCCATATTACCTATATACTGACTAACGAATCAACATCGCATCATCATAACCATGTAATTTCAGCTCAGCTTCGATGTTGAAGAACAGGTCACGAACAACTCCTACAACAATTAACAGACCAGCTGAAGAGATCAAGAGCGGACTGGTGCTCGTTCCAAAGGGAATTATTAAGCTAATTAACCATGGCAAAATTGCCACAATTCCTAAAAACAACGCTCCTGGTAATGTAATTCTCCGCAAAACTTTCATTAAGTATTTTTGTGTCGGTGCCCCCCGGCTCACTCCTGGGATCTGTGCACCTACTTTTTTCAAGTTTTCACCATAATTCTGTTGTGAAAATAGCACATCTGTATAGAAATAAGTGAAAGCCACCACCATGAGAAAATATAAAATATAATACCCAGCGCTTCCACCACCAAAGAGATTCTGCACTCCTTTTGCAAAATTTGCAATCCAAGTTGTTTTGACATTTAAGAAGAAACTCGCAATAATGGCTGGAAAAGTCAACAAGGATTGGGCAAATATCAAAGGAATCATCCCTGCCATATTCACCATTAATGGTAATGTTCCCTTAACCGGCATAGACATGCGATTTCCAACTCTTCTGCCTGGATACATCACGGGAATATTGCGGCGCCCTTGTTGTACCACAACAATTGCTAAGACGATTAGAGTCAAGATAACAATCATAAAAATCAAGTTGAACCAACGATGGGCTTCATCTGCCATGAGTCGTAAGAAATTCTGGGGGATTTGTGAAACAATACCCGAAAAGATGATGATGGACAATCCCTGATTCCGAATACCATATTCAGAGATCAATTCACCTAACCAGATCGCTAACATCGTACCAGCGGTCATTGTGATAATAATTGTCAGTGATGGTAGAAGAGAAGCACCACTAAAACCGAAGTTCTTGATGATTTGAGTTCCAGCAAAACTCGAGAAGAGGTTAATCTGTCCAACTGCTTGAAGTGCCGCCATTGGAACCGCAAGGTAGTAAGTCCACTTCTCCATCCATTTCTGTCCCTCACGTGGATTTTCTTTCATTCTGTTTTGTAAAGCTGGGACGATAGGAACTAACAATTGGAGAATGATCTGAGCGGTAATATAGGGATAGACACCCATTGCCATCACAGAAAATTGCGAGACGGTTCCTCCTGAAAGCAGATCTAACAAACTTACTAGCGTTCCTCCCGCTGTTCCACCTGCCATAATGTTCGCTATAGCTTGTCGGTCTACCCCCGGCACAGGAACATGGGCAATCAATCGGAAAATCGCTAAAATGCCTAATGTAAATAAGAGTTTACGCCGAATATCTTGAGCTGACCATAGATAGCGCCAAGCTGACTGTTTCATAAACCAGGCTCCCTTTTTAGTTCAAGCTTAAAATCTCTATGCAACATCACTTTTCAATTCCAAAATTTCAACACTACCACCAGCCGCTTCAATCTTTGATTGGGCACCTTTTGTAATCCGATGGGCTTTTATTTTCAATGCCACACCAAGTTCGCCGCGGCCCAATACAACCACTGGTTTACGAGGGTCGCGCAACAAGCGTGCTTTGGCTAATATCTGAGGGTTAACCTCACTGCCAGCTTCAAAAGATTTTAATTGGTCCAAATTGACCTCATTAAATTCAATTCGGTTGATCGGCGTAAAGCCTTTCCCACGCACAAATGGGAGGCGCCGGAAAAACGGAAGGTTACCACCTTGATGATACAAACGGGTTCCGCCACCAGAACGTGATCCCTGTCCTTTGGTTCCACGTCCCGCTGTTTTTCCTTGACCAGCAGCTAATCCTCTTCCTACCCGTTTGCGGTCTTTCTTTGATCCAATTTGAGGTTTTAAATCATGCAGTTTCATACTCATTTTATTCTTCCACTTCAATCAAATGGATAACTTTCGCAATCATCCCACGCACGGCTGGGTTATCTACATGCTCCACAGTTTGGTTGAGTTTTTTCAAACCCAAAGCCCGAATTGTATCCTTTTGTCGTTTAGGGTATCCGATTGCGCTTTTTTTCCAGGTAATTCGGATAGTTTTAATGTTCTCGGTTGTTTTCTCAGGCATTTTTCCTCCTGTCCCAGAAAGGAGTGACATCCGCCACATTTTTCCCTCGTCGAGCAGCTTCTTCTTTAGGGTCTTTCAAGTTATCTAAAGCTAACATAGTCGCTTTGACAACATTCAATAAATTGCTGCTGCCAAGGGATTTGGTCAAAATATCGGAAACACCTGCAGCTTCTAATACCGCCCGGACACCACCACCAGCTATTACGCCTGTCCCACGGGAAGCTGGTTTCAGCAAAATTTCTGCTCCGCCAACTTTCGCTACGATTTCATGGGGAATGGTCGTATTATAAAGTGCCACTTTATGCATGTTCTTTCTTCCCCGTTCAGCCGCTTTGCGCATTGCATCTTGGACAGCATTGGCTTTACCAATTCCCATACCAACCTGACCGCGGTTATCACCTACCACGACGGTAACACGAAAAGAGAAACGTCTACCGCCTTTCACGACTTTTGCCACTCTTGCAATTTCCACAATTCTTTCGTCAAATTCTTGTTCAAGATCAATATAATCGGTCATATTTTTCTCCATCCAGCGCGTTTAATGTCTCGGGTTTAAAATTCCAGTCCACCCTCACGCGCTCCATCTGCCAAAGCTTTAACTCGCCCAATGTAGCGGTAACCACCACGATCAAAAACAACGATTTGAATTCCGTTTGCTTTCGCCCGTTTGGCAACCGTTAAGCCTACGAGATGGGCTTGCTCGGATTTTTTCAACCCTTGCATTTGATCCCGCAGCTCGTGATCAACACTTGAAGCAGTAGCTAAGGTTTTTCCAGCTGCATCGTCAATTACTTGAGCATAGATTTCAGCAACACTGCGGAACACGTTCAAGCGGGGACGTTCGGGCGTACCTGTAACTGTTTTCCGGACATGCAAATGTCTGCGAATACGCTTTTCAGCTCGAGATTGGTTCTCACTCATAATATTACACCTTACCTGCTTTTCCAGCTTTCCGCCGGATAGTTTCATCTATGTATCGAATCCCTTTCCCTTTATAGGGTTCGGGCGGACGAATACTGCGCACATTTGCAGCAATTTGCCCTACATATTGTTTATCAAATCCTTTTACCTTAATCTGCCGCACTTTTGGATCAACTTCAAAGGTTATCCCTTGCGGTGGTTCCATCTTGACTGGATGAGAATATCCAACGTATAAGACCAAGGTACTCCCTTCCATTTCAGCTCGATATCCCACACCGTTCACCTCCAGCACCCTTTCAAAGCCCGCGCTGACTCCTGTTACCATATTTTGAATCAATGCGCGTGTCATGCCATGCAACGCTCGCTGATAGTTTAGATCTGAAGGACGTTGCACTAAGATATGCCCATCTTCATACGAAACCATCATATCCGCTGGAAAGGTATGCTGTAGTTCCCCTTTGGGGCCTTTCACACGAATCGAAGTGCCTTTAATCTCCACTTCGACACTTTTTGGTACAACTACTGGCATACGACCTATACGTGACACTCTTTCATACCTCCTTACAAGCTATTAATCGTTCCAATAATTTCTAGTTCTTATTGAATATCGCTTCAGCTTGTCTATTTAATCTACCATACCTTGCAAATCACTTCGCCACCAACACCAAGCTGCCGGGCACGTTTTCCTGTCATAACCCCTTTTGGGGTTGATAGAATTGAAACACCAAGACCAGCCAAAACCCACGGGATTTCGCCTTTTCCAGTATAAACCCGCCGTCCAGGACGACTTACCCGTTCTAGGCCGCTAATGACTGGACGGCGATTGCGCCTTTCCCCGACATACTTGAGTTGGATGCGCAACACTTTTTGTGTTCCGTCTTTGCCTTCGACAACTTCATAATTACTGACGTAGCCTTCTTCGTGTAATATTTTTGCAATTGCCACTTTTAATTTAGAGCTTGGCACGGCTACCATCGGATGACCTGCCATAATCGCATTGCGGATGCGAGTTAGCATATCTGCTATTGGATCATTAACACTCATATTCCACCTCTCCATCCGGTTACCACGATGATTTAACTACGCCTGGAATCTTGCCTTGCAGCGCTAACTCGCGGAAGCAAATTCGGCACAACCCAAAACGGCGGATATAACCACGTGGGCGACCACAAATCTTACAGCGATTACGAACCCGGTTTGGATATTTTCGTCTGGTTTCACGGATAATAATAGATTTTTTCGCCATTGTCTACCCATCCTTCTTAAAGGGCATTCCCAAAAGTTTAAGTAATTGACGACCTTCTTCATCACTGCGCGCCGAGGTGACTATGCTAATCTCCATCCCACGGAGTTTGTCAATCTTATCATAATCAATCTCAGGAAACACGAGTTGTTCACGCAATCCTAAAGTATAGTTTCCTCGTCCGTCGAATGCATCACTGGACACTCCTCGAAAATCCCGGACACGCGGCAGGGCTATATTGATCAATCGGTCAAGAAAATCCCACATTCTTTCGCCACGCAGTGTGACTTTTACACCAATCGCTCTGCCTTCTCGGAGCTTGAAATTCGCAATGCTTTTACGTGCTTTCGTAATGATTGGTTTCTGTCCGGTTATTTTTGTAATATCCTCCACCGCAGCATCTAAGGCTTTGGGGTTGTCTAATGCTTCTCCCGCACCAATATTTATGACAACCTTTTTAATCTTGGGAATTTGCATAACGTTCCCTAGATCCAAGGCTTTCAGGAGGGCTGGAGCAACTTCATTTTGATATCTTTCGCGTAACTGATTCATAACTAACTCCCAATTACCCTTAATCAATCCATGCCTGACAGTGTTTACACACTCGGTGGGTTTCTTCCCCTTCTCGTTCATATCCAACCCGGGTGGGTTTGTCACATTTAGGGCAAACTAACATGACATTAGATATATGGATGGGACCTTCGAACTCCACGATTCCAGGCGTGATATTGCGTCCTTGTGACTGAACGGGACGTTGGTGCTTTTTACGGATATTTATTCCCTGCACAACCACTTGTTGTGTATCGGGTAACACTTTAATAACCTGACCACGCGACCCTTTATATTCTTCTTTACCCGAAATCACTTCTACTTTATCGCCTTTTCTAATCCTAACCTTCACGGCTAATACTCCTTCTTTCCACAATCTCACAGAACTTCCGGCGCTAGTGAGACAATTTTCATGAAACCCTTTTCACGGAGTTCACGTGCAACCGGCCCAAAAATACGGGTTCCCTTAGGATTCTTCCCATCGGTATCCAGGATTACTGCGGCATTATCATCGAAGCGAATATAGGAACCATCTTCACGACGCCATTCTTTGGAACATCGAACAACCACTGCTTTCACAACCTCACTCTTTTTGATCGTGCCGTGAGGAGCCGCCGATTTTACTGTTGCGACCACGACATCTCCAACTGCACCATAACGTCGTGTTGATCCTCCCATAATATGGATGACCAACAGTTCTCGAGCGCCACTATTATCTGCAACTTTTAAGCGGGTCTCCTGCTGAATCATGCCACTTTCTCCTTCTCGACTGTACCCGGTTCTGCTCCGATCTCATGGCGCAGGATTTTCTCGACAACCCATCTCTTATTCCGTGAAATAGGCTGGCTCTCTACGATTTGGACCCGATCTCCAACCTGACAGCTCAACTCATCATGAGCCATGATATGCTTGCTGCTTCGGACTACCTTTTTGTATAACCGATGAACATAGGTGCGGCTCACTTCGATGACAACAGTTTTTTCCATCTTGTTGCTTTTCACAACGCCTGTTAGTCTTCGCCTTGTATTCATTCTGCACCTTCTTTCAACATCAATTCACGTTCCCGCTGTACCGTTAACAGGCGAGCAATCACCCGTCGAGTTTGTCTCATGCGGGTAAAATCAGGTAAGGTTCCCATTGAAACTTGAAAACGAAGATTCATTAATTCCTCTCGGGTTTCATCCACCTTAGCCTTCAATTCGACATCAGATAATGCACGGATTTCACTCAGCTTCATCCTTCGCCTCCCATTCTCTCATAGCGACCAACAATTTTAGTCTTTATGGAGAATTTATATTGGGCAAGTTTTAAGGCTTCCAACGCGATCTCCTCTGGCAAACCTCCACCCACCTCGAACATAATTCTGCCTGGTTTTACGACTGCTACCCAATATTCTACATTGCCTTTCCCTTTACCCATCCGAGTTTCCGCCGGCTTTTGGGTATATGGTTTATCGGGGAAAATTCGAATCCAAATTTTTCCACGGCGCCGCATAGCCCGAACAATAGCTCGACGGGCAGCTTCAATCTGTCTAGCAGTTACCCAGCCAGGTTCTAATGCTTGCAGCCCGAAATCGCCAAATGTTACCTCGGAGCCCCGGTAGGCTTTTCCTCTCATTCGACCGCGCATTTGCTTGCGCCATTTAACTCTCTTAGGCATCAACATAATTGCATCCTCATCAATATCATCTCTTCGGTTCCTTTCTTCCCCCTCTTATGGAGAAGAATCTGGCTCCGATTTTATTCACTAATATATACTCCCTCGGTCGCTTCAACAACTTCTTCTGTTTCAAGTTGTGCTTCACCACGGTATATCCACACTTTAACTCCGATTATCCCATAAGTGGTTAACGCGGTAGTTTTCGAAAAGTCAATATCAGCTCGTAAGGTCTGTCTCGGAACTTGACCTTCGCGCATATTGACCGATCGTGCCATTTCTGCACCACTCAAACGCCCGCCAACTTCCACTCGGATCCCCAGGGCGCCTTGACGCAAAGCTTGCTGCATCGCTTTTTTCATCGCCCGCTGATAGGAAATACGTCGTTCAAGCTGTTCAGCAATCGTTGCGGCAACCAGATATGCGTCTAAGTCAGGGTATTTTATTTCCTTGATCTCTAGGTCTATCTTCTTCCCTACCAACGCTTCCAACTCTGAGCGCATTTTCTTTACGCTTTCCCCTTTACGTCCAATTAGGATACCAGGTTTGGCTGTATTAACCACTACCTTCACCTTACCCGGAAAGCGTTCAATCTCGATGCGCGAGACACCTGCCCGGGGGGCTTCTTTCCTGACGATATCACGTATTTTGAAATCCTGGTGCAATTGGTCTACATATTCTTGTCCTTCTGCATACCAACGACCTTCCCAGGTTTTGTTGATTTTCAATCGAAAACCAATCGGATGAACTTTACGACCCATATCCTTCTCCTTGTAGGATTACTCCATCTCCCGCAGAACAACAGTGATGTGCGAGTTGCGTCGCAACCAAGGTTTAAATCGCCCTCGTGCACCAAATTTACGCCATTTCCGAGTTGGAGCTTCGTCTGCATAAATTTTAAAGATGATTAAATCGCTTCGATTAATGCCAAAATTTTCTTCCGCGTTTGCGATTGCCGAGTCCAGAACTTTTAATAAAGGGGTAGCAGCAGCTTGAGGCGCAAATTTAAGGATGTTCTGCGCTTCTACTGCCCGTTTGCCACGCACCATGTCCACTAAAAGGCGAACCTTCTGGGCTGAATTAGGAATATAACTGCCTGTTGCATGGATATCTATATTCATAATGACTAACCTTTCTTCACCTTCTTTTCAGCCACATGTCCACGGAAAGTGCGCGTGGGTGCAAATTCGCCTAATTTGTGTCCTACCATATTTTCCGTAATATAAATCGGCACATGTCTGCGCCCATCATGTACTGCAATTGTATGCCCTACCATTTGAGGGAATATAGTGCTATCTCGGCTCCAAGAGCGAATGACCTTCTTTTCGCCTTTTTCATTCATTGCCTCAATACGGCTGAGCAGTTTTGGATCTACAAACGGACCTTTCTTAAGTGATCGTCCCATTACTTCATCTCCATAACGTTCTAAATCCGATTTCTAACTCCATAAACATCATCTGCTTAGCGGTGTTTCTTGCTGCGTTGCCTGACAATAAATTTGTCAGTCGTTTTATTTCGTCGAGTTTTATATCCACGAGTTGGTTTACCCCACGGGCTCTTGGGGCTAGGCATACCCACTGGTTGACGGCCCTCTCCACCTCCATGAGGATGATCGCGCGGACTCATAGCCGTTCCTCGCACAGTTGGACGAATTCCCTTGTGTCGTTTTCTACCGGCTTTTCCAAGTTTTATATTACTGTGATCAATATTTCCTACTTGCCCAATCGTGGCGTAACACTTTTGCAACACGAGTCGAACTTCACCAGAAGGCAGCCGAATTTGTGCATAATCCCCTTCTTTTGCTAGCAATTGAGCTGCGCTTCCTGCTGAGCGCACAAGTTGCCCGCCTTTTCCCGCTTTGAGTTCGATATTATGAACCAAAGTACCCACCGGGATATTGGCAATCGGTAAGCTATTTCCAGGGCGTATTTCAGCCTGTGGACCAGAAACCACCGAATCGCCTACTTTCAAGTCCAACGGAGCAACAATATAACGTTTCTCACCATCTTGATAATTGAGCAATGCAAGTCGGGCTGTTCGATTTGGATCATATTCTATTGCAGCTACCCGGGCTGGTATATTGATCTTATCCCGTTTGAAATCCACAATCCGAATATAGCGAAGATTACCGCCACCGCGATGGCGCACTGTTACTCTACCGTAGGCATTCCGACCACCAGATTTCCGCAATGCGACAATCAATGATCTTTCCGGCTTAGTCTTTGTGATTTCTTCAAAGGTATACCCGGTCATCCCCCGTTGTCCGGGAGTGGTTGGTTTATACTTTTTTACCGCCATTATTTCACCCCTTCAAAAATGGGAATAGTATCACCAGCAGCTAAAGTAACAATAGCCTTCTTATATCCTCCCCGACGGATACGAAGTTGGCGGTTTCGAGCTCTTCTCGTCCGTTTGGCTGGCGTGTTAACCACATTCACTCTTAGTACATTCACATCAAATATTTTCTCAACCGCATCTTTTATCAAGCTTTTTGATGAATTTGGTGCCACCTCAAATACATATTGGTGCAAATCACTGTTAAGATAATTCGTTTTTTCTGTGACAATGGGGCGGCGTAGCACATCATAAACCGTTGTCATAAGCTGCCTCCGATCTAACCTAAATACGAAACGAGAACATCAAGAGCTTTGAGAGGCAGTATGACTTTATCATAAAGCATCAAATCACGAATGTTCAAATAATTGGCTAACAATGTTTTAGTATCGGGTAAATTGCTCGATGAGCGGATCACTGTCTCATAATTTGCTTCCTTGTTAGGCAGCACTATCAATGCACTCGCGTTACCCACTAAATTGCTTAAACTGTTTGCCATCAAACGAGTTTTAGCTTCAGGTATAGCTAACTCGTCCACCATAACAATCCCAGAAGCTGCTGCTTTTGCGCTCAATGCCGATCGTAATGCAGCTCGACGCATCTTCTTTGGCATTGCTTGAGAATAATCACGCGGTTTGGGTGTGTGAACTTTTCCACCACCCACCCACTGGGATGCCCGGCGTGACCCTTGACGTGCTCTCCCGGTTCCTTTTTGCTTCCAAGGTTTTTGCCCACCCCCGGCTACTTCGCTGCGTCCTTTAGTTTTATGAGTCCCCAACCGAGCGTTCGCCATTTGGCGAACATAAGCCTGATGCATCAAGCTGATATTCACTGGTACCTCAAAGATAACTGCTGGTAGGTCTACACTATTTACTTTTTCGCCCTGTAAGTTTAAAACGTCTACAATCATGATTCCGCTCCTTACTGCTTTCGAGCACCTTTGATCATCAGGAGACCACCTTTTGGACCCGGTACTGCTCCGCGTACGCCCAATAAATTTCTTTCTCCATCAACCAAGACAATTTTTAAATTTTGAACCGTTACATTGTCATTCCCCATATGACCTGGTCCGCGGGCGCCTTTGAAAACCCTACCAGGGGTTGTACCCGATCCTCGTGATCCAGGTGCTCGCCAACGATCAGACTGACCGTGTGTTTTCTTGCCGCCTTGGAAATGATAGCGCTTGACACCACCAGCAAACCCTTTTCCTTTGCTCACACCACTGACATCTACAAGTTCACCAGTTCCGAACACGTTATCTACAGTCACTTTCGCGCCTTCTTCCAATTCGGGTTCTTTTTCCCGAAATTCGCGCAAATAGCGCAACGGAGGAAGATTGTTGCGCTTAACATGCCCTAGTTCACCTGCAGAAAGGCGTTTCGGTTTTATTTCTTCAAATCCCAACTGGACAGCCGAATACCCATCTTGCTCAGGCGTCCGTATTTGGGTAATATAACACGGCCCGGCTTCAATTAATGTCACCGGTATTGCCGAACCCGACTCATCAAAAATCTGAGTCATTCCGACTTTTTTGCCTAGTAGCCCTTTGATCATTTCAATTGTCTCCTACTTAATATTTTCTATGGGACTGTCAGCCTGGGCATAGCTGCATCATCCCTGTCCGCAGCACAGTCTTCCGACTTGCCGTACATCTTTAGTATTTTAGTGCACGTACAAAATCGTTCTTGGGCTGCCTTCTATAATCACTTAATCAGAATTATTCCGATTAAGTAAATTCCTTTTTAAATTTTGATCTCGATGTCCACTCCGGCAGGGAGATTCAACCGCATCAGCATATCAATCGTTTTTGAATCAGGATCAAGTACATCTATCAACCGATTATGAGTACGGATCTCAAAATGCTCATGAGAATCCTTATCGATAAATGTCGAGCGTCGAATTGTAAACCTTTCTATGCGAGTTGGCAAGGGTACTGGACCAACTACTCTAGCTCCGGTTCGCTCTGCGGTCTCAACAATACGTTTTGCTGATTGGTCAAGGACACGATGATCATAAGCTTTAAGTCGAATGCGAATCTTTTGTTTAGCCATATCCTACCTAATCCAAAATCTTAGTGATC
>DHFN01000265.1:0-1478 GCA_002402275.1 Anaerolineales bacterium UBA4823
TTCTATTTCCTCCCTCGCTGGATTGGAACACCCAACTATTCCAAAGACCGCAGCAGATGGCGCTTGGCTTAGCAAAAAGTGGTGCGACTGTATTCTATTTTCAGCCTCCGCCCTATAAAACTCACGGAACTTTTGAAGTTATCGAAGATCATTTGGTCTTATGTCATTTCCCGATTGAGCTATTTTCTGATCTAGAAAATCCTTATCTCTATTTGTTGACGTGGAATCATAAATACGCGAAATCATTCCTTTCGCCAAGAATTCTATACGACTTGGTTGATGATTTATCCGTATTTGCTGGAAATACCATTAAATTGCGTCATGCTCATGATATTCTTCTAAGAGACGCTGAATTAGTGATAACATCCTCTCATCAATTACATGAACAGGTGATTTCCAATCGTCCAGATGCGATATTATGCCCGAATGGTGTAGATTATGAGTTTATTTTCAATAACGCGCGATCTACGACTCACCCACTCCAGGATCTATTACCAATTTTGAATCGCCAAAAACCAGTTATTGGATATTATGGCGCGCTTGCTCACTGGTTCGATTATTCAATCGTTCAAAATGTGGCTAAATTACGTCCGGATTACTCTTTTGTATTGATTGGTCCAGATTATGATAGTAGTATTCCAGCTGACTTGTTAAAATTACCCAATGTTGATTGGCTTGGTCCAAAACCTTACCTAGAAATTCCAAGCTTTCTCCACTACTTTGATGTGGCAATTATCCCTTTTGTGGTTAACCAGGTAACGAATGCTGTTTCTCCATTAAAGTTATTTGAATATATGGCTGCACAAAAGCCTGTAGTGGTTACTCCGATGCGGGAGTGCATTCAATATTGGCCGGTTTTATATGCTTCAACCCCAAAGGACTTCGCAATTCAATTGGACAAGGCTCTTGATTTGCGCTTTGATCAGAATTATATTTCTCAACTAACCCGGGTAGCCCAAGAGAATACCTGGCTAGCGAGAGCATCCCAAATCCTGGGGACTTTGGAAAAAATCAATCTACGAAAAGAGCAATGAGAGTCTGCGGTTATCTCTTTTACCTTGCAATTCGCAGATAATGCTCGGAAATCATTAACTCATGGAATCCCCTTCCATACTTTTCCTCCGTTCCAATCCTATAGACCCCGATCCACGGGTTCAGAAAGAGGCGCGTGCTTTAACTCAAGCAGGATATCATGTTCTCGTATTGGGCTGGGATCGCACTGCTTCCTTGCCTGTCCGGGAAGAGAAAGAAGGCTATATCATTTACCGTCTTGGGATTAAGTCGGAATTTGGGAAGGGTCTGGCAAATTTCCCTGCATTATTGCGCTGGCAATTTGCTTTACTGAACTGGTTAATCCATCACCTTAAGGATTTTGGTGCAATTCATGCCTGCGATTTCGATACTGTAATCCCTGCCTTAGTTTATAAACGGTTAAGTAAAAAAATTGGGATCTATGATATTTTTGATTTTTATGCCGA
>DHFN01000265.1:1538-5729 GCA_002402275.1 Anaerolineales bacterium UBA4823
GCCTCGCGAAGTAATGGTGGTTTATAACTCGCCTGAGGAGGAAGGCATTTCAAATCTAGACCTTCTCTATAACCAAACAACCTATCACTTAAATATCGGGTATGTGGGTTTACTGCAGCGAGAAAGGGGCTTATTTGAAATGCTGGAAATTCTTAGCCGGCATCCGGAATGGCATCTTGATTTAGCTGGGTTTGGCNNGTTGATCCTTGAGCGGATAGATAATCTATCCAATGTCACCTGGCATGGCAGGATTCCTTATGAACAGACCTTGAAATTATCAGCCAAAGCTGATGTTCTTTTTGCCACCTATGATCCAGGGATTGAAAATCATAAATATTCCAGCCCAAATAAAATATTCGAAGCAATGATGCTAGGGAAACCGATCGTCGTTGCCCGTCGTACAAATATGGATAGGATTGTTGAAGAGGCGCAATGTGGCATGGTTGTGGAGTATGGAAATATAAAAGAATTAGAAGACGTATTCCTGAAATTGGAAAAGGATCCACAGCTGCGAAAGAAGTTAGGGAATAACGGACGCTGTGCTTACCAAACTCAATATAGTTGGGCGATAATGAACAAAAAAATAATTTCGTTATATAATTCACTCTTGCGTACGCCCAATTGAAAAGATGAAAAAAATTTTCCTTGTTTCGAATACTGATTGGTACCTTTACCGGTTCCGTTTGTCTCTTGGAAAGACTTTGCTTGAAAATGCGATGGAACCGGTTTTCATTTCACCATCGGGAAAGTATGTTGAAAATATTAAATCTGCTGGTTTCCGGTGGGTTGAATGGGGAGTTGATCGAAAAAATTTCTACCCAGTGGAAGAGTTTGTTTCGATTATCCGATTCGTTAATATATTGCGAAAAGAAAACCCAGACCTGATTCATAATCATACGATCAAACCAACATTTTATGGCTCTTTGTCGGCAAGACTTTTAAAGATCACCCATGTAATCAACTCGATAACCGGCAGGGGGTATTTATTTCTAGGAAGTAATTTAGGAGTGAAATTAACTCGTCGAATTATCATGCCATTCTATAAAAGGGTAACGAACCAATCCTCTTTTGTGACAATTTTTGAAAATAACGATGATTTAAAATTTTTTCAAAATCAAGGTGCGTATACAAACACTCTTAATTACATTATTCCGGGTGTTGGTGTGGACACCAATTATTTTAGTCCAACTTCTGAAGTGGAAGATGTTCCCGTTGTGGCTTATGTTGGGCGCTTATTATGGGATAAAGGAGTGCAGACTTTTGTGGATGCAGCCCGTAACCTAAAACAAAAAAGTGTTCCAGTTAGAATGGTCTTAATTGGTTCGACGGACCCTGGAAATCCAACCAGTATTCCCGAAAAGACTATTTATAATTGGGTTCAAGATGGCATAGTGGAGTGGTGGGGTTGGCAAGAGAATATGGCACTTGCCTATCACCAGTGCCATATTGTTGTGATGCCATCATTTGGGGAGGGATTTTCTACAACTATACTGGAAGCAATGGCAAGTGGAAGAGCAGTTATTGCTACCGATGTTCCAGGATGCCGGGATGTTGTTCTCAATCAACGTACCGGGTTGCTTGTTCCACCCCAAGACCCTGATGCCCTAGCTGAAACAATTCGAACGATGATCGCTGATCAAGAATTAAGGTATACCTTTGCAAAAGCTGGCAGAGAATTGGTGGAGAAAAATTATACAATTGGGCATATCAACCAACTTACCCTCCAAATCTATCAGCAAGTCCTCTCAAGCTGAATAAACCTTTTAAAGAACTATCAATTTAATTGAAAGATGCTCTAACTAAACTTCTTATGACGAGTGAAATAAATCCTTCTTATGAATATGATTCTCAACTGCTTCCTCAGCCTGCAGTCAATGAATTAATTGAGCTTTGGCGTTATCGTGATTTGTTACAGCTGTTGGTGGCTAACCGGATTAAGACACGTTACAAACGATCTGTTCTGGGTGTGGTTTGGACCTTGCTCAATCCTTTGCTGAATACATTAGTGCTGACCATTGCCTTTTCACAATTATTTCGTTTCAATTTGCCTAACTATGCTATTTATATCCTTTCTGGACTATTGTTCTGGAATTTTTTCTCTCAATCTATTAACGATGCCATGGATACCCTGGTTTGGGGGAGTAGTTTACTTAAGCGAATCTATGTACCCAGAACGATATTTGCTGTTGCCGTGGTAGGCAATGGATTGGTGAACTACCTTTTAGCGCTCATTCCATTAGGTCTCATCATGTTGGTTATGCACCAGCCATTTTCTACCGCTTTAATTACATTACCTTTAGCGATTTTAATTCTAGCAATGTTTACCCTGGGATTAAGCTTACTTGTGTCCACCGTGGCAGTTTTTGTTGTGGATTTTGTTTATATTTTTAATGTATTACTTTCGGTCTGGTTCTATCTGACGCCTATCATTTATCCGTTGAGCATCATTCCACAATCGTTTCAACCGCTGATTCGGCTGAACCCACTTCTTCATTTATTGGAACTATTTCACACGTTAATTTATAACGCTAACATGCCTGACCCAAGATTATGGGGTCTAACATTTATCATGTCGTTAGTCACCCTCATCATTGGTTGGTTGGTTTTTACCAGTAAGGTGGATGAATTTGCCTATCGGATCTGATCCCGCCCAAATAATGGATGCTTCAGCTCCAATTATTCAACTCACCAATGTAGGTGTTCGCTATCGTATGCCCAGCGAAAAGATTCCTACATTGAAAGAATATTTAATCCGAGCAATCCGAAGACAGATCACCCATCAGACTTTCTGGGCACTTCAAAATATAGACCTGAATGTATACTCGGGTGAAGTTTTTGGAATTATCGGTCCCAATGGAGCTGGAAAAAGTACTTTACTGAAAGTTGTCTCCAGGGTGCTGAGGCCAACCCGTGGACGGGTTCGCCTCCGAGGAAAAGTGGCTCCACTACTTGAACTGGGAGCTGGTTTCGATTTTGAATTGACTGGACGTGAAAACATCTTCCTTAATGGGGCTATCCTGGGTTTCTCGAAGCGCGAGATGGAACAACGGGTAGATCGGATTGTGGAGTTTGCCGGTTTACAAGATTTTATTGATGCACCGTTACGAACCTATTCATCCGGGATGGTGGCACGCCTCGGTTTCGCGGTAGCGACGGATGAACGACCGGAAATCTTGATTGTAGATGAAATTTTGAGTGTAGGAGATACAGAATTCCAAATGCGTTCTTTTGAACGGATTCAGGACTTTCAATCGCAAGGAACAACCATTTTACTGGTCACCCATGATATTAGCCGGGTAGAGTCATTGTGTGAGCGGGCGATCTTTCTAAGCCACGGACAAATCGTGGCTCAGGGAAATGCGGCTCAGGTAGTTGATCGCTATTTGGGACGTATTCACCAGCAGGAGGAGCAACGCCTATTGGAGGAACAAAGCAATGAACAAACCTGGCGCTGGGGTAATCGCAAAATTGAAATTACCCAGGTTGAATTTTTAGATGAAAACAGGCAACCCAAGAATATTTTTCAGACCGGGGATTATTTTGCTTTGCGGATTGAATACGAAGCCCATGAGCCTGTAGATTCGCCGGTTTTTGGAATGGCGATCCACCATAATGATGGTACTCATATCACTGGTCCAAACACCCAATTTGCCGGGCTGGATTTAGGATGTGTGAATGGAAAAGGCTGGGTGCTCTATGAAGTCGAACGTCTGCCTTTACTGGAGGGATTGTATAAGGTGAGTGTAGCGGTGCATAACTGGGCTGATAATGAGATGTTTGATTACCATGATCGAAATTATAATTTTCGAGTATTAAATAAAAATGGCAATATTCGGGAAAAGTATGGGATGATCAGCTTGCATGGAAAATGGAAATGTTACTATTAATTTTCGGAGGATTAAATATTAAACTACTATTCCTTTTTCCGAAACGGAATTATTGGTGACATTAAACGACGTAAGAAAATCCAAATTTCCTTCAATAGGGTAATCACTCCTCGATATTTTAAGGTATAGGCTCCACGTTCCAGCAAACTGGGGTGCCATTCTAATTGCGGATTTATCCATAGGTGTGAATATGATGCGGGATCCGAAATAGTTGATATATCTGGGGCGGTTATTAATTCCCAATCGGGTCTCAATTTTCTAATCACGTCATTGAGGAATTCTATTGCATCTTTAGCCCTTACCC
>DHFN01000175.1 GCA_002402275.1 Anaerolineales bacterium UBA4823
CCGCCGCCTTCGACCACTCGGCCACGCTTCCGCATAGGTCCAACCAATTTTATTGCAAGCTCTTGTAGTTTTTTCTTGTCAGAGTCTTTTTGTTCTACTTTTGTACAAGTGTCCAAAAAGTGTCCACCTTTATGACCCACCACAACATCCATGACTGAGACTGCCGCCTTCTTGCTCTCGGGAGCCGAATGGGCATAGCGGGATGTCATGATTATAGTCGAATGCCCCAACAACTCCATCACAGTCTTTAAATCGACCCCGGCCTTGACCAGATTAGAGGCAAATGTATGCCTAAGGTCATGAAATCTGGCATGGGCTATCCCCGACCTCTTGAGGGCGTTAAGCCAGGCGTTCCTGAACACAGTCACCGGCCCCTTGGTCTTGTAGTAGATGAAGACGAACTCGGAAACCGCTTTACCTCTAAGGGCAGCAAACATTGAAAACAGGGTGTCGTTTATCGGGATTTTCCTGACCTTGCCGTTCTT
Organism: Anaerolineales bacterium UBA4823; assembly: GCA_002402275.1. Lineage (GTDB taxonomy): Bacteria > Chloroflexota > Anaerolineae > Anaerolineales > UBA4823 > UBA4823. Next base: position 486 of record DHFN01000175.1, read on the forward strand.
GCTGTGCAGCACCGTTATCACCCTTTGAGCCAAGTCTACCTGGGGCCACTTGAGGGAAAGTATCTCGTTAAGCCTCATCCCCGTATGAAGGGCGGTCAGCACTATGGGCCTCGAATACTTCTCGGTGCAGGCATCCAGCAGCTTGCTGATTTCCTCGGCGGTCAGCACCCTCTCGGGTATGTTCTCCTCCCTGAGAAGTTTCACGCCCTTCATGGGGTTGGTGGAGGCTTTCTCCCAGAGCATGGCCATGTTGTACATATGCTTCAACAGGGCAATCTCCCTGTTGACCGTGGCCGGCTTGACCCTTTCCAGGCGTTGCCGCTTGTAGCCCTCTATCAGGTGCGGGGTGATGTCGGAAAGCTGCCTCTTGCCAAAGAACGGTAGCAGGTTGCTCAACAGGGTGACGTCCCTGTCCCAGGACCTCTTGTTGGCCCTGGAATGCTCCATGTAGGCCTTGGAGAACTCGGCAAAGGTCTCGCGACCCTGCCTGGCCATCTTGTACCTCCCCTGGACTATCTCGGACAGCCTGACCGCCAGGGCTTGCTCGGCCATCCGCTTGTTGGGGCCGATGACCTCCCTTATCCTCCTACCCTTGACGCGGTAGTCGATAAGGTACTTGCCGTTTTTGAACACTACTCCCATGGTACCTCCTCATTTTAGCATAATGGTTTTTGATTGTCAATTTTATCTTTTTGATGAAATCGTTGTGACCCTGTAGGCCTTCAACCTATATGCCCGGCCCTTCAGGTTGCACTTTGTGCGCTTCAATCCAGGCCAGGATATCCTTGGAATCAAACAAGGTCCTACTGCCAATCTTTACAAAGGGTATCTTTTTCTGGCTTACCCACGAATAGATGGTGAACACCGACAAGCCCGTCATTTCGGTCACATCCCGAACGCTGAGCAACTGAATTACCTTTTTATTTTCCTTTTGCATAAAACACCTTTAAATACTTTTTTGATAAGCAATAATAACCATCATTAATTAGTTTAAATATCAGCCGTTTCAGGGAACCAATCGAATCCCTTTTGTAAACCCTGTAAAACCTCCTTTCTTAATAATTCCAAACTAACGTTAGCCTCCATATCAATATTCTTTAATGATTTAGTCACATCCTGACAAAACCTATACACCTGCTTAGAATCAAAACCATAGGACTTCAGCAACACCCTGACCAAATCCATACTCCCGGCCTTTTGATAAAAGCAAACCATTCCAAGAGCCATCACCATGTTATGCAACGCATGGTAATCTCCTGGAGAACTAACGGACTTAGAAACCATTCCCTCAATGTCGCTGATAGAAGTACAGGCTTCGGGCAATGATGAAAGACTAAATAAACGGGATAGTTTGGTTTCATAATAACCAGGAAGGGAATCGAATATCGCCATTAACTCCCCAAACGTCGATATCCCCAGTTCTCTCCTGACTTTCATCCCCCTCATCAACCTTAACTCATACCTAATAAGGTTATCGGGCAGACCCTCTGTCTTGTAGCCTTTTTTACTCATCTCCTCCCTCTTGTCATATATGAACAGACCCCATAAGGTATTTTTCAAACCATACGTCGTAGGATAGTGCTGAATGCCCAATCTAGCAAAAGAGATGGTTTCATACAACGGACGGTACTCGTAGAACTTCCTCGGGGCAACAATATCCCTGAACAAATCACACCGATACACGGCCGCCCGATTCAAATCCACGGCGAACCCAAGGGCCTCAAATAAAGCGCCCTTCAAGATATCGACCACTGACTGAACATCACTGCCTTTAACGGAAGGCAGATTGGGGCCCCCCCTACTCATTAAGGACGACAAGCTAAAGGACAATATGTAGAACCCATTTCTGTTACGCCTTAACTTGAACAATGGACGAATAACGGGCAACTTGGCAATGTCCTTCAAGCCTTCATCGAATAAAGAAAGGACTACGGTATCTAGCATTTAAAACCCCAATCATTTGAGTTTATAACAATAGGCCATATACTCCCCCCAGCCGTATCATTCTCAAGCTCTAACTAACACCCACAATACCATCAAGCACACAAACACCTACACGATAACCATCACAGTTTCCATTATACCAAACGACAAAAACATTACCAAAATTAGTACAACTTATAACCCACCAATCCGACACAACCCAACCCATTGGATTTCTGATGTTAGGGGGCCCCCCAATCATTGGACTAGGGGGCCTCAACGCTGTCGCCAGCTCATCTAGCCTGACGCTGCCTTCTGATGCCCAGAATCTTCTTGCACTGTCCCTTCCACTTGATTCTTGACTCCCCGCTCAGTTGCGAATACAACTGCCTTATGAAGTCATTCTGGTATATGGTGTCCCTGAGCCTCCGCGCCCGCTTCATTGCCTGGGCATCATTCCCCGTGTTCCTCCGGACGCAATTGACGAGCCTGTCAGCCCTGCCAATCCAGAAGGTGTCGGTGATATAGGGCTTAAGCGTCCGATAAAGCCTTTCGACATGCCTGTCGAGGAATGGCTCGCTTGAGACGCTGGTTTGAAAACCCCTTCTATGGGCATGTTTCAAGGCGGCAAAGCGCTCCTCGAAGGAGGGGGCGTGGGGCTCCCAGAACTTAAGGACGCCGCTCTTCAACGAGCCTATGGTGAACCTGAAAAGAATATTCCGACGCCATTTCCAGTATCGCTTGCAGAGGGCCTTAACCACCTCCAACCGGGGTTTAGTGACTATCAGCACCTTGTTGCCGGCCAGGAGGACGGAATCCATGGCGAAGAAATGATAGACCATGTGGTCCATCTGGATATCGTGGGCCGTGGGGTACATCACGTAGTTGGTCATCCTCTTCATGAGCCTTGTTTTATTCCCCTCGACCTTTTCCCTTCGCCAATAGGCCGGCCTCTTGCAGCGCCCGAACCTGAGCGCCATTTCCTTTGCATAGCAGTATTTGCAGTCGTGGCGGCACCCCTTTAGGGTATTGTAGGACATCTGCGACCATTCCCTGGTGCCGGAGCGGTTCCTGTTGCTAGAACGATGACTAGGCATATTCTATCCTCCTTTACAATCGTAGACCGGGGCTCGCAACGGATAAGCACTACCCGAACGAGCCCCGGGTTTCTTATTTTAGTGGACGTACGGAGCGATTGCTCTTAACCCTTCAAGGATAAAGTCAACCACTTCCTGGCGCAGAAAGTCATAGCTGGGATATTCTCCAATATCTGCTTCTGCATTTACTGCTCCTGCATTTTCCTCATACTCCAATATTTTATTAGAATTAGTCCAGATTTCTTCCATTAAGCATTTTTTCTCTCCAAAAGCGTTTTCCCATTCAGTTAGTTTTTCGCTTACTGCTTTCCGGGCAGAGGAGTTTATCATGTCAGACATTTCCCAAGGATAGCCATCACTTATAGGCAATTCACCCCAAAGGCTTAATCCGTCTATGAAGTTCCCAGGCAGACCCTTAAGATGTTCCACCATAAGCATCAGTTCAGTGATGCTGATGTATAATTGTTTTCCTGCGAAAGCTTCCATTGTTAGACTCCTTGTGTTGTTGTTATTGTGTTTTGTTGCGGCACCCTTTGTCATGTTTTCCATGGTTGACTCCTTTGCTGTTTTAAGGTTGTTGGTTGTTTTGTTTGTGGGGCTGTTTTTCCGTGGAAAACCCCTTCTTCCTGCCGACTGGTTTATTATACAGCTTTTTGTCGTTTACGCTTTTTAATGCCATTCATTCCACATTCATTTCATATCCAACGCATCCATTATCCCTTGCCTATCAATGCCTTGCCATATATTCATTAATGAATAAGAAATGAAATGATGTTTTAAATAAAAAAAACACCCCCGCGAAAGGGGTGCTTACAAATATTATTTATCAAAGGTTTTATTTTTTCTTGCGTTTTTTCCCTACCTCGATTTTATAGCATTTTCCATTCATATCATTATCAATAAATACATCTACTCTATTATTCCTCAATATATCATTTATTTTCGATATATATTTCTGAAGAGTATCGATGGACAACTGAACGTTTTTCTTTCCACTTTCCCGATATGGCTCATCACACAATACCTCATACTTTAATGGCCGCGGATTACGAACAAAATATGCTAAGATAGTTTTATATCTCCCATCCATAACTATTCTTCTATCATATTTATATATCTCATCATCGGGAGTAACGGTCAACTCGCCAATTATCGCCTCGCTTTTTCTATCAACATACCCTACACCGTTCATCGATGCCAATAGTTTAACCTTATCACTCTTTTGTTTTTGAAGATTAGCGACGTGCTCTGTGTATTTTCTATCGTTTAATATATATTTACATCTTTTAAATACATTGGCAATACTTATCTCATTCCTTTCTTCTTCACTTTTCGCTTCCTTCAGCTTTGCAAGATATTCATTCATTTGTTTGTTATATTCCTCTTCACCTTCGTCAACAACCGGGTCGCCTGTTGCCTGCTCATCATCCTTGGTAACATAATAACTGCAATAATCGAAGACATCGAATGTCTTTAATTCATTAAGATAATTCAGAATCGTTATTGTTGGTATATTTGAGTGATGCTTTGGCTTAAAAGAATAACAACTGTATTTGAAATTTGATTGATACAACGTTGCATTATATAATTCATTTAGCAGCCATAATATCTGGTCAATGTTCTTTATCTCGTTGACCAGTTCATCTTTAGTCTTTATTTCGTTCATAAACATACCCTGGAGGCTCGAAACGCTAAATGATTTCCCTTTATTATGAACCCACTGCCCTCACTTTGGTCAGGTACTTTGTGATTAGATATATTGCAAAGGTTTTTATATATGTGCTGGGGGTGGGGTAACCTAGATGTCCAGCTCCGCATCCAGGCCACAGATGGGCTCATCCGATGTTATAACCAGCTTGGCCCCTATCTTCTCCCCAACCCCGACATGATTGTCGGCCGGGTACAGCGTGGCGACCTCCGGATGGGCCTTCCTGAGATTCCAGCCCATGGACCCCTCTATGTGTTTTCTTGTCTTGGTGTCAACTGTGGTGGGAGCAAAATAGATGTCGATTATCCTTAGATGCTCAAGGACCTTCTCTGATATCTTTCCATAAGCCTCGAAAAGTGCCGGCAGCTCCTTGGCCTCCCTGTCGCGCCAGAAACCCTTCCAAATGAACTCTAGGACGCCCTGCTTTGCCTTCTCCGGGTCGAATATGCCGTAGTTAAGCCCGAGGATGCCAATTAAATGCTCTCGATGCCTTTTAGCCAGGCTATTGGTTTCACCGACATATGAGATATAATTGCCCTTGTTTGTGTTCTTAACCCAAAGGTATATACCGGCTGATTTGGCATATTTGCAGTGGAAAACTAATCGGTCATTCTCGGTAAAACTATACGGGCCGTGAAATGTTAATGTAAGCATCTTATTCCTGCCTAAACAATTTCATACCTGCCCTTCGTTCGAATTCCATACAAACCCAATCCAATCGTTGCTCAATAAACTTCTTATATCCACGACGGATATTCTTATCCCATAGCCCACTTTCAGACCTATACGGTATAAGGTGACTTTTCATTACCGAAGCAAAATACTTTGGTTGCTTAAGTTCAGCCATGTAATCATGCGGCCTCCTGCTGCCTATTGATTGGTTCTCCTCGGCCACTATATAACATATATTACAAAGGCTGTTAGCCTGACGGGTATTTATCCTATTCCTCTTAAGCATAGCCTTGGGGAATACATGGTGCAGGTCTTTTCTATTTGATATCGATGCGGTTTCTTTCAAAGGTATAACTGCTCCATTCTCCAGATAGCGGGGTCTCTTTAAACACAGCATCAATAGATATGCAATAGTGATGCTTCCCATATACGAATAATCAGTCCGTTTGACATCATATTTAAGCACCGGCTCCGATAATGTAAAAGAACCCTTCTTTCGCCTGGCTAGATACTGCATAAACTCTAAATCAGCACGAATATTCTGATAATAACCTCTGCCACTATACCTACCAGCAACACCAGTCGCCCAAAACCACTTTCTGATTTCCTTACGTTGCTTAGGGCTTGGCTGAGCCAGATTATTCTCGTAAAAGAAGTATGATAAGACCGGCATCATATTATCAGAAGGCAAATACGACCGGTTTATAACATCTAGTTCATTTAGGAAATAATCTACCGCTATCACTATCGCCTTGTGCATTTTCGTCCAGGTGCGTATAAAACTCTTGGACACCCGACCATTCTCAATTTCTTCGCGTTCAAGCCTAGCAAGGACACTTTCGATGGTTACACCGCTTATATCTCGTTGACCAGAAAAGACTGTAATACATGCCTGTATGACAGAATCATCAAGTTCATCGAATTTATGGGGAAGCTGCTTCAATAAATCCCTAATAAGGCCCCTAAGATTCAATCTGGCAGCTCTTGAAAAAGCCCTGTCTGCTTTACTTATGCGTAATCCACCAGAATTTATGCGTAAAAAAGTCTCCCTTACCTCATCTATATCAGAAGTACCGACATTTACTACTGGAATGCTGTATTTTTTGAACCTCTCCCTAAAAGTCTTGATATCTGTAAATTTTTTCTGGCTGCCTACGCCCCTGACATACCTTCTCCATTCATGTGACAAGATGTCTTTAACGGGTATGTGCATGACCTTCTGTGGATACTTGACAAATCCGAACCTTAACGGCTCAAACCGTTTGTCGAACACAAAGCACAGATTATCAAAATTTATCTCCTGACGGCGATAATTGGTAACGATTCCTCCACTCGCCGCCCGATATAAAGCCGACAACCTCTGCTGGCCGTCAATAATGAACCAGATACGCTTATTGTTCAATGAGTATGACGGTAATACGTTCTGTACATGCCTTAGCAAATGACGGCGGGATGAATCAGTTTCCCAAAGAAGTAATGTACCAATCGGTATTTGTCTCCATATGCTATCCATTAAATTAGTGACACGTTTCCTGTCCCAAACAAATTCACGCTGTATCTCGGGTATGGCGAAAAGACCATCTCTACAATTATTAATTAACTTGGCTAATGATATTCGTTGTACAGAAGTTCTCGCCATTTTATTTAACCTCAAATACCTTCAGCACCTCGTCCCCGTAGTGGTTGATAACCTTGACCGCTATCTTTCCGGTCTTGGGCACATCAAACGGCCTGCTCGTAGTGGAATACAGGGCCTGCCAGGCCGACTCGTTGACCTCGGCTCGCAATGCCTTCTTTAGTCGCTCATAGGGCTCGCCAGCGCCGGTGAAGTAAGCGTGCCGAACGAAGAAGCTCTCACCGTTATACTCGGTATCGATGAACCAGCAGGCGATATCATCCGTGGTGTTGGAGCGCAGCTCGCCAGTGGTGGGGTCGTATACGTCCACACCCTTTATCTCTATCTGGACCTTGCCGTCCTTGCTGGGGATTATGCGCCCTGACTTCTTGTCGATGGGCTGGATGTCCGGCTCGCCGAACACCATGAACAGGTTCCCGGCACCGGTTTTTTTCAACAGCTCGTTGCCCATAGCCAGGTCAGGATTCATTCGAGTTAACAGCACAGTCAGTTTGCCCCACTGCTTAGCTTCCTCGGACACAAGCGGGTCAAATGAAAAGCCGCACACTATCAGAACGTCAAAGCCCTGTCCCTGGACTGCTTCCTTAGCAGCCTCCTTAATCAGGCCAGTTCCCACAGTGCCATGCTCGGGGCAATTGGTGACCGCCACACGGCGGGTCTTACCTTCCTTATCGATATATTCGCCTGAGGCATTCAGCCAGGTGCCGGAGTAGGCCTCCAAGCGGTCGAACTTGAGCCGCTCGTTTTTGATGGTGTTTTGCACCCCGGCTTTCTTCAGGTTGTCGAGTATCATTGCCTCGAACTGGACGGCCCCAGCATCCTTCTGGGCCTGGGTTTCGCTGACCGGGCGGGTGACGGAAGGGGCAAGCATCCGGTGGGGCGACAGGCTCTCCACGGTGAAAGGACCGGTCACCCGAACGCGCTTTGCGTCTATGTAAGGCTGGTCATACATCAGCTCGGTATCGGCGTGGCGGGATATGGAATCGTCAATCTCCTTCTGCCGGGCTAGGCGGAATTCCCACCACTGCTTCAACAGACCCTTGTCCGTCTCAGACCAATCCTTATCGGCCTCACGGGGGATTTCCCACTCCTGCCAGCTCTTCTTGACGGCCTTGTTCAGCTTCTCACGCACCAGCTCTAACTGCTCCTGCCATTTGACGTGAATGCCGTCTATTTCCTCATTGTTGGCAATTGACTTGAGGGTGATGTGCGGGACTCGCCTATAGACGAATCCTTTTCTGATATCGTTCTCAGCTTTAGGCAGCGGAGCGGGGGGAATCTTGCCGGTTATCTCGGCTTCCTTGACAATGCCCTCTGGTGTGTCGCTGGGCAAGTAATAGGGGAACTTGGCAGCCATTAGGCGGGTGCGGGCCAAGGCCATAGCGACTCGGCTGGTGTCAATGGTAATCCAGCGGCGGCCCCATTGTTCGGCAACATATGCTGTAGTGCCGCTACCACAAGTTGGGTCGTGAACAATATCGCCTGGGTCGGTTGTCATAAGTAAACAACGTGCTATGACCGGTGCGAGTGTTTGAACTACATATACTTTAGGGTCAGAAAAACCTGATATACCTGTATCGTCCCAAAAATTATTCAATGGGAAAACGGAGAAATCATCAAGGTATCTTATATACCTTAATGATTTACCAATACCAAAGAATCTATTAGCGGCCCTTATTCTCGTAAGACCCCGCAAATCACTCTTGAAGGTACCTAACCCTGGTGTGTAGGTGCGCCCATCAACTTTGAACTCACGCAAATCAGCACCTTGAGCTGGGCGCTGGCTTGTCACATGATTATGAGCAAAAATCCTCGCACCATCAGGTATGGTTTCACCTTGTTCAACTTGACGTAGAAGGCCCTTACCTAAATCAATCCAATCGTATTGCTCACCACCCTTTTCACCTGGTGTTTTTTCCTTATAAATCGGTCGATACTTAATTGTTTCCTTGTTTTTACCAAACCATAATATATAATCAAAGACAGAGGACAATAGAAGCCCGGAAGCACCCGCTGTTTTCTTGAAAGCGATTTGTGAAATGAAATTATCGCTGCCGAAAACTTCATCCATAATATCCCGCACCAAATGCACATTCTCATCACCTATCTGGACAAAAACTGAGCCTGAATCTGTCAACAATTCACGAGCCATAACTAATCTGTCTCGCATATACGACAAATATGAGTGTATACCAAGTTCCCAAGTATCACGAAATGCTTTTACTTGCTCTGGCTGACGAGTCGCATCCTCAGCTTTGTTATTTTTAACATCTCGCTTGCGTGTGCTAACCTGCCAATTGGAGCCGAACTTGATGCCGTAGGGAGGGTCGATGTAGACCATCTGCACCTTGCCCTTGAGCCCTTCCTTCTCGGACAATGAGTTCATCACCAATAACGAATCGCCCAGTATCATACGGTTCGACCAGTTCTGCTCGTGCTTGTAGAACTCTATCAGCTCCTCAAACCGGATGCCGTTGAAGGCTGAGAACAGGTTAGGGGCCAGCTCTTCCTTCTCCCGCTTAGCATGGGCCTTGAAGTCTTCGATGATGGCCTGGGGATGTATCTTTTCCTGAATATAGACCGGCACGGTGGGCACGGCCAGGTCCTTGCTGTCCTGCTCGTCCTTGCCCTTCCAGACCAACTGGGGGTCTAAAGACGGGTCACGGGGATATAGCATCTTGCCCGGAGCCTTCTCCTCGTCCTTCACGAAGCCGCGCAGCTCCTCGGTGGGTATGTTCGCCCGCTTATCCTTGTGCCGGATGGCAAACACATGGACGTTATCCTTGGCCTTGGGGCGGCCCGCGGGCTTGGGCTGATTGGCGGGCTTCTTCAGCTCTTTATTCTTTTTCGGGCGTCCACGTGGCATGGAATACCTCTAATCTTCACTACGTTTTGATTTCTTATTGTATTTTGGAATAGGCTCTTGGCCGATGATTGTTTCTTCTATCTCCAATCTTCCGAAGGGAACGACCATCGTATTGACTGATAAATGCTCTTCCATATAGTTCTTCAACAGCTCTTCAATTCGAGGTGGGAAATTATTTCTTGTAGTAGCTGGTTGATAATCCGTCTCATGACGGAATAAATCTGCACCAAGGCTTCTTCGTAAACTATGATGGCGGGTATTCAATAAATCATCCATCATCCGTTTCTGAATGCATCCTGTCTCACCCACGTAAATCAATACGTTGTCTTCAAAGATGGTATAAACACCCGCTGATGCTGGTGCTCTTTTAGCCCATTCACGGGTATGCTGAAAACGACGAGCGGTTTGGTTATCGAGCAGCTCAGCGATAACTTCTTCAATATATTTCTTTACTATAGCTTTATCGAGAGTTGGCATAATCCTTATCCTTTGAAAACGCCATATCGGGTATTTGAGTCCATACTTTACCGTCCAAAATACGCCCATTTTTCTTCTTGTTAAATCCGCCCCACTGTTTGAAGAAAAAGGGCACACCCGCCCGAATGCACTGGTCACGTGCATCAAGCGCCCAGCTCTCCAGCATAGGCCTTGAACCAGGGCCAGATTCACCCCCAACGATAACCCAATCAATACCCCTTAGGTTCAGCTTGCCTAAAGGCCCCAATAAAGGTTCGACGGATAGAAACTTAACCTTGGCGGAAGTCTTGCGCAGTAGGTCAATGCGGCTTTTATAATCAGCGTTCTCGACACTGACCCCCATCCAAATCTGGTCTGGCCATAGAAGCCGGTCGTTCAGTTCCGCCAACCGCTCGGCCCGCTTGGTTAATACCTGGTAAATGTGTTGGTCGGCTAAGTCCATGACGTTGAATACCCGCTTGATGAAATCCAGCGGAACTGCAGGATGGAACAGGTCGCTCATCGAGTTGACGAAGACCATCTGGGTTTTTTTCCAACTAAACGGCAACTCCAACGCATGGTCGTGGGTTACAACTTTGAATCCCTTGGCATAATTCGACTGGCCCATTGCTCGGAGTCGAACAGCCATGCGCTCGGCATAGCAGTTCTTACAGCCTGGACTAACCTTGGAACAGCCCGTAACTGGATTCCAGGTCGTCTCTGTCCATTCAATAGTTGTCTTGGCCATGTTACTTTCCAAGTATGTCTTGAGCAATACGTAGCGCTATCGGGGCCCCTTTGGGATTGCCTGCCGCAAAGCACAACAAATACAGTGGAACGTTTTTAGAGTTGCACAATGGTAGGGGATTATCTGCGACCGCAGTAAATATGGTCTTCAAACGTGAAACAAAATACTGGCCAATCTTATTATAATTACAGTTCTTAATCTGCTGGATATTCTCTTCAAACAAACCGGCTTCCCTGGCGGTTTCATAGAAATCATCGAACCACTTGTCAGTGCCGAACATTTCTGTTAGAACATTAGCCCAGGAATCTGTTATTTTAGCGTTATTATTCAGCATTCGCATGACCCCGACACCTAACGGGAACAACAGCCATAAATCTATCGCCTGTGTCCGGGCAATAGCTTCTAAGGTACTCCATTTTACTTCCATTCCATATGGGTCGAGAAACAGAACTGCCCTCGTGTTCCTCCAATTCGTTAAAGCGCAGAGCTGCGGTATGTAGCTATTACAATCCTCGTTGACTACTTCTATTTTATTCTGAACATCGGGAAATTCATTTCGCAAATCCTCCAGCATCGGTATTTGCCCAGATTCCTTCTCCACGAATATATACTTATCAAACCGGGGTTCAACCTTCAGAGCCACTCGGGTTGAACCTTCGATATATTTCGGAGCATCTCGGGTCTCTGCTTCGTCAAATAATGAGATTTGTGCCGTATCACGCTTTTTATGTGTAAGATGACCGGTCCCGGCAAACGCATCAATGTACCACAAAGCAAACGGCTGCTTCTTTAAAGCGGTGGTATAGGCGCGGAGATACTTACGGACACGCTCAAGCTTCTCAACTGTCCAATCACCGCCGAACATCAGCTGTTGATTCTCATCACGCCTTGCCATTGATATACCCATTAATAATGGTCTTTGCATTCCACGGGTCATCAACTTCAAGAAACGCCCATCGCCCAAATCCGCCATGGTTGTTCACTGCTGGCACCCACAGATTCCGGGCCGTGGCCACCTTGACGGCTTTATCTGCTTTCTTCTCGCCAGTGACTTCGATAATCAGGGTTAACAGGTCGTCCTTGCCGTGCCCGTCATCGACATGGACGATGTAATCCGGCATGTAGTTGTGCTCTTCGCCAAGATAGATGTAGGGGATGTGAAAGCTCAGGCCGTGGTTCTTGACGTAGTGGATTACCACGTCCAGCTCCTCCAGCGCTTGGGCCAGTTTCTGCTCCCAATCCTTGGTATCAGCCACGACGTGCGAAAGGTGGCACTTGTCCGCCCTGGTGGACCACACCGGCTTGGTGGTGTCAAAGTCCACATACGACGTGGTGCCCATCTGGTCGTAGGACTTAAGGATGGGTTTGATAACTTTCTCGCCGGCCACAGAGGAAACGATGGCATTGTAAATCTTGCCAACGGCCGCGTCTGCCAGTTCGACCAGCAACAATAATTGGACAAAGGTATCATCCTTAAGCACCAGGCACTCGTCCAGCCAGTGACGGGTAATGTCCAATAGCTGGGGGAACAAGTGGAGTTTCAGGTTGCCGTCGTCGTCTTTAAAATACCTCTCCTGTAAATGCTTCGCCAACAGGAACACCACTTCCTGTTCCCGATTCTCCTTCAGGTCGTTAATATGCAATACTACCTTCTCCCCGACGATGGGTGCGTTCACCGTCCTCGTTGGAAGTATCTGCGTCGAAAGTGGCAGAATTGATTCTTGGTCGAACTTTGCCGTCAGCCGCTCCTCGGGCAGCTCAAACCGGTAGCCGGATAGACGGGGGAAGGTAATCTCGCATGCTTTGCGCTCGTCCAATGCCCGGACCCTGGTAGGAACAACACCAATGGTTATTTTCATCGCTGCACCGGCGCAGGGGATGAACGAGAACGGCACGCCGTAGACCTCGGCATATTCTACCGGGTACGATTCGACCTGGACCTTGGCACCGTTGACGGTGTGCTCATGGGTGACGATGGCCCGGCTCATCCGGCGGAGTCCGCGTCCCACAACCTGTTCGCATAATAGCTGTGTGCCAAAGGCCCGGATGCCCAGGATATGGGTCACGGTCGTGGCGTCCCATCCCTCGGTCAACATGGACACTGAGACGACACACTTAATTTGCTCGCCCAGCTTGCCGGTCTTGCCTACCGTATTCATAACCTCACGCAACAGGTCCTCGTCCGTAAGCTTCTCTGTGTCACGGCCTGGGAACCGCTGTCGGTACTCCTGCTTGAATTCCTCGATTTCAACTGCAACGGCTTGTTTGAAGTCCGCGCTCATGGACTCACCGGATTCCAACTGTTCGCTGTCTACCAGGATTGTGTTGGGACGATTCGACCACTGGCCGTCCTGAACATTACTGAACAACTCAAGCTTGCCAGGAACCAACACCTTCGTATCTTTCTTGATTTCCTTTTCCCAGCCGGAGATGTAGTCATAGACCAATTTGGAGACGTTAGTATTGTTGCATATAACAATGAATACTGGCGGTGTCAGCCCCTTATCCCGGGCTGCGGTGTTGTCTTTCCAGAGTGCGTAAGATTTCTCGTAGTTCTTATACAGACTTAATATTGCACTTTCAAGTTTAGCTGGCATTTTAGGTTCGCCAGTGATATTGTCAGTCCTGCGTCCCTTCTTTGGCAAGTCATCACGGACGTTCAACCACAAGTTCCGGTAGGTTGGCATTTGACCTGGATTGGTGTTGTCCTCAACCGGGACACGCGGCACTTTAACAATGCCTGCTTCAATGGCATCAATCAGCGAAAAGTCTGATACCACCCATGGAAACAAGGTGCCCTCGTCATAGCCGGACCCGCGCAGGAAGAACGGAGTAGCTGACAGGTCGTAAACATTCCTAATGCCAATCTTGGTCTTGACAGCCTCGAGGCCGTTTAGCCAGATGCGAGCCTCCTCTTCCCGTTTCTCGATTTCCTTGCGAACCTCGCCCTTGTAAACCTCGACGATTTCATCCTCTTCCTTACGGCGATAGCAGTGATGGGCTTCGTCGTTTATAACGACAAGGTTCTTCTTGTTACCCAGCTCACGGCATACACGGCGCACCATCTGGTCGGGGGTTTCGGTCAATGCCCCACTCTTGTCATTTTTCAATATAACCTTGGCCAGCTTCCCAGCATCGAACTTATCCCGTAGCTTGAAGGCATGGAAATTGGTGATGACAACTTTAACCTTGGTCAGCTCTTCCATCAGGTCGGATGGCACAACATCCAGTTTACGGTAATAATTTTCAGAATCGTTGGGCAGCAACACCCGCAACCGGTCCTTGATGGTGATGCCCGGCGTGATGATGAGGAACGCGTCCGAGAACCGGGAATCCGTCGGGTTAGCCAGCTTGTTCAAGGTCTGCCAGGCAATCAGCATAGCCATGACAATGGTTTTACCGCTACCTGTGGCCATCTTGAAGGCGATGCGGTAAAGGTCAGAGTTACCCGCTTTATTGGCCGCTACCAGTTGGTTGTCAATCCATGCGTCGTTAAGCTTCTTGGCCACCTCGGTGATGTAGATGGCTGTCTCCAACGCCTCGATTTGGCAGAAATACAGCGGCTTGTCCCTGTCTGGATTTTTCCAGTATTCCAGCAACCTGCGTGTGGTACTTGTGATAGTCGCGCCCTGATAGCCGCTGTCCCGCCAAGGACCGACACGACGGCGAATCTGGTTGATGAACTCGTTCTCTTTACGCCGGTCTTCGGTCCACTCGGTGTCTAATGTAATTTGAGGGCCGTGTCCACGAGGCTTCGCTACTGGTATAAAGTAGCTGCTTTCGCGGCGGCCCTCTTCGATGACATCAGTTATGCCGTCATCGGTGAACTTGAAATGCCGTTCGGGAATCCTGAACGGAGAGTTGATGACGGGATTTTCGATGGTGACTTGTGGTTTATCCTGAGGCATTGTAACCTTAATTGAACTGCACTAATAGGCTAAGAATACACCGAACAGGCGATAAAATCAAGCAAAATAAGCCGAGCCCACCAGCCCGGCCTAAACCTCACTCCTTGCCCTGACCACCCTGTTATGCCTCCCATCCCGGCTGACCAGGTACACCTTACCCTTTATGCCGGCCATCCATCGCCGGATATGCCCCCTATGCCTGAGGGTCCACCTGTCGAACTCGATTAGAAAATGGTCGCCTTTGTCCTTTACCATTATCCAGCCCTCCTCCAGCAGCCAATCTATAAGCCTGCCCTTACCATGCAGGATGCCAAGCCTCTCCCGGGTCAGGTTGAAACGGTCCAGGCCCCTGTATACCAGGTCCAGATGGCCCCGTGGACAGGGCACCACAGCCCCGGCCGGCGATATCCAGCAATCCCCATTCACCCATACATTCTACAATTAAAGGGTGACATATATATATATACCGGGGGTGTGGGGTAAACTAAATTAAAGGGAAAGCCCTTTCTTCCCTCTAATCACCCTATCAGCAGGAACACAATTATCAGGGCGATTATGAACCTGGCCCTTTCCTTGCCCTTCCTGGGGGTTTTAACAGGCTCATCCATCTTTTATAATTAAAAAGAGGGTGCTATAAATGTATATACACGTCAGGGGTGGGGTAAACGGATATATTTGTTTTTAGAGATAAAACGTCTGTATTTCTACTAACACCCATACTCTACCCCACCCCCAACGCAAATACATTCTCTTTAATTATCATATACTCTAAGCCCGACAGTTTCGGCTACCACACACCCCCCGCGCATATATATTTACCCCACGCCTCCTACATATATAAATTTTTTTAATTATGTTTACGGATGGTTGGCACTTAGGCTACCCAAGTGTTGAACTTCAATATTGAACTCGCGCCTCACAACAATAGGGTACATTTTAATTTATTTATTATTAATATTCTCTTCTATACCATAAATCTTGTTACTAATATAAACAAAATAATAAACTCTATTTTTATCATCTATTTGTAATGTTTTTCCACCACCCACAATATTATCGTACCTTTTACCTTCTACAGTATCAATCACAACAAATCTCTTTAAGCCTTCTCCAGCAGCATAAACAATATACTTGCTGTCATGACTGAACATTAATGAACCTAATAATATACCATCATATCTTTTTCCCTCTTTACCATCAACAACAACAAACCATCTATTATTATCAGATGCAGCATAAGCATATCGCTTGCCATCGGGGCTGAAGATAAAATTACGGGCCATATCATATCCACGAGTTTTGTTGTTGTCAATAATGTATTTATATTTCATACCATCATATACACGATAAGCAAGCCTTTGCCCATCAGGGCTAAAACAATTAGTGTCAAGTAGAATATGCTTATCTGATAGTATTTCCTTCCCGTCTTTAACAATTATATCCTTTTGTTTATCACGGGCAACATAAATATAACTATGACTTTTAGGATTGAAAGTCAAGCTGCGATAAACAATACCACCGTAGCTCTTATTTTCACAAGTATCCACGACTACAACTTGTTTTCCACCCTCAATTCCAATATACGCATATTTTTCACTATCATGAGTAAAGATGGGATAATGTTCCGCCAAGCCATCATAACATTTATTTTCTTGTCCATCTACAACAACCATATACTTATTATTTTCATAGACACTGTAAGCTAGTCTTTTCAGGTTTGGGCTTAAAAAAAGAGAGTTGTTCGTTATTCCGTCATAAGATTTCATCTTTTTCCCGTTATCGACAATAAATGATTTATTGTTATTTTTTACACCATAAATCATTCTTTTACCATCAGAACTGAATAACGGCTTAAATGTTAATATTGAATCATATGCCTCCCCTTTTACGCCATTAACAACCATACGATACTTTCCCCCATCATTAACGGCATATATAACTTGCTCCCCATCAGGGCTAAACATCGGAAAACTATCACAAATAAAATCATAACCCAAGCCCTCAATGTCGTTATACACAATAAACCATTTACTTCCTTTCTTAGCGCTATAAGCGTAATCATTTTCTTTAAAGCTATACACCAGTGGTTTTTCCGATATATTGTTATATTTTCTTTTTTCTTTTCCATTTAATACAACAAATGCTTCTCCATTCTTTATGGCGCCAAAAGATACATTCTTGCTATTATCGCTGAAAACTAGTGTTGACGGAGCTATATAATCATAAGTAAATGTTTTACCGTCAATCGTAATTGACCATACACTTAATGTATTATTACTATATATGTAGGCAATACGTTTATTATCGGGGCTTTTTATAAATGCCTGTAATTTTAAAGAATCATGTAACAAAGCATCGCAAATATATTTTACATTTGTTTCTAGTTTTAACGTACCTCCTGAAAGGAGTAATGGCGCTAATAATAAAACAATAAAGAATATAAGCGCTGTGTTCTTCATTTCTATTCTCCTTATGTTATTATTATTAATGACAACTTTCGGGTGATTAGAAATAATCCAACTATCTTCAGATATCCAACACATATATACATCATTTAATTATAAAGTGACTTGTGTAAGGCACTTTAGTTGCCCCACACCCCCCGCGCATATATATCCGGCAACGATTGCTTCCGCTTATCTTACTTTAATGTAATAACTACCGTATTTGAAAGCTTGTCGTGCCAACCACGCGGCCGACCCTTGCCCCCTAAAAAAGAGAACGCCTCGAAAGGTATGAAACGACATAATGTTCTTCCAACTGCTTGACCAAGAGATATTTCAGAGCCATCTTCGTTAACTGCTTTTGTCTTTGTAATTAACTTACCCAATGTTCTGCCAGAATATGCTTCCTGGGGTACGTAATATATGAGAAATAATATGGCACCTAATATATAATTATTTATTCTTAGAAGGACTTCTGAATGTCCTATTAATGCGAATATAATCCCGACAATAAATGCTAATATATATATAAATAATATATCTAATATATAATTACCAAACCTTTGGCCTTGGGAAGCCAACAACACTTGTCCGGTTATTGCGGGTTTTATCATTTCGATATTGGAATTTGATAATGTATCAGATGGAACTGCCTGTTTTCCTTCTACAGGCACTATACAATTCTTTTTACAGCTTTTGCATAAAGCCGTATCACCTATTTTTAGATAATGAGTAATAATCTCATTACCGCAATATGGGCAGTTAAAGCCATAAGCCATTTTTATCACCTTATGATGTTTAAATTACCATCTAACATTCGATTTACGCAGTATTGCTTTCGAAAATTCATCTCCCAGCATCGCTGCTTTTTTGAAATCACGAATCGATTCTTTACGTCTCCCTAGAATCGTATACGCTATTGCCCTGTTCGCCCATATTTGGGCGTTCAAGGAATCCATGGATAATGCTATCGTGAAATCATCTTTAGCATTTGCATACTCTTCCTTTAGAAGATAAACATAGCCCCTGTTATTAAAAGCCAGCGGATAAAAAGGCTTAATACTTATGGCTTTACTGTAATCATCTACTGCATACGATAAGCTTTCCATTTGCGTATAACACTTGGCTCTATTAAAGTAATAAATGCTTGTTGAATCACTTAATTCGATGGCTTCGTTTAACATATCAAGCGCTTCTGAATATTTTTCAAGCGACAGCAAGGTCATTCCTTTGTTATTATATGCGACGTGAAAGAATGGTTCTTCATTGATTGATTTCGTATAATCTTCTAAAGCCTCGTTATATTTTCCCAGTGCATGATAAACTAATCCTCGATTATTATAAACTCCCTTCATTTTTTTATTCATTTTAATCGTCTTGTTAAAATCAATTAATGCTTTATCATATATTTCTGTTTTATAATATGCATAACCTCTATAATGATAAGCTTCCGCAGATTTAGGCCTTTCTGAAATAACCTCATTGCAGGTTTTTATCGCTTCATCGTAATATCCAAGATTTATCCACATATTACTAGCCTTTAACTTGACACGTAATTCTGTATTCTTAATAATCACATTATTATAGATAACACCCGTTGAAATAAAAAGAAATATAAATAATATTGTTCGTGCAGAACCTATCTTTTTATGTTCTATGCGTGTTTTGCTTGACAATTCCCATTTAAGAGGGAGATTGGCTTTCAAACGTGAAAATGATAAATATTGATTAATAAAAGAAACGATTGGTATGTATAATCCATTGCCATAAAACCATACCATAAAACTTCTTTTCAATGATTGTCCAAAATGTGGTTTCTTTTCATTAAAAGACACAACCTTGGTGTTCAATAAATATTTTCCGGGAGAACTTCCAAACAATGCAAGGCATATTGTTTCAATCAATATCCAGAAAAGACACGACAGTAAAACGCAAACAAGCAATACAAGGTATATATTGGTTACAATATAGTTAGATAAATAAATGGCGCTAAAAACGGTGATTAACAATTTAACATCAAAACTCCTTGCCCAATATCTAATCCAGGGTCTATTCTGTTTTATTGGAATACTCGCCTTTGTTGGCAAAGGAGGAGGCTCGATTGGAATAATGTTTTTAAAATCATCTAGATTTCCAATTTTTTGCCATTCTGTAAATGCCTGATTCCATACCAAAGTTTCTTGTGTTATTTTTTTCTTTAAAAGCAACTCTTTCAAGTTTGCTTCAGATATAGGCCCTTCTTTCCTTCCATTCCGAGAGTAATACCATATTTTGTTGTCCATCGCTTTATCCCTTTCCTACTTGTGACTAGAAAAAGAATTTAACCCACCCTTCTAACACATATATCTCAAACTATATCTACCAGCCCCGTGGTACAAAACCAAGCTGGCGCTTAGCAAGGACGGCGGGAGCGGCCGTTCTCATCAATCCCCAGCCCAAAGCCCGCAGGGGTAATCTGAAGGGTCAAGTTAAGTCGTCCAAGAAAAGGATATATTGGGCTATTTTCCCTCTTCTTCAAGAGACGAACCACACTGAGTACAATACTTATCAAGGACAGAAACCGGAGCTTCACAATCAGTACATACAAATTCCTGGCCTTCTCCGACTGTTTCGAGTATTTTACCAGCATAAGGCAAACCCGCTATCTTTTTCAACAACCTAATAACTTCAGCCCCCGCCTTGTATATAACCCACCAATAAATTCCCTGCCCCAATATCAAGACCGACACAATTATCAATAAAACTAAAGAACCCTTTAAAACAAAAGCAATGATGAGACAGAGAAGCGACAGCAATATAGAAGACACTAAGACAGCAATGGCAAACCCATCAAGCTTACTTTCGATGCCACCTGAACGAGCCGATATCTTTGACATAATACACCACCTTTCTGATTTATAATTATATGCTTTAGGTATAATCCATTTTGAAATGC